>JAIRPY010000052.1 GCA_031256905.1 Spirochaetaceae bacterium
GAAAAGATTATCTACCGCGCCGACGGCATCCATAATGCCGGCAAGAGACTCTTCCAAGGCTTTCTTCGTGTAGTAATCGGTCATATCAACTTTGGTGTGACCAACCATTTTCATAACCAGTTCAGCGGGAAGCTCCCGGCGCATCCGGGTAACATAGGTATAGCGCAGTGAATGTACACACAGCCGCCTGCCATCGGGCATAAGACTGGAGGTAAGAACATTTCCCCCGGGTTTATGTTCGTCGCTTTTCCGGTATTCCACGCTGGATCGGATTGTCCCGGCTTTCTCCATTGCCAGCCGAAACGTATATTGCGCGTAAGCCCGTTTCACTGGTTTTCCATCGATAGAAAAACAGAAGTCTTCAAGCGAAATTCCGTTCTCCAAAATATACTCGGCTAATTGAGTTGTAGTAAAACCGGGAAGGAGGACGATTCGGAATCGGGGATTATCCGGCGAGCCGGTTTTGTTATACGTCGTCCGGCTTCCATCCTCTTTACAAAATCCATCCACGATAAGCGCGTTCCGCTCAAACAGAATTTGTTTCGGCCGTACCGCCCGGGTCTCGCCAAGCCTAAGCCCGCCGGAAAGACACAGCAAGAAAAATAAGTACAGCGTGCGGCTCGGAAAATTTTCGGGAACGAAAAGACGTTTGAGTTCGCCGGTAGTAAAAATGTCCGCTTTTTTGCTTTCCTGCCGGAACCAATCGAAATGGGGCGGCTGAATCTTGCACCCGTACCATTTCGCCTCCGCGTAGATTTCCCGGAAAATGCTGGTATAGCGATTTTTCCAACTGCCGGAACGATCAACCGAAAAAAGAAATTTGGTGATTTCCGCCGGATCGACTTGCGCGATACTTATATCACCCCAAGTTTCGATAATCGCTTCGGCGAAATGCCGGGCTTGCCGCATAGTGCCGAAATCCAGTGGCTTACCGAGTTGACGCCGCCGATCCATGTGATCGCTGTTCGGCAGAAACATATTCTGAGCGATGTCCCGCACCCGAACCGCTGGGGATGAATCGTCGGCGCAAGACAGGGAGCGGATATAATCCTCCGCCTCTTTCCGGGTTTTACAGCCCTTACAGGCTTTCTGTACCTGTTTTTTGTTTTCATCCAGATAGTAATAATACCATCGGTATACGGTTTTACCGCTTTTCAGTTTTTTCGGCTTTTTAAAAACGTGAAATTCCATAGCCCTCTCCAAGACTTGACCTTTACTTGACCTTTTAGCCAAAATTTTTCTTATAAGTATATATACTACATAGAATTATAAAATTTTCAACTGTGCTGGATAACCACATACATTTTCTCATGAAACCCGGGCCCGGGGAGTCTTTATCCAAAATAATGCAGTATTTGAAGAGCCGGTTTGCGAGATGGTGGAACAAGATGCACAATATCACCGGCAGTTTGTGGGGTCGGCGGTTCTTTTCACGGATAATCAAAGACGAAAAGGACTTTGCGAGGGTGTCGGAGTACATTGATGAGAATCCGGTGAAGGCTGGTTTGGCGAAGAAGCCTGAGCAGTGGCGTTTCGGCGGCCTGTTCCACCGGCTGAGGCGCATCCTCGGCCTAATCGACCCCCTCCCAGACCCAGCAACGCTCTTCACCCCAAACCCAATCCCGCCGCCCCTATAACGGTGTCAGACATTAAGGAGGGAGTGTTTCAAGTAACGGGGTTGGACCTGACGAAGTTAATTCGGATCAGGGCTTCGGTCAACTTTAAAAGCCCTAATTCCCCCATGAACAATTCATTCTGCCGCAAGGCATCAGCGGCGGCGAAATGCCCGGTATATCCAGTTTTGCGGTAGGTTTTTGTTAAACGCTATTATCAGATTTTTTTATTTTTAGAGAATTTTTAGCGGACAGATGCCGAAAATACGCTGAATGTATATTATTGGACTAACTGGAACATATTGTGCGGGAAAGAATTATGTCGCCCGCTTTTTGGAACTCCGGGGGTTGCCGGTGCTGGATGTGGATAAGCTGGGGCATAAGGCTCTTGAGGCGGAGAAGCCGGCGGTACTTGAGCGGTTTGGGCCTTTGATTGTGGGAAATGACGGGGGCATAGACCGCAGGCTTTTGGGGGAGAAGGTCTTTGACGATGCCGAAGCCTTGCAAGCCCTTGAAAACATTGTGCATCCCGTTGTAAACCAGCTTGTGGAGACCTGGATCGAGGCGCAAGCAGGCAAAGCCTGTGTTATCAATGCGGCGTTGCTTCACAAAACGGCGTTTTTTTCGGAGCTTCGGTTTACGATTCTTGTGCAGGCGCCTTGGCTTGTCAGGCTTGGGCGGGCAAAAAAAAGGGATCGTCTGCCCTGGAAGCAGATTGTAACCCGTTTCGGCAGTCAAAAAAAATGGAGAGCTCAATATTTTCGGAAAAATGCCGATACTTATATAGTATATAATGGAGGATTTTTTGAATCTTTTTTTAAAGGAAGCGTCGCGAGTCAGTTGGATCGGATTCTTTCTTTGAAGGGCCTTCAAATTCAGTATTAGAAAGCTGAATTCAGTATTAAGCTGAATTTCGTATTAAAAGCTGGAAAAATTTATTATGGAAAAGAAAAAATTATTATTAGTAGCGGTTTCTGTTGGGATTTTTCTTATCATTGTGATAGGGCTGTCTATCCTTATTTTTCTGCCGAAAAACCGAGAGTCCCAAGCCGGGTCCCGGGTTATTTCCCGGGAAGAGGCCGCCAAAAGTACCAACCGGGAAAAACCTGACGCCTTGCCTCCGGAGGCGATGCCCTTTTCCGAACCAAGCGAACCCGCCACCGTAGACGCCGTGGGATTATTGCGAAACCGAGAGGACCTCGGAGGGCTACAACCGTCGGGGACCGGGACCTCCGGGCAGAGCGGAACGCCCCAAACCTCCAACAGCTCCCAGTTGGTGATTGAAATTCCAAACACATCAACTCCGGGGATTCCTACTACTACTACTACCGGGAGCCAGACAACTCCCGCCCGAAGCAGTTCCGCATCATCCGCTGTACCTCCGCCTCCGGTCGAATCCTTTTCCGATCTGGTAATCGCTCCGGTTTCATCGGGAGGGTCTGGCCCGTCCCAATCGTCGGCGGCCTCCGGGTCCCGTTCAGTAAGCGCGGTTCCGGCTACGTCCGGGACCGCCGCCGCAGTTTCATCCAGATCGCTAAAAGCAAATTATTGGGTGCAGGTCGGCTCTTTCGCCACCCAAGTACGGGCGGAAGACGCAAAAGAAACCCTGGCGTCAAAAGGCATCACGGCTATCATCATAAACCGAGACGTAAACGGACAAAACTTTTTCCGAGTGAGAATCGGACCCTATACCACGCAAAGTGAAGCCGATTATTGGATCGTCCGCATCAAAAATATAGACGGTTTTGAAAATTCTCAAATTTGGCAAAATCAATCAGAATTATAATAAAGCAAATACCGCCCTGCATCCGTAAAGATGTATGCGGTATTTTTTTATGCTCTTATTTCTGAAGTTCCTCATCATTTCTGGGCATGGGGAAGTAAAAAGCCGGAATCCGGGAGTTTTTGAAAAACTCAATCCCTATTGGAGTTTTCTCTGGAGCGGTTTTTGGGAATCCGAAAAATTCCTTGTCAACCGAAGCGATCTGCGGATCCACCTCCCGTTCCAGACCCTGTCTTTCAGGCTACAGGTTATCGACAAAGGTCCTCCTCTTTGGGAAGCCCTGCCCGAGGGCCGTACCGCTTTCTCCGGTGGGATCTACCACAAGCAGACCGGTTCCCGAATTTTGTACGGCCGAATCGACGAGCAAGGACTTGCATCCCGGCTCCGCAGTCCCTGGAGTAAAGCTCTTCCTTTTCCGGAACAGCACAAAACTTCCCTAGGGGATCTGCAAACATCCCTGTCTTCTTCAAAAGAACCTGCGGTGTATCTTTATCTGCGGAGTCCTCGGCTGGGTTTGTTTCGGTGTTTTGGGTCGGCGTTATTGGAAGATTTGGAAGAAATAAAACCGGGCATCGCCGCCGGCGCCGAATTCGACATTACCCGCAAAACCAATCTGCGGATTGAAGGATTCTCTACCTGGAAAACTTTGCCGGCCCGGACACCTTCCGCTTGGTTTTCCGAGACTCCGCCTTTGCCGGCCCGGGATTTTAAGCTCTATGGATTGAGCGCGGTCTATACTTCGCCGTTTTTCGGCGCGGCCGGGGATCTGGCCTATTCCGATACCTTTGCGTATGGCCGGGATCTGTACTTTAACGCAGGAGTCCGGATTGGGAATCGGCCCTGGCGGCTATCCATGGCCGGCGATGCCGCCGGCGGCAGGTACGTCGGCCGAGACGGCGGAGCCCCGGGAGCGGGATTCCGACTCGGCGCGAAGGTTGAACATTACGGCAGAAAAGCCGGACTGTTCCGAATCAGCGCGGCTTGGCGAGGAGACGGCTTAGGCGAACCTTTCGAGCGAAGTTATTACAGCGGATCCTACCGGTTTCCTACGGATTTCACAGCTTTTCCGGTAAAACCCGGGGAACTGTCCATTACCGCCGCCCGAAACGCCTCGAAACATGAGAAAATCGAAGATACCTTTTCGGGGGGCTTCGGCGCGGTCTGGGGGCAGTTTCATGCCGGATTTTCAGCCTCCGGAACGGTGTTATCTTCGGCGGAACAGCCCATCCCCTTTCCCATCCCGACGGATCCTATGTTTTCTTCCCTTACCCTTGCCGGCGAAGGGTCCTATCGCCTCAACATTTTTTGGTTTAAAATGAGTCTGGGGTATAGGATTAAAAAAGATAAGGACCCTCTCTGGAATGGCGCGTTTCAGACATCGATCCAGGGAAAACCCGGGAGTATCACCTTGAAAGCGGCTTCTCCCGATTTTCCCTCTATATGGACCTTCAGCCTCTCCTGGCGGCTTCAAAAACAGTAGGAATCAGCCCCGCATTTCGGGGCTTTGTTAAAAATTAGACTGCCCAGGTATACTCGCCGTTGGGGGTTAGGCCGTAGAAATCTGCGTAGCTTACCTTCCAGGGCGATTTTCCCAGCTTGTCAAGGCGAATCTTGTTTTTGATGAGATACTGCCAAAAGCCGCTCCCTCCGATTTCGCCTTGCAGAATGATTCCTACCGGCGCGCCGTCCCGAAGGATGAGTTTCCGATAGTTGTTCCGATCTTCTTTGATGAGCGTCTGATCTCCATCTTGGGGATTGATGAGACCCAAAGACAAGGAAAGAAGTCCGAAAAAATTGATGGTGTTTTTCAGGGCGAAACGATCGTCGTAGATTCGGCTGGAGCCGGTCATGGCGTATCCTGCGAACTCGCCTTGTTTTTGGGCGTTGGGCCAAATACCCGAAAGTCCGGCCGCGTCGCCGGCCGCGTAAAGGCCTGAGACGTTGGTTGCGAGCCGGTCGTCAACTTTTACCGCCTTCCGTTCCGTGAGTTCCACGCCGCTCCCTTCGAGGAAGGCTACGGCGGGGCGGACTCCCACGGCAAGAATCGCCATATCGCAGGATGCGGATTTGCTTAGGCCTGCGTCTTCGTATTCTATGGACGTAATGTTCCCTTGACCGTCGCTTTTGGTATTTACCACTTTGCAGGCCAGATGAAAGCGTACGCCTTTGGCTTCGAAACGTTTTTGGTAAGCTTCCGCGGCGTGGGCGTCGAGGTTGACCGCCAGAGGGACCGGCGCCATTTCGATGACATCAATGGAAGGTTTTGCCCCGGATTTTTCGAGGAGGCCGTACACCGCGTCAAGACCCACCAGTCCCGCGCCGATAATTACAATTTTCTTGGCCCTTTCCGCTTTAGCGGCGATGTTTCGGGAATCCCCTAGGTGCCGCAGTCCGAAGACGTTTTTCGCGGTTTTGAGTTCCCCTAGGGGCGGCGTCACGCTATTCGAGCCTGTGGCGATGAGAATTGTATCCCCGGATGCCACGGCTTCATCTCCTGCGTAAACGGTTTTGGATGCCGAGTCCAGACGGGTAACGGTTTTTCCCTTGATCCACTGGACGTTTTTGCGGTTTAGGATGTCGTCGTTAATGAAGTTGATTCCGGCCCCGTCCCGTTCTCCGGAGATGATCTTGTGGAGCATACATCGGGAATAGACTTCTTCGTCTTGGGATACGATGACGACCGAATCTTCCGGTTTTTCCTGGAGGATGGTTCTTACTGCGCTGATTCCCGCCGGACCCGCGCCGATGATACAATGCTTCATACTGCCGCCTCCTCAACGTGAATGGCTTTTTGGGGACAGGATTTAACGCAGTTAGGCCCTTCTTTGTCATTTTTGCAGAAATCGCATTTGACGATCTTGGCATGAGCCCAGTCCGGCTTGATATTTCCGAAGGGGCAACTCATCACGCACATAAAACAGCTTCCGCATCGTTTTTCATCATACTGAACCTGACCTGTGCCGGCATCTTTTTGGAGCGCGCCGGACATACAGGCGATAACACATTCCGGTTCCGGGCAGTGCCGGCAGAAAAGGGGAAAATAGCCCCCGGTTTCGCTCTGTATAATAGTATGCCGGGCTTCGTTTTTGGGGTCCCCCAGGTCGAGGTCGTATACCGTGCCGGGCCTTTCCCGATGAGCCTGCATACAGGCGATGCTACAGTTCTTGCAACCTTCGCATTTATCTTGGTCGATAAAGATTCGTTTCATCCCTCCTCCTTAAATGTTCAGAGCGGCGCGTTTTTCCAGGATGATCTTGTCAAGCAAATCCGCGGATTCTTTTGCGTTATTGTTGAGGATCACCTGTCCGCCGGTGAGGGAAATCATATCCTTACTCAGAACCTGGACCGCGACCTTACTGCCTGTGACAAAGGGGGGCAGTCCCAAGTGGAGCGGCAGTCCCAAGGCAAGGCCGAAACAGCCATCCGCAAGGGCTTGTTCTTCGAGCCATTGGGGGGCGGAAAGCGCCAGGGGAAGCTGAGGTATATCGATTTTGAGAGCTTCGGCGAGTTCGGTGGCCACGATTTCCAGCCGGCCTATAGCAAGGCAGGGGCCGAAATTCAGTACCGGAGGGATGCCCAGTTTCTTGCAAACCCCCTTGAGTTTTGGTCCCGCTAGGTCCGCGGCTTCCGGGGTCATGAGCCCGCAATTTTCGATGCCCCCGGAGGAACATCCCGCAGTAAGGATCAGTATGTCTTTGGCGATAAGTTCTTTCACCAAGTCCACGGTAAGGACGTCATGCCCGCCGGAGACAAGACTCGAACAGCCGACTACTCCGGCAAGGCCTTTGATGTCCCCGGAAAGGATGAGGTCTATCAGAGGTTGCCAGGAGCCGCCGAGGAATTTTCTTAGGGACCCTTCGCTTACGCCGGTAAGAGTGCTGACGTTGCCGTGGTCGGGAAAAAGATTCAGCTTGATTTTCGGACGCCGGTTTTTGTAGGAAGCAAGGACCGCGTCTATAATCTCGTTGCTCTGTTTTGCGCGGTCGGCGAACACGAAGGGCTTGAGTTCCGCGTTGGCTTTTTTCGCTACGTCATCGATACAAATCTGCTTGATGAGGAGGGCGTCGCAGACCCTTTCGATTCCCGGCAGGGTACAGTTGAATTCCGACAGGACCGCGTCGATGCCGCCGGTGCCTAAAATGGCTTCGCTGGTGTAGTTATTTCCCGCGTGGCCGTCGAAAATATCGGTGTAGTGCGCGCCCCGAAGCTGAAGGTCCTGGCCGACGCAGGTACATCCCACGAGTTTAAACCCTTTTGCGCCGGCCGCGTTGGCTTTTTTTATTACCTCCGGCGAGGTCAGCCGTTCTTGCAGATCCACGAACATAGTGTGCTGATGCCCGGTTATCAGGATGTTGATGTACTCCGGATCGATGACTCTCAGTCCCACCGGGGCGGTCCGGATTTCCGGTTCTCCCAAAAGCACATCGTTCAGGAGATTCGTGAGGGTGAGACCATACACGCCGGTCGAAATGCCCAGCTTGAGGCAATCGAGGAGCATATTCACCGGGTCCGAGTTGAGGTTGGTAGAACATTTGACCACGCCTTTGTAGACTTCGGACACCGCGCCTCCGGGGAGAATACCCAACTCCTGCCATTTCTTGAACCGGGGCGGGTAGGCTATTTTTTCCAGAAGTTCCATTTTGACATACCAAGGCTTGTAAAGGTCCTTGAGAACTGCATCCGCGACTTGGAGGGCTTTTTCGTGATCTCCGGCGCCGCTTAGGCCGAAGAGTTTGCAGAGTTTTTCCAGCGCGGCCGGACCTTTAAGGCGGCCTTTTTCCAGCGCGGTGTTCCTGAGGTTGAGCGCGGTATTTTCGATAACATGGATGTAACATCCGGATCCAGAGGCCACGGCCCGCAGGAGATTCCGGGCTACCAACACGTCCGGTCCTGCTCCGCAGATGCCCCGAGGGGAATTAGGGGTGATTCGGCAGGGACCGTTTGCGCAAAGGCGGCAACAAAGGCCCTGCAATCCGAATCCGCATTTGGTTGATTGGCTATCCACCCGATGATGGGACGTTTCTACCGATAATTTTGCAATAAACCCTTCCAAGGGTTTATCCGCGCTGGCACAGGTTGAACATCCGTAACAGCTTTCTTTCATGATCAGCCTCCATTTATAGTTATTTTTATTTATAGTTATTTTTATAGTATGGACTTATCTAAGAATTTTTGTCAAGATTTTTGACCGGCCGGAAAGGGGCGGACCCTTTTAGGCCCCCCCTTCAGGGGTCAGACACCGCTAAGGGTCGGCCCTTTTTTACACGGTGAAGCGCGAAATTTCCTGAGAGAGGATGCCGATATTTTCGCGGTTTTGGTTGGCGATTTCGTTGACTTCCGATACGGCGGAGGTGATCCGTTCCGCGCCGCCGGACATTTCATTCATGCCGCCGGTGATTTCGCCGGTGACCCGTTCGAGGTTCCGGCTTTCGGTGATCACCTGCCGGGAGCCTTCAAGCATTTCTCCCGCGCCGTTATGCACATGCCGGGTCAGCTCGTTCAGCCGGCTGATTGCTTCAAGCACCTGTTTGCTCCCGGCGGCTTGTTCTTCCATGGCGTTCCGAATACATTCTTCCTGTTCGGATACGGTTTTGATGCCGCTGTCAATGGCTTCGAATTTCTCCAAAACGGCGTTGGTAGATGCGGTTATTTTGTCTATCGAGGCTTTTATTTTTTTCAAGACATCGCTGATTGTTTTTGACTGTTCGCTGGAACTTTCCGCGAGTTTTCTGATTTCGTCGGCCACTACCGCGAAACCTTTGCCCACATCTCCGGCGTGAGCGGCTTCGATGGCGGCGTTCATCGCCAGCAGGTTCGTTTGCCCGGCGATGTTTTCCATTACTCCGTTTATTTCTAAAAGCCCTTCGGATTGCCGGGCTACTTCTTGAATGTCTGAGGAAACTTCGTGCAGACCTTCCCTGCCGATTTCCGCGGCGTCGATGAGTTCGCTGACATTCGCGGCATTTTTCACCAGAGTTTGGGTCACGGACTTTACATTGGCCAGCATTTCTTCTACTGCGGTGGAACTTTGGGAAACGCTTTCGGTTTGGCTGTCCACCAGGGCGTTAAGTTGGTTTATCGTGCTGGTGATGCGTTCCATGGCGGCGTTGGTTTCGGATACTCCGGTGCTTTGATTCAGTACCCGGCCCCGGATGCTTAAAATCGCTTCGGTAATCTGATTTACCGCCTCGGTGGTTTCGCTCATGTTTGCAGAAAGGGTGCCGCTCACTTCGGACAGAGATTGGGATCGCTCTTTAATCGTAAAAATCAGATGCCGAATTTTTTCCTGAGTCTGATTGAAGGAACGGCAGATGTCGCCGATTTCGTCTTTGCTCTCGATCTCCAAAGCCCGGGTGAAATTGCCGTCTCCGATAAAATCAAAACTCTGCTTCATCGACGCCAGGGGCCGGGAAATCGAACCGCTCATCACAAACACCGCGGCGATAATAAGCAGACACATTCCCGCCACAATCGGGACCGTAAGAGTCATCATCCGGCGGATAGGGGCATTAACCGTAGCCACCGGAATGCCGATAAGTAAGGACCACGGCGTGTCCGTCCCGCCAACAAGAATAGGCACCGCCGTAAAATACATAACCTGCTTGAGATAAGGGGAATAATTGGTAAACGAATAAGGCTTCCCGTCCCTAACGGCCTGCATAAGCCCGGTCAAATAGGGTCCGGACATGGGCGCCTCGGTTTCGCGCATATTTTTGCCCACCCGGGCTTCATCGAAATGCCCCACGACGGTGCCGTTATTGCTGTACACCGCGGCGACGCTTCCTTCAACGGGCTTGATCTTCTGGACCCGTTGGTGAATCGTGGTTAAGCCAATATCGACAAAGGCGGTGCCGCGATGCGCGCCCCGAATCTTGATCGGCACTGAGGCGGTCATCATCCAATAGGCCACGCCGCCGATTTCAAAGGTATAGGGATCGATGAGAGTCTCTTTGCCGTCTCGTTTCGGGATGAGGTTGAAATCCCCAACCCCGGGAGTCTCATAGCCCGTCGCCGCCTGCAATTGGGGTCCCTGAGCGGTATAGGACCAATACGAAAGAAACCGGCCCGTGCTGTCCGTTCCGGGGGTGTTTACGAATTCGCTGTCCCTTCCGTCCAGGGCGTTGGGTTCCCAAACCGTTCCGGCCCCGATTATATCCGGGTTTCCTTCGGCGATGCTCCGGATGAGGGCGTCGTAAATTTTCCGCCGTTCGTCGGTTTCGAGGTCCTGGTAACTTCCAGCCATAATATCTGCCATGGTTCGGGCGGTTTCCATATAGGTTTCAAGCCACACATGGGTTTGACTCGCTTCTTCCCGGGCTAGATTCGTAAGTTCGCCTACTACTAGAGTATTGATTTCCTTTCGAGCGGAAAGCATTATCGCCGTAATCAGAACTCCGATGCCCACCAATACGATGGCGATAGTTATAAGAGTCAGTTTTTTACCTATTTTCATTTTTTCTCCTTCATAGAATAGAGTTATCCTATCCTATATCGCTTCAGCATGACAATTAGGGTCTGGCTCTTGCCCTAGCGTTCTTCTTGTGGATCCGCTATACTTTAGGGCATGGAATATACGTCAACCAAGGATTTAGCGAAACAAGGGGTGGCCGCGGTGGCCGGCCTCGCGGGAGGGGCCGCGCTTTTGGCGATGGGGGCCCTGCCGTCTTTCGTGGGCATTGCGGCCGGAGGATTGGTCGGTCTTGTGGGCCTCGGGGGTCTTCTTTCCAAGGATGAGGATGACAAGAAGGCCGGGGGGGTTCTCGCGGCCGGGGGAGCTTTGGCCCTGGTTTCCAAATTTTCCCTCCCCGGTTTGAGCGGCGCCGCCGGGATGATTCTGAGCTTAGGGGGTTTGGGGCTTCTGGCTCTGGGAATCTGGAAGGGGCTTAAATTTTTCCAGGGCCTCAAGAGCAGAGGGTGACCTATTTTTTTGAAACCTACGGCTGTCAGATGAATACCGCGGAATCTGCGGCGATGGAGCAAGTTTTACGGGATCGGGGCTGGACCCGGTCGCCGGAGGGCAAGCCGGCGGACCTGGTTATTCTCAACACCTGCGCGGTTCGGGCGACGGCGGAACAGCGGGTTATGGGCCGGCTTGCTCAGTATGGGGCTTGGAAGAAGACCCGGGACTTTCGGCTTGTGGTCCTGGGATGTATGGCTTCTCGTTTGGGGGAAGCCCTTAAAGAGCAGGCCCAGGGGGTGGATTTTGTGATTCCCGGCCCTGCTTCCTCGGCCCTTCCCCGGATTTTGGAAGAGCTAGAGGGGGGGCAGATTTATCGGGAAAAGCCGTCAGGCCCGGAGGAATGTTTTTCGGCGGTTCATTGGGAAGAAGGGCAGTTCCGCAGTTTTGTGCCGATTATGCGGGGATGCGATAACTTTTGTTCGTATTGTATTGTGCCTTATGTCCGGGGCCGGGAAATTTCCCGGGACCCGGCGGACATTACCCGGGAGATTCGCTTTCTTGCGGAAAAAGGGGTTCGGGAGATTACCCTTTTGGGGCAGAATGTGAATTCTTATCGCCAGGGGGATCTGGATTTTGCCGGGCTGTTGGAACGGACCGGGGCGGAGACGGCCGGGACGGCGATTCGGCGGGTGCGGTTTCTGACGAGTCATCCCAAGGATCTTTCTTCCCGGGCGATTCGGGCCATGGCCGAGAATCCGGTATTTTGCCGGCACCTGCATTTATGTGTTCAGCATGGGTCGAATAGCGTTTTGCAGGCCATGAATCGCCGGTATACCCGGGAGGGGTATTTGGCTCTGGTGCGGGAGATTCGGGAGGCGATGCCGGATATTTCTCTTTCCACGGATCTTCTTGTGGGTTTTCCGGGAGAAACCGAGGAGGATCTTCAGAAAACCTTGGATTTGATGGAGGAAGTCCGGTTTATCTATGCCTATATGTATCATTACAATCCTCGGGCGGGAACTCCGGCCTTTACTTTACCGGGCCGGGTTCCGGAGGAGGTTAAACGGGAACGTCTGGCCCGGGTTATGGCCCTGCAGAAACGGCACACCCGGGAATGGCTGGAGTCTCGCCTGGGCCGGCGGGAGCGGGTTTTGATTGAAGGAATTTCCCGCAAGAAGGCCGATGAGTTAATAACCCGCACGGAACGGGACGAAATGGCGGTGGTTCCGGGGAGGGCCTCGGCCCTAGGGCGTTTTGCGGACCTGACCCTGAGTTCCCTGCGGGGAAACACATTTTACGCGAAGGAGTTTGATCTATGCCCTGGCGATTAGTTAGTTTTATTCTTATCGTTTTGGTATTGCTGGTTTTCATATTTTCTAACAATGGAAAAAGCGATATATCTTTTCTTAAATGGACCTTACCCCAGGTTCCGGTATGGGCTACCGTGGTTTGTTCATTTTTTGCGGGCCTTATCTGTTCGATTCCCCTGATTATTTCAGCTTATTTTAAAGCGAAAAAGAAATTTGCCGGAAAGGACGGGCCCGAAAAAGGCAAAGTTCCGAAAGAGGAGCCCCATGCTCTTGACGAGGAACCCTAAGCGGGTTTTGGCTTTTTTTGCTCTGGGGGGCCTTTTTTCCCTTTGGACCGGGTACGCCCAGAGCCGAGGCTTAACCGAAGAAATGCAGACCTTGGCCTCGAATTTGAAGACCCCGGGCCTTTCCGGGGGGAAACGGCAGGAACTGCTGATTCGGCAGGCCCGGCTCTATCAGCTGGCCGGAAATCTGGAGGAAGCCGCGAAAACCTGGGAGGCCGCGGCTTTTGCGGATTCCAAAGGCCGGAACGATCGGGCCCTCCTCGAAGGGGCCCTTTGTTTATTCGCCCTGGGGGAATTCGAGAGGGCCGAGACCGCTTCTCAGATGGTTTTATCGGGAACAAAGGACATGGAGAATCAGCAGAGGGCGAAGTATCTTTTAGCCCAAATAGAAGCCTTCCAGTCCGGAGACGGCTCGTCCCTCATCGAACTGATCAGCCAGGCCGGCTTTGACCGGTTCAAACCGGGGATTTACTATACCCTTTGGAAGATTGCCGGCGCGGACCGGTATCGATCCCGGCTTTTGGCGGAGTATCCGGGGAGTCCCGAAGCTCTCATGCTGAAAAATCCCGGGGCCGTATCGTTATTTCCCTCTCCGGGATGGCTTTTATTTCCAGGCCGCGGGAAGTTAAGCCTGGGCCCTGGGGCGGAATCTTCGGGCCTGGTGCAGACCGGACTTTTCGGACGGGAGGCCAACGCCCAAGCTCAGGCGGACCGGCTTAAAGCCGCCGGCTTTGAAGCCCGGATAACTCCCCGGGCCTCCAAGGACGGTTTATCCTATTGGGCCGTAACGGTGCCGTCCGGGCCGGATGTAAACCGAACCATAGCTTTACTGAAGGAGAAAGGTTTTGATTCGTTCCCGGTTTTTTAATGAAAAAAACCCGAAACCGAGGGGGGAAAAAAAATCAGTATGACCGGGGTCTCCCGAAAAGTTTTAGAGGCCTCCCAAGAACTTTCCGGGGAATCCCAAGAAGTTTCCGAGGCATCCCAAGAACTTTCCGGGACCTCCCAAGAACTTTCCCGGACATCCCAAGAACTTTCCGGGGAATCCCAAAAAGTTTTAGAGAAATCCCAAGAACTTTTAGAGAAATCCCAAAAAACCAAAAAGAGGCAGGCCGGGTATAGCAAAAAATTTGATAAAACGTATACTGTTTTTATGGACTACGCGAATATTCAGAAAGAAGAAACCCTCAAGGCCCAGGTTTTTGAGGATTTTTTTGACCAAGACCTTTGCACATACAAGCCGAATATTGACAATATCGACTTTGTCGTCGCCGGCGCGGGGCTTATGCAAGATCATCTGCTCTGGGGAGAAGCGAAAAAAGGCGAGCGGGATATGTTCGATATGTTTACCCAGTTGATTCTCACCTGCAAGAAAACCTACGATAAAGGCGATATTCTGCCCCCGCCGTTTCTCGGATGTTTCGACGCGGCAAAAATAGCGTTCGTACCCTTTCACCATATTCTGCCGATTTTCGTAGACCCCGCCGTAAACTGGAACGCGACGCCCAGCAATTATCTTTCCCCGGATTTTTTGAAACTTAGAAAAAAGATAGAAAAACTGCTTGAAAAGAATATCGCGGTTTTTCATTTCGACAGCGATACTATCGAGTTAAAAGAGTTTATCCAAAAAAATATTTTTTCCGGCACTAGGGAAAACGCGAAAAGCCGGATCACGAAAAACAATTTTCCTCACATTTTTTATAAATGGCTGAAAGAGGTAAAACCTACGATAAATATTTCCCCGGATGAATGGCGGGAATTTAAAAAACAGGGAATCGAAGACGGCGATTTTTTCCGGGCTGATATGATGAGCCGAGACGGAAACAGTATCGTGAAGAATTTAAAAATTCTTTTGGATCGGGACAACTACCGATTAGAAGAAGACCTGCGGGGGCGTTTTTATTTTACCGACATTGATTTTACCGACGGCGGCGGGGCGTACCGGCGTTTTTGGAATCGCTATGACCGCCCGCCTGCCGAAGAGTATCAGCAGTATATCATTGACCGCCGGGATTTGCTGGTTCCCCAGAATATCCGGGAAGTAAAAGGTTCGTTTTACACTCCCGCAATCTGGGTAGAAAAGTCGCAGGAGTATCTTGAAAAAGCCTTCGGGGAAAATTGGCAGGACGAGTATTACATTTGGGATTGCGCCGCGGGAACAGGCAATCTCCTCGCGGGCTTGGCGAATAAAGACAACCTCTGGGCGAGCGATATCGACGCCGGCAACATCAACACTATCCGGGAACTCATCGGCGGCGGCTTAAACTTGTGGACAAGCCATGTGTTTCAGTTTAACTTTTTGAACGATAGTTTTGATACTCTCCCCGCAGAGCTGAAAAGCATCATAGCCGATCCCGAAAAACGCAGAAAACTAATCGTCTACATCAACCCGCCCTACGCGGAAGCGACAAGCGCGAAAACCGTAAGCGGAACATGGCATAATAAAGCGGAAGTGTCAACAAAACACGCTGTTCATAATGAGTATAAAAACACTATCGGCAGAGCGGCGAATGAACTGTACGCGCTTTTTATGATGCGGATCGCGGACAAACTGAGCGGCGCGTATTTGGCGGCGTTTTCAACCTTAAAATATGTAAATTCGTCTAACTTCGCTAAATTCCGGGAGAGTTTTTCCGGGCAGTTTCAAAAAGGATTTATCTGCCCTTCTGTTACGTTTGATAACGTCAGCGGTAAATTTCCGATTGGCTTTTTGATTTGGAAATTATCGTATAACGGCTATGATTTCAAATTTCCCAAATCAGTCAAACTCGACGTTTTTGACGCTGAGGGAAAACGCGCTCCTAAAAAGAAAGGGTTTTA
>JAIRPY010000084.1 GCA_031256905.1 Spirochaetaceae bacterium
GCAGGCTGAGTTCTTGCGTCTTTTTGCGGGGATGCAAAAAGACCCGGACTTTGGGTCATAACCATCGCGCATACCAGCGCGGCATAAACCGCAGGGATTCTTTTCATATCTTCTCCTTAATTTCTTTTTGCAGTAGGGGCTGGCAAAAAGGCAGATTCCTATTTTGATACGGCACATCCATTACCGCGACGGAAATGCCGTAAGTTTCGCTCAGATTTTTTTCCGTAAGTACCTCCCGGGCGTTTCCGTTCAGAGCCGCGCCGTTTTTTTGCAGAAGCGATACTTTTGTCTTCAGCATCAACACGTGTTCGGGGTAGTGCGTCGTCAGGATAACCCCAAGGTTTTGCCCCGCCAAGGTTATGATATGCTCCAGCACTTTCGCCTGATTCCCAAAGTCTAAATTTGACGTCGGCTCGTCCATCATCAAAAAGGCCGGCTCCTGAGCAAGAGCCCGGGCTATCAGTACCATCTGCCGCTCGCCGCCGGAAAGTTGGGTGTACAATTTATTTTCAAGCCTCGGGATTCCCAAAGTCTCCAGCGCGTTTTTGGCGTAACGGTAATCCGACTCCTTCGGAGTTGCAAACGCGCCGAGATGCGCGGCCCGCCCCATCACCACTACGTCGAGAACCGAAAAGGCAAAGGGCGGACTATGAGATTGCGGCACATAACCGATAAGCCGGGCAAAATCTTTCGGCTTCAGGCAACGCGCGTCTTTTTTGTCTATGGTAATGGATCCTTCCAGCGCGGGCAAAAATCCCAGAATCGTCTTAAACAGCGTCGTCTTCCCGATGCCGTTCGGTCCGAGCAGGCAATAAATTTCTCCGGACGAAACCGCCGCAGAAAACCCTCTTATCACCGGTTTTTTCCCATAACCGCAGGATAATCCCTTCAATTCGATGGTCACAGCCAGTCCCTCTTTCCGTTGAACAACATATACAAAAAAAGCGGCGCCCCCACAAACGCGGTAAGTACGCCGATGGGAAGTTCTCCGGGAACTATCGCCCGGGCGAAGTCGTCAACGATAAGCATAAACGCGCTTCCCGAAAGCAACGCCGCAGGAAAAAGCGCGCGATTGTTCGGCCCCACAAGCAGACGCGAGATGTGCGGGATAATCAGCCCCACCCAGCCGATAGTGCCGCAGAGACTCACCGACGCGGCGGTAAGCAGAGTCGAACAGACAATAATAAGCCCCCGAAGCCGTTTTGTGTCGATGCCCATCGACCGAGCTTCTTCATCGCCGAAGGTAAGTACATTGATTTTCCAGCGCAGTAAAAAAATAGGAATCCCGCCGATCAAAAAAAACGTCAGCATCCCCAAAATATTGCGGTAATTCCCGGAACGCGCGAAACTCCCCATCAGCCAAAACGTAATTTCAGGCAGTTTGCTTTCCGCGTCGGCGACATATTTCGTAAACGAAACAATAGACTGAGCGAGCAAATTCATAATAGTACCCGAAAGTATGAGAACCACCGAAGCGTTTTTGCCGCCCCCAAGAATCTTTGAAAGAGAAAGAACGAGAGCCACCACGCCGATTCCTAACAAAAACGACGCAAGATGAATTCCCAAGGACGGCAGGTCAAGAAGGATGCCAATCGCCGCGCCGACTCCCGCGCCGCTGGTCACGCCCAAAATGTCCGGAGACACCAGAGGGTTTCGGAACAGGCTTTGGTACGCCGCGCCGGAAAGCGCGAGAGCCGCTCCCACCAGCAAGGTAAGAAAAATTCGGGGCAGTCGGATGATAAAGATCACGTTATAGGCTTGCTGTAAATCCGGGGCAACCTCGCCGGAAAACCCGGCGGCAAATACCCGAAATATCGCGCCCCAGGGAAGCCCAAACCGCCCAATCATCAGGGAAAATATAAAAGCCCCCAATAACGCCGCACCAAGAGAAGCCATAACAAGAGCTTCCCGGGGATGTTTTTTCATTCAGTCTATCCCTTCCCATAAGGACAGATAGGATAATGACATTCTCGACAGCCGAGACATAAACCGCCGTTTCCCAGTATACCGAAATCCTGTTTTGTCATAGGCAGTCCCGCCGCAATCCGGGGAAGAACTATATCGAAGATGCCGCCCCGTTTTTTGCTGTACATCGCGCCTCCGGGTACGCCCATTACCGCGGTTCCATCCGCATAATACCCCAAGAGAAACAGCGAACCCGGCAAGACCGGTACGCCGTAAGTTATAATCTCCGCGCCGCTCCGTTTGATCGCCCCGGGGGTATTATCGTCGGGATCGACGCTCATACCTCCGGTGCAGATTACCATATCCGGCTTATCCGCCCGGACTTCAGCGATGGCCTGAGTAATCGAATCAATTCCGTCGCCTACGATCAGCTTTTTGACGACCCCTAGGCCGAGATTCCCCAGTTTTTCGGTAAGAAGGGGCATAAAGGCGTCTTGGATTTTGCCGCTTTTTATTTCACTGCCGGTTATTATTACTCCTGCGGTTTTGAGGGTATAGGGCAACAATTCGAAAAGCGGCGCGGGTCCCGCGACGGCCGCCGCTTCCTGAAGCCGTTCTTCCGGGATCGTCAGGGGAACAACCCGCATACCGGCAAGTTTATCTCCGGCTTTGACCGGGCTCAAAGAATGACGGGCGGCAATGACCATATCGGGAAGCCTATTCACCGCGTTGAACCGCTCAAGATCGATGCGGAAAAGCCCGTCATACTCGGCGAAGAGTTCCAGCTTGCCTTCGCTTAGGGGGCTTCGCTGGAACCCCGTAGTTCCGCAGAGATCCGCAAGCCGCAGGGCCGCCTCATCTTCATGAAGCATCCCCGCCGGCTTCTCCCAAACATAGATATGTTCTTTGCCCATAGAACGCAGTAAGGGTATATCTTCCTGCCGTACCGCGTAGCCTTTACGGAATTGGGGACCTTTCATTTCTCCCGGCACGATCCGGGTCATATCATGGCATAGGATCAGGCCGACCGCATCTTCTATACGAACTTGTTTCATTCTTCTTTACCTTATCGTAATTTCATCCTATTGGTCAAGGGATTTACATAGTAAAACAATACGATTTCCGCAAAGACGGACGATTCTGTTCAAGGAATCGCCCGCCGGTTTATTAGCTTATCAAGCTGTGCATTTTCGGAAGTTTTTTGCTTCGTTTGGCTCTGGTGGCTTCGTCGATGCCGGATTTCATTCTGATTTCTTCATAGAGCCGGGCTACCTCCTTTTCCGCCCAAGCCTGATCTTCAATTTTTTCGACCCGGATTGCGGCGTATTTATACTCCGGGGTTTTGCTCTGCTTATCCAGGTAGGGAACGGTAAGCTCGTTTACCGCGCCAATCCACCACTGATGAGTCATGTAAGCGGTATTTTTGCGGATTCGGGACGTCGCAACGCAACGGCTGTAACAATGCCCCCGCCGGGAAATCACCCGGACAATATCCCCGGTTTTTATATCCAGAGCTTTGACGTTTTCCGGGGCCATCTCGATAAGCCCTGGTTCATCCTCAAGGTTCCGCAGGGTTCGGCAGTTGCCGCTCATGGAGCGCATTGAATAATGTCCGACATCGTGGAAACTCGAAAGCGCAATGGGATATTCTTGGTCTTCCCGTTCTTTGACGGGTTCGTAATCGGCGGCTTTGAAGACTCCTTTGCCGCCGGGAAGGCCGAAAATTCCGTCTTTGTGCAGAATTTGGGTTCCCGTATCGGAAGGGTCTTTGCTGAGGCAGGGCCAGCGCACGATCCCCTGACGTTCGACTTTTTCGTAGGTTACTCCTGCGAACTTCGGGCTTACCTCAATCATCTCGTTCCAGATTTCTTCTTGATTGTTATAAGCCATGGGGTAGCCCAGGGCAGTTGAAACGAGACTGATGATTTCCCAGTCCTGTTTTACATTACCCGAAGGTTCAATCGCCTTGCTGATTTTCTGGATGCTCCGGTCGGTGGCGGTAACAAGCCCGGAATGTTCGCTCCAGGCCGTCGCGGGAAGGATGACATCGGCGTATTGCGAAGTTTTATTCATGAAAATGTCTTGCAACACGATGAAATCAATCTTCGATAGACACTCCCGTACTTCTTCAAGGTTGGGGTCCGAAAGCACTGGGTCTTCCCCGAAAATATAGTAAGCGTGAATCCGCTTTTTCGGGTCCTTTTCGTGCAGAACCCGTTCCGGCACCCGGGTTAATTGCAGTCCCGGTTCCGCGGGAAGGGGCTGAAGGGGTTTCCAAGCCTTTTCGAATTTCGCCCGGATTTCGGGATCGGCGACGCTTTGATAGCCCGGATAGACATTCGGCAACGCGCCCATATCGCACGCGCCCTGCACGTTATTCTGACCCCGCATGGGGGCGATTCCGGTACTCTCTCGGCCGAAGTTTCCGGTCATCAGCAGAACCGCGCAGATCCCCTTGATTACATCGGTGCCTTGGGTGAACTGGGTTACGCCCATGCCCCACATAATAATCGAACGCCGGGATTTTGCAAAAATCCTCGCCGCGGACTGTATCTTTTCAGGAGGGACCCCGGTGATTTTCGACACAAAATCGGGAGAGTATTTTTGTATGAGGGGCTTCCATTCCTCGAAACCAACGGTGTGTTCCGCTATGAACTGCTTGTCTATCAAGTCTTCGGTGAGAATGACGTTGGCAATACCGTTCATTATGGCGAGATTTGTGCCGCCCTTGATTTGCAAATGGACTTCGGACATCCGGGCGGTTTCGGTGAACCGGGGGTCTATGCAGATAATCTTCGCGCCCTTTTCTTTTGCTTTGATCATTTTCGCCGCGACCACAGGATGCGCGGCCGGCGCGTTATAGCCTATAGCCAATAAGACTTCGGCGTTTTCAATTTCCGGCGTGGAAAGGGACATCGCCCCCGCGCCGATACATTCGGAGCACCCGGCTACCGACGCCGCGTGTCAAAGCCGAGCGCAATGGTCCACATTGTTCGTCCCAATGCAAGCCCGCATAAACTTCTGCATGAGGTAGTTATTTTCGTTGGAGCTTCGGGCGCAACCGGTACCCATAATAGCATCAGGACCGTATTCTTTTTTAATACGGTTGAGGTTATCCGCAACGAATCGAACCGCCTCATCCCAAGACGCTTCTTCAAAGGGGGCGTCTCGGCCGCCCTTGCGGATCAGGGGCTGTCTGACTCTCTTGGTAAGAATCTTGGGATCATTGAGAAAATCCCAACCGTACCAGCCTTTAAGACAGGCTTTTCCGTCATTGATGCCCCCGGGCGCAGGCTTACAGTCAAGGATTTTGTTCGCTTCCCTATCGACGTTAAGGACGAGTCCGCATCCGGTCCCGCAATAGGGGCAAACCGTTTTTACTTCTGTCATAATGAAACCTCCTGTTCCATTTGGTTAGGGCTTGCAAAGCGTTCTAGGCAAAGCCCTTTGCAGTATAGAGCAGGTTCATCCTATTGGTCAAGGGATTTATATAGTAAAATAATACGATTCCAAACCGGCGGACAAGGTTTTTAATCCGATAACTTTTTCAGCCGGACCTTTTAAAATTATCTAAGGATATTTTTTCTATTTCCAGGGGTAAATTTGAAGAGTCGAAAAAATCAAGAAGTTCCTCATCGGAAATTAAATTTTCCCCCAATCCATAAAGAGATTTATCGCCGATTGTTCCGGCACAGCCATTCCGCCAAAACACTTCCCGATAGGCTTTAAGCCAGCCTGCGGTTAGATGGTGCAATTTCCGGATGGCATCCGCTTCCATAAAGTGTCAGCGTTTTTTCGGGTTTTAGGTTGTCCAAATTCCGGTTAGTTCTTCTTTTCCGGGGTATTATGTAATTCCGGAGATAAATTATAGTACGGTAATAACAATTTCCCGGCTTTGGTGGGAAGCTTGGCGTCGAGGATTGGCGGGTATTATCAGCAGATGTAATTCGGTTGACAAGATCTTTGCATTAACGTACTCTATACATTCCATGCATAAAAAAAGATGGGGTCTGAACAAAGGAATAGCCCTTTTTTGCGGAGCCGCCGCCATCGGCGGAGCTTTAGCAGTGGGCCGATACGGAGTAACCTGGCCCGGCGGATGGACCGAAGAAATGAAAAACGTGGTTTTTCGGATCCGGCTTCCCCGAGTAGGGGCGGCGATGCTCATCGGCGGAGCTTTGTCCCTGTCCGGCGCGGTTTATCAGGGTATATTCCGGAACCCCCTGGTATCCCCGGATATTTTGGGCGTTTCTTCCGGAGCTTCGGTAGGCGCGGCCGGGGCTATTTTACTGGGCCTAGGCCCCTGGGGCATTGAGGCCTGCGCTTTTCTAGGCGGACTCGCGGCGGTTATGATAAGCCTGGCCCTTCCCCGGATTCTGAAAAATTCTTCGGCTTTTATGCTGGTACTGGCGGGAATCCTAAGCGGAGGCTTTATGAACGCCCTTTTGGGCGGATTAAAGTACGTCGCGGATACGGAAATGGAACTGGCCGCTATCGTATACTGGACCATGGGAAGCCTTGCCTCGTGCCGTCCGGCCCAGGTTGCGCTTTTCGGGCCTTGGATGCTTTTTTCGATTTTTGTCCTGCTTGCTCTGCGCTGGAAAATCAACATCCTTTCTCTGGGGGACAGCGAAGCCTATTCCTTGGGGGTTCATGCCGCAAAGATGCGTCTTACTCTGGTGATTTTCGCTACAGCCCTTACTTCCTTCGCGGTTTCTCTGGCCGGGACTATCGGCTGGGTCGGCTTGGTGATTCCCCACTTGGGGCGGCTTCTCGGAGGAGACGACAACCGGTCGGCCCTTCCGGTATCGGTTTTTTTGGGCGGGGAATTTTTGCTTATCGCCGATACCCTGGCCCGGAACCTAGCTCCTTCGGAAATACCTTTGAGCATCCTCACGGGACTGATCGGAACGCCCCTTTTTGTGGGGCTTCTTTTCCGCCGCCGTTTAAGGATTGCGGAATGAACTCCGCTCTTCTTGAAGCGTCCGCTTTGAGTTTCAGCTATGACCGGAAGCGGATGGTGTTTCAGAATCTTTCCCTGGTTTTGAAGAAAGGCGAAATTTACACCCTTCTTGGCGGGAATGGCGCGGGAAAGTCTACCCTGCTTTCGTGTTTGCGGGGTTTTCTGCGGGCCGAATCCGGCAGAGTGTTCGCGGAAGGAAAAAATATTCTCGATCTGACCAGACAGGATAGGGCCCGGATCATCGGCTTTATTCCCCAATCGGTCGTTGGATCGAGCCTTTCCGCCCGGGATTATATTGTTCTGGGCCGCAGTCCCTGGATGGGTTTTTTCGCCCTCCCGGGAAAAAGGGAATACGAAAGGGCCGATGAAGTCATGGAATCCCTGGGGATCCCTGATTTGGGAGAGAAGCCTTGCGATACCCTTTCCGGAGGGCAGATGCGGCAGGTCCAGATCGCCCGAAGCCTCGTACAAGAACCGAAGCTCCTTTTAATGGACGAACCGGCGAATCATCTGGATTTCGGCAATCAAATAAAAGTATTAAAAATGATTCATGCCCTTTCCCGAAAGGGCATCGGGGTCCTGCTTACCACCCACAACCCGGATCAGGCTATTCTTCTGGGAGGCCGAACAGGTATTCTCGATGAATCGGGCCGGCTTGTCTCAGGAACAAGCGAAGATGTAATCAACGAAGAAAATTTAACCCGGATCTACCGGGAAAAAATTTGTATTCCCTTTGTATCCGCCCTTTCCCGCCGAGTCTGCGCGGCCGGGGCGATTACTTAAATTTTAAGGAGAAAAAATGAAAAAGACATCCGTTAGGGCTTTGACGGGCCTCCTGCTTCTGCTGACCGTTTCCTCAGTCCAAGCAAAAGGAGCCAAGCAAAAGGAAACCGAATCTCGAAGAACTATTAGGGACCTCGCGGGAAGAACCGTCCAACTCCCGGAAAGGGTACAAAAAGTGATCGCCCTAGCCGGTCCTTCCTACGAGAAAGTATTTCTTCTGGGCGGAAAGGATAAACTTGTCGGGGCGCATTTTTATATGCTGGACCGGCCCTGGGTTAAAGAAACGAATCCTTTAATCGGAACAGTACCCCCCCTCCGAAGCCCGGCCGAGCCGAATGTGGAAACCCTCCTGGCCCTGAACCCGGACTGCGTTTTTTTCTGGGATTATCCTGAACCGTTGCAAAATATGACGAACGCCGGGATTCCCGTGGCGGTGGTTCAAAAGGCTTCGGGAAATCCCCGGACGGCAGAAGAATTTATCGCTTATCAGAAAAGGGAAATCGGGGTTTTCGCTTCCGCCCTGGGAGGAACCGCGCCGGCTAAAGCAGAAAAATGGTACGCCTATTTGGATGAGAAAACCGCTTTCGTCAAAGCCCGAACCGCCTCGATCCCCGAAGAACAACGGAAAACCGCCATATACGCCTACGGAGAAGAAGGCCTGGGGCTTTTTTCGGAGTATTCCTATGTTTCCTATTGGCTTGCCCTAGCAGGAGGCAAAAACTTGGCGGACGAGACCCGGGCGGAAATGGACACCGTGGTAAATCTGGAGCAGATTATCAAATGGAATCCGGAGGTTATTTTCATGGGCCGCATGGACAGCCCGAAAGCGGTACTGGATAATCCGGCTTGGGCGGGAATCAAAGCGGTAACGAACAAGGAAGTGTACCTCTGCCCCGACGGGGTGATGTATTGGGATTATTCCAGCGAAGGAGTACTGCTCCTGCTCTTTTTAGCCCAGAAAATGTACCCTCAGCTTTTTGCCGACCTTGACATGGCCCAAGAAACCCAAAAGTATTACCAAGAATTTTACGGCTATAATTTAAGCGGCGAAAACGCGGTCCGGCTCTTGAACCATCAGGGACCGGCAGGAAAGTAATATGACACCCCCGAAATACGCCGAAATCGTTCCTCCGGATCTGCGGGGAAAGCTGGATTTTCTAGCTCAGGTTTACTGTCCCCTCAAAAAGAATTTCGCGGAAAGCTATAAAGCTTTTGAAAAAACTTACAACGAGACTCAGGAGGAAAAACTTTCCGGTTTTGTTCCTCCGGTAAGCTGGGGCAAAGATCCGTTCTACACGATTGACGACGTAAAAAGCCCGGAACAATATCCCTGGGCGGTAACCGATACCGGATACGGAGAATTTTTTCAAGGGGATTTTTTGCAGAATCCGGAAAAACAATCCTGGTTTGCCCCAGCTCCCTTGCCCGAAGGGCCGATTCATCCTCTGTATGAACATCTTTCCCTAAAGGACCCGAAGGGAATATTCGGCATTTTCGGCGGGTTTCCCTATGTGTTTCTCCTAAATCTTGATCAACTGAAGGGGAAAAATCCGCCCCGGAGCATTTCGGATCTGACAAAATCAGAATATGAAAAAACCATCGCCGGGGGTTACGGAGAAGAGGATATTTCAGAAATTCTTCTGATGGAGATCGCCAAAGAACAGGGCGAAAGGGGCCTCCGTTCCTTGGCGGCGAATATCGGCTTTACCGGAGGCTTCCAGGAAATGCGGTCTGCCGCGGAGGGCAACAAAAAAAATATCGGTATTTACCTTATGTACCAAGCCTTTGCAGAAGAAGTGGAAAAAAAAGATTTTCTGGAAATAGCCTGGCCCAAGGATCCGCTTTTCGCTCCTCTGTACGGAATTTACAAAAAGGGCCCGGCCGGAGAACAAAAGAGAAAAGCCATCGCCCGCTTCCTCTACCGCCCTGAAACCGGCGGCGCGATGGCTCAAGCAGGTTTCACCCATATTCACGCCGAGGTCCAGCATCCCATACCTTCTTGGGTCAGATATCGCTGGGTCGGCTGGGATTACCTTTACGAAAAACCCTTGCCGGTCCGGGTCCAGGAACTGGAAAAAATCTTTTACAATTCGCGAGGGAGTTACTCCCGGTTATATTAAAGGAGAAAAAATGAAAAAGAAAAATTGGATTATCCTTGGGCTTTTTATCGTTCCCGGGGTAGTATTCGCCGCCGGTAAAAAAGACGCCCGGATTCAGGAAAATCCGCCGGTGGAACTGCATCTCTACGCCGGCGCGGGGCTTCGGATTCCTGCGGAAAAAATCATTAAAAATTTCGAGGAATCTACGGGGCATACCGTTTCGGTTGAATGGGCGGGAATGGGTCAGCTTTTGACCCGCTTCAGAACGACCGGGGCCGGCGATGTTTTTCTTTCAGGCTCCGAATTTTATGTGGACGAAATAAAAAAAGACGGCAAAACAACCTATGACGCCCGGCTGGTTTATCATACCGCGGTAATTGGAGTCCGCAAAGACAAAGCCGACGGCATAAATACTATCGAAGATTTGGCGAAAAGTAATTTGACCCTCGCGGCGGGCGATCCTCAAGCCATAGCTCTGGGCATAAGCGGCGAGGCAATAATGGACGCCAGCGGTTTCGGGGAAGCCCTGCGGAAAAAAATCGTAGTTCGGGCGACTTCGGGACCCCAACTTTCGATGTATCTCCTCAACGGCGATGTGGACGCGGCTATAATCGGCAGATCCGACGCGGTTAAAAATTTGGATAAGCTAGTCCTGTTGCCCCTCCCCCCGGGGTCTCCGCAGGAAATTGCCGCTATCGCCGCGCTGGCCGTTTCGGAACATCCCGCTGTTGCAAGACAGTTGGCGGAATGGTTCGCCAAGCCGGAAAGTATCGCGATCTTTGTCGAAGAAGGATACCTGCCCCTCGATGCCGAATAAAAAAGAGCATATTCCGGCAGGCCGAACCGTATCAAAGCCCGCGTATATCGGGCTGGCGATTTTGCTTTTTTTGTTCGCCGGAACCGCCTTTTCTCTCATTTTCCGGCTTGAACCGGCCCTAATAGTCAAAGTTTTAAGCCAAAAGGAAATTCGTTTCGCCTTATCCCTTTCTTTGGCGACGTCCCTTTGCTCGCTGTTTTTGGCTGTTATCATCGGACTGCCTGCTTCTTGGGCGATAGTTTTCGGCAAACCGCCGTTTCGGTCCTGCATCAACATCCTGCTTGACCTGCCTTCGGTAATGCCGCCTCTGGCGGCGGGGATTGGGCTGTTATTACTTTTCGGACACCAGGGTATTTTCGGAAAAATCGATCCCCGGATTACGGTAAAACTTTTTTCTCCCTTGGGAGTGATAATCGCTCAAACGTATTTAGCCCTTTCGATTTTTACCCGAAGCGGAGTTTCAGCCCTTATGTCGATTGATCCGAATTACATCGATGCGGCTCACAATCTGGGCCTTAGTCCGGGGCAGGTCTTTTTTTTGGTTGAAATTCCCCTGATTTGGAAGCCCCTTTTGGGAGGCTGTATTCTTGCCTTTTCCCGGGCTATAGGCGAATTCGGCGCCTGCCTTATGCTTGCCGGGGCTACTCGAATGAAAACGGAAACCCTGCCTATGGCGATTTTTTTGAATATTGCTTCCGGGGATTTTGACGCCGCGGCGGTGTGCGCGGTTATTCTTATGGCTATGGCCGGGCTGATGCTTATCCTTCTGCACAGCGCGCAAAAGGGAAACTATGCTTGAGCTGAAGTCGGTGAGTTCGGGAATCCTCAAAAACATTTCCCTTAAAATCGGCGGCCTTTGTTTCGCTATCAGCGGTCCTTCGGGAAGCGGTAAAACCACCTTGCTGAATACCATCGCCGGCAACCGCCCCTACTCCGGCGAAATACGGTACAACGGCGAAAGCATCGACCGCCTTGAGCCGTGGAAACGGGGATTTCGGTATCTGAACCAGCGGCTTTACTTATTTCCTTTTCTTACTTTGGATGGCAATCTTGCTTTGGCGCAGTACGCCGCCGGGAAAAAACAGGATAAAGCGGAACGGCGCCGACTCCTTTCGGCTTTTGAGATCGGGCATCTGGGAGATCGGAAACCGCTCTTTGTTTCAGGAGGCGAACAACAACGCGCCGCCTTGGCCCGGTCGATTATTGGGAATCCCCGGCTGTTACTTTTGGATGAACCTTTCGCAAATCTCGACCGGTCTTTAAAAATCCGGTTGTGGGAAAAAATCAAGGAAATAAAAAAATCCGTTCCGGTTATATTGGTTTCCCATGACCCGGAGGAAATACAGGTCCTGGCGGATGAATGCGCGTATATTCAGGATGGCGTTCTGGGAGGAGAAAAATGATATATTTTCCGCATCCATTAATTGAACAATGGATTATGGATGATGTGAATCAGGGAGACCTGACCACTCGTATTTTGGGAATAGGCGATAAACCGGGGATAATCGAATTTCGGCTTTGCGCGCCGGGAAGGGTGAGCGGAATTGAACCGGCGAAAAAGATACTTCTCGCCTTGGGGATTGAAATTACCGAGGCCGCTGTCGCCGGAACTGACGGACCTCCGGGGCTGTTGCTGTTGGCCGGGGCGGGAAACGCGGCGGCTCTGCATCAGGCGTGGAAGGCCGCGCAAAATGTACTCGAATGGTCCTGCGGAGTCGCGGAGTATACCGCGCAAATGGTCCGGGCGGTGAAAAAGGTTAATCCCAATACAGAAATAGCAACTACCCGAAAAACCATTCCCGGTACCAAGCTCCTCGCTTTGTCCGCGGTTTTGGATGGCGGCGGTATAATTCACCGGGGCGGTTCGGCGGAAACGGTTCTGTTGTTCAAAAATCATCGGAATTTTCTTGATTGGACCGGAAGCGGTTCGCCTTGGGAAACGGCAACGGCTCGGCTGAAGCAAAAAGCTCCGGAGAAAAAGATCGTCCTGGAGGCGGAAACGTACGAAGAAGCGGTTCATTGCATCGACGCCCGGGCGGATATTGTGCAGTTGGATAAATTTTCGTTAGATGATTTCCGCAAAACCGCCGAGTACGCGGCGAATCATTCTCCGGGGACGCTTCTATCTGCCGCCGGAGGAGTGAACCAGGATAACGCCCCTCAGTACGCCGCCGCCGGGGCGGGACTTATCGTAACTTCCGCTCCTTACTACGCGAAACCCGCAGATGTGAAGGTAGTTCTGCGGGGAAGGTGATGTTTTCTGTTAATCTACTCCGACCATAACCGAGGTGGCTTTGATAATCGCATAGGCGTCGGTGCCGGCTTTCAGCCCCAATTCTTTGATGGCTTCCAGGGAAATGGTCGAGGTTATTTTATTGCCTCCGCCGATGTCGAGAACCACGATGCCGTTTACCGCTCCTTCCTTGATGGAAAGGACCTTTCCTTTTAATTGATTTCGCGCGCTGATTTTCATTGTTTTCTCCTTGAATTATTTTTTG
>JAIRPY010000097.1 GCA_031256905.1 Spirochaetaceae bacterium
AGATTTTGGCAGACCGCCAAGTTTTACCGTGGACCCTGGGCTTCCAAGCCCGAATATTTACTGGATATTTATGGATGGGATGCTTGGTTTTAAGGGGATGGAAAGGCTTTTCGGCGATAGCCAGCCTGAATTTACCGTTGCTTTGGAAGAACGGGGTTTTGTTATAAACCGAGAAGCGGAATTTGAATCTCTGCACGCCACTAGTAACGCCACGCCGTCTCTCTTTTGCCCGAATTGGTACGACAATGTTTTTGCTCCTCAGTTATATTCTATGGACTTATCAGATTACAAAGTAAAAATGGATATGCGAAGTCAAATAAATTCTTTACCTCCTCGGGTAAACAACGAATTTATTGCCGGATTTAAGGCGAAAGGGTATAGGTCATCCCTTGTTCTTCCATCAGCCGGGTATTCTGCTCTTTATTATACTCAATTTCATAGAAATGTTGAAAAAAGTTTCCCCTCTTTTGTGAAAAAATTCAGCCAGGTCGATAAGGCAGGACAACTTAACGACCTGCTGGGGGATATAATTGGGGCGTGGGCATTTATGTATGGGCGTGTGAATAAACTTATTTGGCCGGCGGGATATTTGGAGAAAGCCATCGCCGAAATCGCGGCGGAAAGTTCGCCCCAACTTGTTATCTTGTATGACCTCACGGCCCATGCTTCCTTTGCTTTTAATGAAGACGGGTCCTTTAATACCGGGGCGGATTTGCTTTTGCCGCAATTTTATCCCGGAACTCATCGATATGCGGCTAAAAAAATTCTTGGGTACATCGATGCCATTTTAAGTTGGGACCGGAACGCGGTAATCGTAGTAGAAGCCGATCATGGGCTTCATGTTGAAAAAACTCGTCAAGCGTTTCTTGCGGAAGGCAAAACCGACGACGATATACGCTTGGCGCAAAACCAGACCCTGAGCGCGGTACGGATTCCCAAAGAATGGGGCGGCCTTGAAAGCCCTCTGGATCCGCTTAACATAAGCCGGGAATTGGTAAACCGGTATGTTGGTAAAAATTATAGATTGCTAACGGAGCATCCGTAGGCTAAAGGAGAAAGGTATGTATTTAGACCCTGGTTTCGGTTCGATGCTGATTCAGGCTATTATCGGCGGCATTGCCGTGGCTGGTTCGGGACTCTTTTTGTTTCGTCAAAAGGTAGCCGCATTTTTCAACCATATATTCAAAAAAGATAAGCCCCATGACTAATTCTCCCGAAGAAACCCGGGAATACAGCAGTTTCCGGGACCCCTCAGGTTCGGTCTTTGTCAAAAACGGCGCGGTGTACCGCCGAGTAAATCTCGGCTATAGGCCCCATTACAACGCGCTTATGGATTCCGGTTTGTATCAAAAATTGGTGGAGGACCATCTGCTCGTGCCCCACAAGCTCGCAGAAGAACCCGGACCAGACGGGAGCATCGTTATTCAGCCTGAGCAGATTCCCTTTATTTCGTATCCCTATGAATGGTGTTTTGAACAGTACCAAGACGCCGCCCTCGCGATGCTTCACATTGAGGCTCAGGCTTTGGAGTTCGGTATGACTTTAAAAGACGCCAGCGGATATAACATTCAATTTCTGAATGGGAAGCCCCTTTTGATTGACACGTTATCCTTTGAAACTTACCTGGGAGGACCCTGGGCAGGGTACGGGCAATTTTGCCGGCATTTTCTGGGTCCCTTATTTTTGGCGGCTTATCTTGACAGCCGGCTTACCAAAATGATGCAGAATTACATTGATGGGATTCCCCTGGACCTGGGGAGTCTTCTTTTGCGGGGCAAAGGCGGTTTTGGGGTATTGCAACATATTCATTGGCATGCGAAGTTTCAGGCAAAATACGCCTCGGCCGGGGGGTCCGGTCATCTGCCTCGGCTGAAACCTCTGACCAAGCAAACTTTATCGGCCCTGATAGAAAGTTTGATCCGCATCGTGCAGGGCCTTAGTCCCAAGAAAACCGTTACCGAATGGGGCGCGTATTATCAGGGAACGAATTATTCGGAAGCCGGGGCGGATGAAAAGGCCCGGATAGTGAAAGCCTTCGCCAGCCTCGCTTTAAAGGGCGAGGTTAGTCCTCTGGTTTGGGATTTGGGCGCGAACGATGGGCGTTACTCCCGGATTGCCGCGGAACAAGGCGGGTACGTTGTGGCTTTTGACATTGACATGACCGCGGTGGGGCATTGTTACCGGAATCTGAAACAACATCCCGGGGGGATGTTGCCTTTGCTCTTGGATCTTACCGCTCCTAGTCCGGGAATAGGTTTTGCGAATCGGGAGCGCAAAACCATTTCGGATCGGGGCAAGCCTCGGCTTACCTTGGCCCTGGCGCTTATTCATCATTTAGTTATTGCCCATAACATTCCGTTCGGGCTTATTGCTGAATGGTTTGCTTCGTTTACGAAGGATCTTATTATTGAGTTTGTTCCCAAAGGGGATTCTCAGACGGAGCGTCTGCTCCGGACCCGTCCGGACATCTTTACCGATTACACCGAACCGGAATTTGAACGGGCCTTTTGCGGACCCTTTGGTCTCCTGGAAAAAGGGCCTATCCCGGAAAGCCAAAGAACGATGTATTTGTTCCGCCGGCGTTAGGGGCCGGGTCTTCCGGGCCGGGGTCTTTCCGGGCTGGATCTTTTGGTAATTTTGGCGGTTGTCTTAATTTTATTTTTGTGGTATATCGGAGTCATTACTTGGGGCCCGAGCCCTGAAAGGAGTTGCCATGCGCAATGAGCATACCAGTGCGATCCCTCCGGCGGTTATTACCGAGGTAGAAGGGTTATTTCAGCAGATTTTGACTAAATTGGAGCCTTATCGTACTCCCCTTACGACGGAGGAGCGGAAGGAGATGGCTATTGTGGGAGATAAGACTCTTGCATTTTTGGAAAAAGGCAAGGAATTTGTGGACCTTTATCCTGATTTGGTGCCGGCCTGGCTGGACAAAGCCGATTTTACCAGCGATTATGCGGATCTCCGGAATTTGCCGCCCCTCAAAAATCTGGCGGAACAGACTGTCGAGGCTCTTTACAACATTTTTTATGTGGCCGGGAATGAATCCTATCATTGGGTTTTGGATTTTTATCATTCCTGCAAGCAGGCGGCGAATCGGGATGTGCCGAACGCCAAAATCGCGGCAGAAGAACTGGGGAAACGTTTCCAAACCCGAGGCAGAAAGCCCGCCAAACCCGCCGAATAAAAAAACAGCCCCCCAAGCCCAGGGGGGAGCCAGCTGAAAACCCCGGCAGATGGGGTTTTTTCGCAATTAAAATAGCAAAAAAGAGAATTAAATGAGGTTTTTTCGCAATTAAAATAGCAAAAAAGAGAATTAAATGAGGTTTTTTCGCAATTAAAATAGCAAAAAAGAGAATTAAATGAGGTTTTTCGGCAATTAAAATAGCAAAAAAGAGAATTAAATAAGGTTTTTCGGCAATTAAAATAGCAAAAAACCCGGGGGCTTGGGGCTGAAACGTTGCCCCCGGGGGCGGTAAAGTCTTTTAATCGGCTTTGGCTTCGAAGTGAGAGAATTCCATGGTGAAAGAAGCCCGGCCCTGGCTGACCGAGCGGAGGGCGGTCATGAAACCGAACATTTGAGCTAGGGGCGCGAGGATTTTGATTTCGTCGGTTTTCGGTTTGGAGTCGATGCTTAGGACTTGTCCTCCTCGTTGGGTTATGAGGCTGATGGCGTCGCCGACAAATTCTTTCGGGGAGTTGAGCATTACCGACATAACCGGTTCGAGCAGGATGGGGCCTGCGGCTCGGCAGGCTTCGTCAAAGCCGAGACTCCCGCAGGCTTCAAAGGCGAATTCCGTACCGGTAAGTTCGGAATACTGAAGGTCCTTAAGAACCGCGCCCACATCGATGCAGGGATAGCCCAAGACAATACCTCCTGCGAAGGCGCCGGTAATGCCTCGCTCGACGGCGTCGAAGATGGCCTCGGGAATATCGGATCTTTTTACTTCGCAGGTGTAGCGGTTTCCGGTCCCTCTAGGCAGAGGCTGGACCTGAATCGTCACTCCGGCGGCGTTTTCTTTGCCCCCCAGGACCTTAGAGAAAACCTGAGAATGTTCGGCTTCCCGGCTCACGGACTCCCGATACGTCACTTGGGGATTTCCAACTTTAGCTTCCACTCGGAATTCCTTTAAAATCCGCGTCACCAGGACGTCCAGATGCAGTTCTCCCATGCCGGAAATGATGAGCTGGCCCGTTTCTTCGTTCTCTTTTGTGGTGAAGGTGGGGTCTTCTTTAGACAGAATGGCGAGAATATCCCTTAGTTTGTCCTGTTCGGATGAAGTTTTCGGCTCAATGGCCACGGAAATAACCGGTTCCGGGAACTGCATCTTCTCCAAAATTACCGGATAGCCTTCGCTCCCGAGGGTATCGCCGGTTTGGGCCGACTTCAGACCGATAATCACCCCAATGTCCCCGGCGGCCAAGGCGTCCAAAGGATCGGACTTATTCGCATGCATCCGCAAAAGGCGGTTCGCCCGTTCCCGCTTCTTTTTCCCGACATTGAAGACCATCTGCCCCGGCTTGATCGAACCGGCGTACATCCGCACATAACACAGACTGCCCGCTTCCCGGTCATTTTGAATTTTGAAGACCAAACCCAAGGGCTGACCCGCCGGATCATAAGGAATGGGAATTTCCAGGTCTTTTTTGAGATGATGCCCCATCCCGGGCCGGGCTTCGTCCGGGGCCGGCAAATACCAAGCAATGGCATCGAGCAGAGGCTGAACCCCCCGATTGCGCCGGGACGCCCCAGCCAATACCGGAAAAAGCCGGCGAGTCAAAACCGCTTTCCGCAGTTCCTGCCGGAGGAGGTCCGGACTAAGGTCTTCTCCGGCCAGGTACCGCTCGGTTATTAAATCCGAATGCCGGGAAAGGGCGTCAATGAGCTTTTCCCGGCCCTCCCGGGCCCAGGCCGAATATTCTTCGGTTATCCGGGAAACCCTCATCCGTTCGCCTTCGGCATCCTCCCAGCGGATTTCCTGCATTTCGATGAGGTCGAGGACCCCTTCAAACTCGCTTTCTTTGCCGATAGGAATCTGAATTGCCGGAGCTTCAGCCCCAAGTTTCCCGGCAATATCCGCCAGGACCTGAAAAAAATCCGCCCCGACCCGATCCATCTTATTCACATAGCAGATGCACGGCACCCGATAACGTTCCGCCTGATGCCAGACCGTTTCGGTTTGGGGCTCCACCCCCCGAACCGAATCAAAAATCGCCACGGCCCCATCCAAAACCCGTAAGGACCGCTCAACCTCCGCGGTAAAATCCACGTGTCCCGGGGTGTCGATAATATTTATCTGCACCTCCTTCCAATAAATCGTCGTGGCCGCGCTCTGAATCGTAATGCCCCGTTCCTGTTCCTGTTCCATCCAGTCCATAACGGCTTCGCCGTCGTCAACCTCGCCGATGCGATGACTCTTTCCGGCATAATAGAGGATTCGTTCGGTGGTTGTCGTTTTTCCAGCGTCGATGTGCGCCATAATCCCAATATTACGCATTGATTTAACCATGGGAATCTCCTCGCCCCCAGTATGACTCAAAAATAATCCCTATACAACAACCAAAAAGTAAAGCAAATCTCCCCGCCGTACCTTATCAACAAAGAACAACTTTAGGAGGTTGCTATGAAACCATACCCCGCCGCAGGTCCGCGGCCCTTTGAAAGAACCGCCCAGGTCTGCGCGGTCCTTTTAGCTTTTGCCGGATGCCAAGTCTCGGTTCCCGAGGATAAGCAGATCGAACCAGCCCAGGGAAATCCGCCCGCCCCGGCCGCCCCGGTAAATCCCCCAGGCGTCCCGGCCCCCCCGGTAAATCCCCCGGCCCCCCAAGCCCTACAGCTTTCAGGCGTGGAGGCCCTGAAAAGGTATCTGGAAAGTACTCCCCTGAATACTCCGGCCGGGCCCTACGAAATCGCCCTGGGAGGCGTTAATCTGGAAGATAACTTTAACGGTATGCTGGAAGCCTTGAATCGTTACGTCGCCCTGGATCTGAGAGGCTGTACCGGGAGCAAAATATCCCCGCCGACCTACGCGCTAAATAACGCCATGGCGGCAAACAAGGAAAAGATAGTATCTATCATTCTGCCCGATACCGTCAAAACTCTCGAAGACGGCCTCAGCGAATTTACCGGGGTCTTCGCCAAATGCACATCTCTGGTGTCAGTAACCTTGCCGGAAGTCACAACCCTAGGCGCCTACGCTTTCCATGGCTGTAAAGCGTTGAAAACCATAGCTCTGCCGAAAGTAAGCCGTATCGGATCCAAGGCCTTTCAAGCTGGTTCAAAGGATGCGGTTTTCATCTTAGGCTCGGCCGCGCCGCCGACGATAACCAGCGATTCTTTTACCGCCAGTAAGATAGCCCAGGTGTGGGTTCCGGCGAATTCAGCGGCGGATTACAAAACCGCGGAACATTGGACAAAATTAAAAACCAAAATTACCTCGGCTTTCTAAATCTTCTCCCGGGAAAGTTTTCCCGGGTTTTCAATTTTTCGGGTTTTCGGTATACTGATGTTATGGATATGGGTATCTTAACCGCTCTTTTCTTACTGCTTTTTTGTTCAGCTTTTTTTTCTGCTAGTGAAACGGCTTTTTCTTCGCTGAATCGGATTAAGCTCAAAAATATGTCCGCCCAGGGAAACAAACGAGCGGCTCGCGCGTTGGAACTGGCGGAACATTACGATACGTTTCTCACCACGGTGCTGATCGGGAACAATATTGTAAATATCACATCTTCTGCGCTGGCTACGGTTTTTTTTGTGAATATTTTCGGCGGCGCCGGAGTAAGTGTCGCGACTCTGGTGATGACCGTTTTAGTTCTTATTGTGGGAGAAATATCCCCTAAAACCCTCGCCAAAGAAGTCCCGGAACAAACGGCCATGTTTGCCGCGCCCCTAATCAGCGCGTTGATGTTCGCGCTGACTCCCCTTAACCGCCTGCTGATCCTATGGAAGGGTTGCATCGTAAAACTCTTCAAGATTCAGCGAAACCCCGGGGTTACCGAAGAAGAACTCCTCACCTTTGTCGAAGAAGTCCGGCAGGAAGGAGGCATCAACGAAGCGGAAGAAACCCTGATTCGCCGGACCATCGAATTCGATGACCTTACCGCGCAGGATATTTACACCCCGCGAATTGACGTGGCCGCCGTGGCCCTGTCCGATACAGCCCAAGCCGTGGACGACGTATTTCATGCCACCGGGTATTCCAGATTGCCGGTGTATCAGGATTCGATGGATCACATTGCGGGCCTCATTCTGCTCAAAGATTTTCACCATGAAGTAATACAACGGCATCAGCCCTTAGAAACCGTCATAAAACCTGCGGTATTCATCACAAAATCCATGAAACTCCCTAAACTGCTCAAAACCTTGCAAGAAAAACAAGCTCATTTGGCGGTTTTGGTGGACGAATTCGGGGGAACCATGGGCATTGTCACCATCGAAGATATTCTCGAAGAATTAGTCGGAGAAATTTGGGATGAACATGACGAAGTAATCGAACCCTTTATCAAACAAGACGAAAAAACCTATCTCGTATTGGGCAATACCGACTTAGAGGCCTTCTTCCAGTTTTTCTCCCTAGAACCGGAAAACGCCAGCCCCCGCCGCAAAACCGTAAGTACCTGGACCCTTGAGCAGTTCGGAGAAGTTCCCAAAGAAGGAGATCAATTCCAATTCCAAGGCCTGGGAGTTACGGTTTCCAAAATTCATCGCCATCGGGTGCTGGAAATCGCCGTGGAAATTTCTCTCTAAAAAGGCGGCCATCGCTTCGCTATCCACATTCCCAGCATCGTAAAGCCAAGGCACATTCCGTTGTTCAGCAGAATATTGAGCAACCCTTGTTTTATATTCCCCGCCATAAAAAACCGAGCCGTTTCAAGAGAATAGGTCGAAAACGTGGTGTATCCTCCCAAAAAACCAGTTACGACAAAAAACCGCATCCCCGAGGAAACCCCGGAAGATTCAAACCGGGTAACAAAAAAACCAATAAGTAAAGCTCCCGCGCTGTTCACCGCCAAGGTTCCCGCCGGAAAGGGCCTGCCGTAGAGAGCTTGAATCCCCTGGATTGATAAATACCGCAGAACCGCTCCGATTCCGCCGCCGATAAGGATATATTTCATACAGTAACTATACTTACTTATTTTACGTTTTTCCTGTATACTATACTCATGCCCACTGAACGCGAGTATTACCAGACGCCGATTGCGGAAACCGGGGAGGCGGAGATTCAGGAGATTCGCCGGCTTCCCCAAAATACCGCGGCGGTTTTGCTCAACCGGACGATTTTCTACCCCGAAGGCGGCGGACAAAGCGGCGACCGGGGAAGCATCAACCGCAAGCCTCTGCTGGATGTGCAGGAACGGGACGGCGAAATCCTGCATATTCTATCCGCCGAAGCCGCGGCGGATCTGAGGCCGGGGCCTGCAGAACTCCTCCTCGACGTCCGGCGGCGCCGGGACCTGACGGTTCACCATACGGGACAGCATCTTCTCTCCGGGATTATCCTAGGCCTTACCGGAAAAGCTACCGTTTCCATGCACTTAGGCGAAGAGCTTTGCACGATTGATGTGGACGCCCCGGAGTTTCCCCCAGACGCGCAGGAAGCCGCGGAAGAAGCCGCGGCGGATAGTATAGAAGAAAATCGGCCGGTGAATATTCACCTCTGCCCTCCGGAACGGGTCGAAGCCTTTCCTCTGCGGAAAATCCCGCCGAAAAACGAGGCCGTCATCCGAGTCGTCGAGATTCAGGGGAAGGATTTTTCCCCCTGTTGCGGGACCCATCTGCAAAGTACCGGGCAAATCGGCCTCCTTCGTATTCTAAAAGCCGAAAAATACAAGGGCCTGACCCGGGTGTATTTTATTGCGGGCCGCCGGGTCCTGCGGAACAGCCGGCTTTTAGGACGAAACTGCGATATTGCTTCCCAAGCCCTCAAAGTTCCGGCCGGGGAAATCGGCAAAGGCCTGCTGGCGCATCTGGAAAAAACCGCCGCCCTGGAACGAACCCTCAAAGCCCGGGAAGAAGCCCTCGCGGAATACCAAGCCGAGGCCCTCATCCAGGGACGTCCGGGTCCGGTCGTCGCGGCGGTGCCGGACGCCGGCATAGACGAAATTCTCCGGATCGGCCGATCCGCGCAGAAGATAAGTTCTGCGGTAATTTTACTCGCCGCCCCAAAAGAGCTGAAATTCGCGGCCTTCTGTTCCGCGGCCGGAGCCGATCTGCGAACCCTCCTAGCCGAAGCTCTGGCCCAAGCCGGCGGCAAAGGCGGCGGAAGCGCGTCGTTTTTCCAGGGAATATTCCCAAATTCCGAGAAATTAGATTCGTTTATCGATTTCTTTAAAAAAAAGATGCAAATATAAAAGGAAAACCGGATGGAAAGAAAAAAAAAACCTTATAAGCCGATTTATAAACAGCCTCGGTCGAAGGAGGAAAAATTAAAGATCTTCGCGGCGGTGATGTTTTGGGCCGTATTTGGGGTGTTTATAACCTGTCTTTTTATCCTGAATTGGCCCAAAATCCGCACGACCATGCAGAACGCCCTGTGGCCCGCATGGTTTAAGTCCCGGACGCCTCCCCCGGAAGTTCCGCCGGCGCCTCCCCCGGACGAAACGTTTCTTTCCCCCGAACCAGAAGCCATGCCTTCTGGGGTTCCCCCGGCCCCGGGTATCCCGGCCGAGAGTATTCCCGCCCCCCGAGGCTCAGCCGAAAGCAGACCCGCCCCAAGCCCCGAAGGTTTATCTGAGGGAGTCCCGGTCTCCGGCGGAACCGCCCCGATGCGGGAACGGACCCTCTACTTTATTCAGGTTGACAAAAGCGGCGCGATTATACGAACAAAGACCGGGAGAGCGATTCCCGCATCGGACTCGCCTCTGCTTGATGTCATGCAGTCCCTTTTAAAGGGTCCTGGGGAGGGGGAAAAACGGCAGGGTTTGATTTCGCTCATCCCGGAGGAAACCCAAATTGTATCCGCCCAAGTTTCCCGGGATACCGCTTACATCAATCTAAGCGAATCCTTCCAATATAACCCCTACGGCGTCGAGGGCTACGCCGGCGCGCTGGAGCAGATTATCTGGACCGCCACGGAATTCGTCAACGTTAAAGACGTTCAAATTCTTGTAGAAGGACGAAGATTAGACTATCTTGGAGAAGGCATCTGGATAGGCTCGCCCATTGCCCGAGACAGCTTTTAAGACTGCCCGAACCCCGCTGGCGGGAGGCTGACGGATCTGCTATGGTTTCATCATGCATACTTTAGAAACATCCTTAAAAACATCCTTAAAAACATCCTTAAAAGGCCGATCCTTACTTACCTGGCTGGACTATTCGGAATCTGAAATCCGGTTTTTGCTGGATTTAGCCGTACAAGTAAAAACGGAAAAACGTCGGGGAGAAAGGCATAGCCGGTTTGCAGGAAAAACTCTGGCGCTTCTGTTTGAAAAGCGGTCCACCCGAACCCGATGCGCCTTTGAAACCGCTTTTGGCGAAGAAGGAGGCCATCCGGTATTTCTTTCTACTGATGATATACAGCTCGGCGCAAAGGAATCCATCGAAGATACCGCCCGAGTTCTGGGCAGAATGTTTGACGCTATTCAATTCCGGGGCTTTAAGCAGAGTACCGTAGAAACTTTAGCCGCGTATTCGGGAGTGCCGGTATACAACGGCCTCACCGACAGCTTTCATCCGACTCAGGCCTTGGCGGATATACAGACTTTGGAAGAAAATTTCGGACCCGCCAAAGGGAAAAAACTCTGCTTCATCGGCGATGGAAGAAATAACGTAGCCCGCTCCCTTATGGTAATAAGCGCGAAGGTAGGGGTGCGCTTTACGATAATCACTCCGAAACAACTTTATCCAAAGGCAGATTTGGTCAAAACCTGCAGGGACCTGGCCGTAACCTCCGGCGGAGAGATTCAGATTACCGAAAATACCGAAGCCGTTGCAGAAGCAGACGCAATCTACACCGATGTATGGACGTCTATGGGCGAGGAATCCCAAAAAGAGGAACGGACGCGCCTGCTGAGTCCCTATCAGGTCAACCAAAGCTTGATGGAAAAAAGCAACCGAAAAGACACGATTTTTCTCCATTGCCTGCCGGCAATAAAAGGCGAAGAAGTAAGTTCCGACGTAATCGACGGTCCCCAAAGCCGGGCCTGGGATGAAGCGGAAAACCGAAAACATACAATCAAAGCCATCCTGCTGGCCTCCCTGTCGGCGGGGTAAAGCCGCAAAACACGTTTTTTTGCAATCCCGGATTTTTTTGACCGATATATACGTATGAAATATACCGGTAAAGGATTGATAATTCTTGGAGCAGGGGCGATGCAGGGACCTGCCCTGCGGATCGCGAGGGAAATGGGCCTTACCGTCATCGCGGTAGACGGGGACCCGAACGCGCCCTGCGTCCCCTGGGCGGACCGCTTCGAGCATATCGACCTGAAAGATAAAGAAGGCATCGAAAAGCTGGCGCGATCCATGCAAACCGAAGGGACCCTCGCAGGCATAATGACCGCAGGAACCGATTTCTCCGCTACCGTCGCCTGGGTCGCGGAACGCCTCGGCTTGCCGGGCATCCCCTACGCGGCCGCGCTGAACGCCTCGGATAAAGAGCGGATGCGGGAATGCTTTAAAGCCGCGGGATTGCCGTCGCCCCGGTTTATTATCCTCAAAGCTCCGGCGCCTCCGGAATTCCCGCTTCCCTTCGCTTATCCGGCGGTGGTCAAACCGGTGGACAATATGGGGGCCCGGGGATGCCGGCGGGTCAACAACCCGGCGGAACTCGACGCCGGAGTTCGGGACGCGCTGGCTTTTTCCCGGTCTTCCCGGGTTATTGTGGAAGAATACATGGAAGGTCCGGAGTTATCCGTGGACGCCCTCGTTTATAACGGAAAAATGACGATCTGCGGTTTGGCGGATCGGCATATTTTTTTTCCTCCTTATTTTATCGAAATGGGGCATACGATGCCTTCGGTTCTGGGAGAAGCCGAAGCTACTGCGATTTTGCAGGTCTTTGAAGCCGGCGCGAAAGCTCTGGGAATCACAAACGGCGCGGCAAAAGGAGATATGAAGCTTACGCCTGCGGGACCTATGATCGGCGAGATTGCCGCCCGGCTTTCCGGGGGATATATGTCCGGCTGGACTTACCCGTACGCTTCCGGGGTTCTTGCGACAAAAGGGGCGATTCAGATCGCCTTGGGGCTTCCCCCGGACGGGCTGGTCCCGAAACGCCGATGGACCAGCGCGGAACGGGCGTTTATTTCGATTCCGGGACGGGTTCGGGCTATTATCGGCATGGAATCCGCCCGGACTGGCGAGTATGTACGGGACCTTTTTCTGCGGATTGCCCCGGGTTCCCGGGTTAAGTTTCCTGAAAATAACGTGACGAAATGCGGGAATGTCATTACCGCCGGACCAGATCGGGAAACCGCGGTCCTCGCGGCGGAGGAGGCCGCCCGGGCCGTACTGATTCGGCTGACCGCGCCGGACCCGGAAACCGAAGCCTTTCTTATCGGGGAAGGATCGGATTTTCCGCCTTCCGCGTTTGTTTTGCCTGAGACTTTACGGCTTAAGCTTGAGGGCTTGAGCCGGTCCAATACTGCCGGGGGAGGTTCGGAAATTGGGCTTTTGCCTTTCCCGGAACTGCTTGAGTCCGGGCTGAAGGATTATACCGGCCGAACGGTCCCGGAAAGTCTCGAGGCGGTTCGGGCAATTACCGGGCTTTCTCTCGCCTTTACCGAAAAGCCTCCGGTTTTGGGGCGCGAATTTTGGGAGGCTCTGGTCCGAGGAGGCTATCAAGGGGCGGCTTACCGGGCGGATCTCTCAGAATGAGCGGAACCGAGGCTCCAGGATGGCCCGAATCAGCGCGATTTTCTTCCTTATATATGTTTTTTCGCTGTCCGCGGAACCGGCAAACATTCTCACTTTGGATGAAGTTCTCGCGGATTTGAATCATATTCAGGATGGAGGCGTTGAGTTTCACTGGGACCCGATTTTTCAGACCGGAATGTTTTCGGTATCCGAGCATTACGTTTCCTTTCAGGTTGGGACCCCGGGGGAAACCGGCTTGGCGGTTCTGGACGGGCAGGAAATTCTCTCCCCGCCGGCGCCGTATCTTGAAAAGGGTCAGCTCCATTTTCCCAAAGAGTTTGTTTCGGCTCTGCGGATGGGTCTTGAAAAGGCGGTTCATCCGGAATCCCTTTTTCGGATTGCCGCGGTCATTGTGGATCCCGGTCATGGCGGGAAGGATACCGGGGCTATAGGAAATCATACTATTAACGGTAAGTCAATAAAACTTTTGGAAAAAGATATTACCTTAAAAGTTTCAAAGGACCTTTTCGCCCGGCTCAAGCAGGGTTTTCCAGATAAGCAGATTCTCCTGACCCGGACCGAGGATACTTATCCTACTTTGGACGAACGGGTGAATCTCGCCAATGCGGTGCGCCTCAAAGAAAATGAGGCGATTATCTACATTTCGATTCATGCGAATGCGACCTTTCGGAAAGATGTTCGGGGCTATGAGGTTTGGTACTTGAAACCGGACTATCAGCGGACCGTGCTGGATCCGGATAAGTATGAAGGTCCTAAGGAAGTGGCGTCGATTGTCGATCTTATGTTGCAGGAAGAGTTTTTATCCGAAAGTATCCGGATGGCTGGGGCGATTTTGAAACAATTCGAAGCGGTTTTCGGGAAAACTTTGCCGTCCCGGGGGCTTAAAGCGGAAGAATGGTTTGTGGTCCGGAACGCCAAAATGCCCGCAATTTTGGTGGAACTTGGGTTTGTTACGAATGAAGCGGATGCCCTGCTTTTTTCCGACGATGCCTCCTTGAAAAAGTTTGGAGAAGCGTTGTATAAAGGAATAAGCGATTTTATCGCGGAATTTGAAGGGTCCGAAGGGTATACGGTGGTAGAATGAAAGGTTTTGGGTTGTCTGGGCCGGGGATTTTGCGGATGGGAAATTGCATTTTACGTCTGCTGGTTTTGGTTGCTTTGGGGATCTTTGCCGGGTATGAGCTTATGGATTTGCCCGTGGAGCGGCGGACCTTTGTCTTTTACCGGATTGGGACAGAGGCGGCCGCGGTGGAGGAGCGGATGTTGCCTCGGTACGCTGTGGCGGAACAGGAGATAACCCGGTATGTAGAGGAGGCGTTACTTGGACCCGTTTTGCCTGAGACGGCGCCGCTTTTTTGCCGGGATGTTTCGTTGCGGTCTTTGCTGTATCGGAATGGGACGGTATACGCGGATTTGTCGGAGTATGCGGTATTGCCGCCGGCGCCGGATACGCCATTGCGGGATGGGGAGTTGGATCGCAGTTTACGGACCTTGGAGGAGGGGATTCGCCGGAATTTTCCTCAAGTCCGGGAGATCAAACTTTTTATCAACGGGAATCAAATATTTTTATCGGCATAAAAGAAAAATACTTTAGATATTTTTAAATAAGATGAGAAAAAATAAAAAAATAAATTTTTAAAGAAAAAATGAAAATCCGGTAAAAAATCTGTTGACAAATATTTATAATTTTATATACTTAGAATAAACAGTCCGAAAGGACTTAAACTACGAAAGGAGCTATGAATGAAACGTATATTCATTCTTGTCGTCGTCATGCTGTTAGCCGTGGGATCGATATTTGCCGATGAACAGACGCTGATCGATTTCTCGA
>JAIRPY010000099.1 GCA_031256905.1 Spirochaetaceae bacterium
CGGTATTGCATACATATATCTTTAAAAATCCTTTAGAATATCCTTAGAAAACATTTCATAACGCTTAGAATTATATATCAAAATCCTTTTGAAAGGCAAGCGTTTTTAGAAAATAAAAAGATGAAAGGTCAAGATTTTATCCAACAGCATTTACGTCCGGTTCAGCTTCAAAATCCTGATGAGGCTTCCCGCCGGCTTGAAGACGGTTCTTACAGCGGTTATATCGCGCCGGTTGAGGGGAGTGTTGACAATAATATTTTTCAGAAATTCGGGTATACTAAAAGAATGAAACGATTATCCCAATTTTTTACCCCCGAAATTGCGCAGTCCGCGGGATGCTCGGCGCAATTCGGAGTTGATCCGGGGGTATCAGGTCTTGTGTACGATTCTCGAAAAGCTGAATCCGGCAATCTCTATTTCGCTCTGCCCGGACTTCATTACGACGGACATACCTTTGTGCAAGAGGCTGTCGCAAAAGGCTGTTCCGTTATTGTGCATCAACGGAATCTTGAAACGTATCATCCCGGAGTCGCGTATATCAAAGCGGAAAACTCCCGATTCGCTATGAGTCCCATAGCCGCGGCCTTCTACGGATTTCCTTCCCGCAGACTTCAGGTAATCGGCGTAACCGGAACCGAAGGAAAAAGCACTACCGTATACCTCATCTACCAGCTTCTTAAACTCGCCGGAAACCCCGCAGGATTCGTTTCCACAGTGCAGTTCGACGACGGAACCGGAGAACAGTGGAATCCAGAACATCAAACTACGCCGGAAGCTCCCGAAACTCAGGGACTTCTCGCTCGAATGCGGGATCAAAACCTAGCATACGCGGTTCTTGAATCCAGCTCCCATGGATTATCCCAAAAAACAAACCGTTTAGGAGATGTGTCTTTTTCTGCCGCTGTGATGACTAATGTAGCGCACGAACATCTTGAATTTCATGGAACCTGGGAGCAATACCGATACGATAAAGCGAATCTTTTCCGCGGGCTCAAACGAGAAAACGCTTTCGGCGTACTCAACGCGGATGATCCCAGCGCGCAGTATTTTACGGAAGCTACAACCCGGCCGGTGTATACTTTTAGCGTCGCCGGCAGAAAAGCGGATTTAAGTCTGCACAGTATTGAAAGCCATTCCGAAGGAAATCAATACACGATCCGAGGAGAAACCGACGCGCGCATTTGCGACCGACTTCCGGGAGCCTTTAATGCAGGAAACGTACTCGCAAGTCTGCTGGCCACGTCCCGGTTCCTGTCTGTTCCGGTTCGGGAATTGATTCCCTTCGTACCAAGGCTCAAACCTGTCCGGGGACGCATGACCGCAATCCGGCGGGGACAGCCCTTCGAGGTGCTGGTCGATTTCGCGCATACTCCGTCCTCATTCCGCGCTGTATTTCCGCCCTTTCAAGAACAAAAAGCAAAAACCGGAGGCCGCCTCATCAGTCTTTTCGGTTCCGCCGGCGAACGGGATACCAAAAAGCGAAGCGAACAAGGCGCCATCGCCGGGGCCTGGTCGGACATCGTTATTCTTACCGACGAAGACCCCAGAGGCGAAGACCCGGCATCGATATTGGAAGAAATAGCTCAAGGCCTTCCTCATGGAAAACTTGGAGAAACTTTGTTTCTCATACCCGATCGGCCTGCGGCAATTAGAAAAGCTTTCTCCCTTGCCCGGGCCGGAGATATTGTTCTTCTCTTAGGCAAGGGCCATGAAAACTCTATTATCTATGCCCAGGAAGTCAAACCGTACGATGAAATCCGAGAAGCGGAAGTAGCTCTTGAAGAATTAGGATACATTTCCGGAGGATCGAAGCCCCGCGAAATGCATCCGCAGATCTAGCTCGAGGCGTATTGAGCGGCGTAGAGTTGATAATACGCGCCCCGCAAAGCCATAAGTTCGCTGTGGGAGCCGGTTTCGATGATTTGTCCGTCGCTTACATACATGATTCGGGAACAATCCCGAATCGTGGAAAGCCTGTGGGCGATGATAAAAGAAGTGCGCCCCCGCATAAGGGTTCGGATTCCTTCCTGCACCAACTGCTCCGTACCGGTATCGATGTTGCTGGTAGCTTCGTCGAGAATCAAGATCCGGGGATCGCTCAAAAGGGTCCTCGCAAACGCGAGAAGCTGTTTTTCCCCGTGAGAAATGCCGCCGCCCCGTTCTGTTACCGGCGTTTCGTAGCCTTTCGGCAGTTTCTCGATAAACAGATTCGCGCCGATGAGTTCCGCGGCGGTTTTTACTTCTTCGTAAGACGCGTCAGGCCGGCCGTAACGAATGTTATCCGTAATGGTGCCGGTAAACAAAAAACTATCTTGTAACATAATTCCCATCTGACTGCGGAGAGAATGGATCGTCGCCTGCATTATATCCTGCCCATCGATCAAAATCTGTCCCTCTTCGATGTTGTAAAACCGGCTTATCAGATTCACGATAGTCGTCTTTCCCGCGCCGGTAGGCCCGACGAAAGCAATACTGTCTCCGGGTTTGACGATAAAAGAAATATTTTTCAAAATGCCGCGGCCCCGATCATAGCTGAAGGTCACATTTTTGAACTCCACATGACCGCGAATCGGCGGCAGTATTACTGCCCCGGGGGCGTCTTCGACAACTACCGGTTCAGCGATAGTGTCAAAGATTCGGTCGAGATAACTCATCGCGGTAACAAAAGTATTGTAGATGTTCGCAAGATTGATAATCGGTTGCCAAAACCGCCAGGCATAATTTCCCATAACGAGAAGCATCCCAAAACTCGCCATCGGATGCATCTTGTACACTCCGACTATATACACGCAGGAAAACACTAATTGACTTATCGTTTCCGTGGAAAACCACATCGTGTTGGAAATATACTGGGCCCGCATCCACTCGGTATTTCGTTCTCCGGCGAGTTTGTCCATGATGCCTCTATTCCGTTTCTGCCGATCAAAGGCCTGAGTCACCCGCACGCCGTCAAAGGACTCCTGAAGATACGCGGTAAGGTTTGAGTTTTTATTTGATACCCTTTGCCACGCCCGGCGCTGATGCCCCTTGATAGTCCAGATAAACAACGCCAAAAAAGGCAGTCCCGTTAAGGTTACCGCGGCTAATTGGGGACTTACCTGAAACATAAAAAACGCGATAAATAAAATGTTCAGAATTTCGATGACAAAATTCAGGACCCCGTTGGAAAGCGCGTCAGAAACGTTGTTTACATAAGGCACGACTCGGACAAAAATTTTACCATGCGGGCGGCTGTCATAAAACGCAAAAGGCAGACGCTGAAGATGAGCGAATAAATCATACCGGATGTCATGAATAATATTCTGCCCGGTACGGGCGACAAGAATGTTGCGAATCGCCCCAAGACCGATGCTGATCACAATAGTGCCGGTGAGAAATACCGCCATGAGCATCAGCAGACGGTAGTCTTTATTAGGAACCGCTTCGTCCAGAGCGCGCTGGATAAACAGGGGTCCAGAAAGCCCAATAAGGCTTCCGGCAATGCTCAGGCCGAACGCGAGAAACATATTTCCCTTCATGCGATAGAGATAAATAAGACTCCGCTTGATATTAAAAAGACTTACTTTCTCATCGAGATATTCGTCTACATCGTATTTATTGCGCCCCGGACGCTCTTTTTGGGGCTTTTCTTTTAATATTTTTTTACCCATTTTTTTCCTCCTTGTATTGCTTCGTCTTCTACGTTGTTTTGCAGTTTCCAGATGCGCTGGTAGAATCCGGGGTTTGCCATAAGTTCATCGTGAGTACCCCGCTCGACGATGCGCCCCTGATCCATGACGAGAATCAGATCCGCCCCTCGGAACGAGGTAATGCGCTGGGCAATGATAATCTTCGTGCAGGGATAATCCAGCCGCCTAAGCTGATCCTGAATATAGCCTTCAGTTTCGCTGTCCACCGCAGAAGTTGTATCGTCGAGGATAAGCACCGCCGGCTTCACCGCGAGAGCCCGGGCGAGGGCGATGCGCTGACGCTGTCCTCCTGAAAGACCGACTCCGCGCTCGCCTACGATGGTTTCGTAGCCGTCGCTTAATCCGGTAATAAACCGATCCGCGTCGGCGATAACCGCCTGCTGTTTGATAGAATTCCTGTCTAAGTCCGGGCGTCCGTAGGAAATGTTTGCGTATACCGTATCGGAAAACAGAAACACTTCCTGCATCGCTATGCCGATGCGCCGGCGCAAAGAAGATAAAGTGTACTTCTGCACATTCTGCCCGTCCAGCAGAACTTCTCCGGCATCAGGTTCCTGAAACCGGAGAAGCATATTCACCAGCACCGTTTTGCCCGCCCCGGTACTGCCGAGAATCCCCAGAGTCTGCCCCGGTTCTATCTTGAAGTTTATATCCTTCAGAACCGGGGTGCCCCCAAGGGTGAGGCCTACATTTTTGAATTCAACCCTGCCCGCCGGCCGAATCAGTTTAAAGGCCCCGGGCTTATCGGTAATGAAGGGTTTCGCGTTGAGAATTTCGGTAATCATCGCGGCCGCGGCGTTGAACCGCTGAAAATCCGCCAACAGTAAAGACATCATGCGGAACGGCTGAGATAAGGCCCAAGTCAAAGACGAAAAGGATAAGTATTCCCCGGGGGTCATGTCGTTGCGTATCAGAAACACGCCCCCCACAGCCAGGGTAATCACCAAAAGAAGCTGACTCAAAGCTTCCAAAAGGGGCTGATACTTTGCGGATATAAGCGCGTTTTCATAACTGGTGTCCCGGTATCCGGCGTTGTGTTTTTCAAACTGATCCTTTTCGTACTCCTCCCGGGCAAAAGCTTTAACCACCCGGTTGCCATCGATATTTTCCGTGACGGTGGTACTCAGTTTGGTGAGCTTTTCCCTCAGCAGTACAAACCGAGGTCTAATCCGGCGCATAAACCGTTCGCTCAAAAAAAGAATAAGGGGCGTAATCGACGCAAGACACAGCGAGAGCTTCCAGTTGACGAATAATAAGAAGGTAATAGTAGCGATGAAAAGCACCACCGCATCGACAAATTGGTAGCATATCCAGGACACAAAATGCCGGAGCATATCCAAGTCGCTGGTCATGCGGGTCATCAAGTTTCCGGTCCGGATTTTATCGAGAAACCGGTAATCCTGGCCCTGTACGATGTCGTACATCCGCTGGCGGATGGCGGTCATGGTTTCGGTACTTTTGAGTTCCATCAGAATGACCATCCCATACCGCAGACTCAAACGCAGGAGGGTGGCCCCCATCATTATTCCCAAAATACCCAAGAGGGGTTCCGGATTTGCGGGCAGTACCACGTCGTCGATGAGCCGTCTTGCAAGCATCGGGTTGATGATTATCATGCCGGCGGTTATACCGGCCAGAGCAAGCCCCCCAATGTATACTTTCCGAGGCCTGCCCATATATTCCCAGATCCATTTTATATTTCCCATGGGATAAGCATAGCATACCCCGGTCAAAAGGGAAAAGGGGGGCTTGCGATAGAAAAAAGAGTTGGGTATACTCATTTCTGTGAATGCTATCATTACCGTAGTGGGAACTGATCAGGTGGGTATCATCGCCCGGGTCAGCGCGTTTTTGGCGGAACGAAATATTAATATAGAAGATATAAGCCAAACAATCTTATCCGGCAATTTCGTTATGATGATGATGGTCAACCTAGCCCGGACTACCAAAAATCTGGAGACTATCAAAGGGGAACTGGCGGAATTAGGAGAAATTATGCAGGTATCCATCAGTTTAATGCATGAAGCGGTTTTTAAGGCGATGCACCGAATTTGAGGGATTATGAAAAAAATCTGCTTTATTTTGCCGATCTGCTTTTTTATGCTAACCTGCAAAACCGAAAGTTCGGTCCAGGATGAACCGCCGAAACCGAAAACCTCAGGACCAAGAGTCAGCGTTATCTCCCGGGATATAGAAACCTTTGAAGAATTGAGGACCCTCTCCGGGCATAAGGGCGGAGTTTGGGCTGTGGCCTACAGCCCCGATGGAACCCGGATATACTCAGGCTCCGAAGACCAAACCGTCAAAGTCTGGGACTCGGAAACCGGCGCGGAAATAGGGACCTTTCCCCCGGAAAACAGCGGAATTTGGTGCCTCGCGGTCAGCCCGGAGGGGAAAAAAATCGCGGTCGGTTCGTACAACAAAACCGTCGCATTACGGGACGCCCAGACCGGTCAGCTTATCAGGACCCTGACCGGTCATACCGATGTGGTTTGGTCCGTGGACTTCAGCCCGGACGGGACCCGAATCATCTCCGGCTCCGGGGACGGGGACGTAAAAATTTGGGACCCGGAAACCGGCGCGGAAATAGGGACCTTACCCGGTCATGCCGGAGGCGTATCCTCGGCCGTCTTCAGCCCGGACGGAAAACGTATTATCGCCGGGTCCTTGGGGGATGGGGTTCTCCGCATCTGGGACGCCCAGACCGGCCGGGAACTCAAAACCCTAACCGGCAATGACGGAGGCGTTTTGGCTGTCGCCTGCAGTCCCGAGGGCCGGCGGATCGTTTCCGGCTCAAACCGAAATGCCGGGAAGGTTTGGGACCTGGAAACGGGCTTGGCGGTATTCACCCTTACAGGACATACAAACATCGTTAAATCAGTGGCTTATAGTCCCGATGGGAAGTATATTCTCTCCGGTTCTTGGGATGGGTTGGTGAAGATTTGGGATTCGGAAACCGGCCTGGAACTGCGGACCTTGACGGGTCATCTCGATGGTATTTGTTCGGCGGCCTTTAGTCCGGAGGGAAAACATATTATATCCGGCGCGTGGGATGCCTCAGTTAAGGTCTGGGGACCCCCCTGACATCCCAAGAAAAAAGAGGGAAAAATGCTGTTTACTCCTTTTGAAATACAAGAAACGGTGGATATGTTTCTTCGGCACAAGCTCGATATCCGGGCGATTACGTTGGGGGTTTCGCTGTTGGACTGCGCCGCCGGATCCGGGGATGAAACCCGCCGGCGGATTCGGGATAAACTTCTGCGGGTTGCGGGGCCTCTGGTTCCGGTGGGCCGAGCCATCGAGACCGAGTTCGGCATCCCGATCATCAACAAGCGGGTATCGATTACGCCCCTGGCCTTGATTGCCGGAGCTTCGGAGGACAAGCAGTATACTCGGTATGCGGTGACCCTTGACGAAATTGCCAAAGAGTTGGGCATTGATTTTGTCGGAGGCTTTTCCGCGTTGGTTCAGAAGGGATGTTCCACTGGCGATAGGCGGCTCATCGATTCGATTCCCGACGCGCTGGCTTGTACGGATCGGGTCTGCGCCTCGGTGAACGTCGCGGGAACAAAAAGCGGCATCAATATGGATGCGGTTCGGCGGATGGGGGCGGTAATTAAAGAAACCGCGGAAAAAACCGCGGATAAAGACGGCCTTGGATGCGCTAAGCTGGTGGTTTTCTGTAACGCGCCGGAGGATAATCCGTTTATGGCGGGAGCGTTTCATGGACCCGGGGAAGGGGAGCATTGCTTGAATGTCGGCGTGTCCGGGCCGGGGGTGGTGAAAGCCGCTTTGGAAGCTCATCCGGAGGCTAGTTTCGATGAGCTGGCCGAGGTCATCAAGAAAACGGCCTTCAAGATTACCCGAATGGGCCAATTAGTCGGCCTGGAAGCGGCGAAACGCCTGGGAGTTCCCTTCGGGATTCTTGATTTATCCCTTGCGCCGACCCCGGCGGTGGGGGATTCGGTAGCCCGGATTCTGGAGGAGATGGGGCTGGATTCCGCGGGGACTCATGGTTCGACAGCGGCTTTGGCGATGCTCACCGATATGGTTAAGAAAGGGGGAATCATGGCGTCCACCCATGTGGGCGGTTTTTCCGGGGCCTTTATGCCGGTCTCGGAGGATGAAGGTATGGTTGCGGCGGTTCGGGCCGGAACTCTCGGACTGGACAAACTGGAAGCTATGACCTGCGTCTGCTCGGTGGGGCTTGACATGATAGCCCTGCCCGGGGACACTTCCGCGGCGACCCTGTCCGCAATAATAGCGGACGAAATGGCCATCGGCCTGGTGAATAACAAAACTACCGCGGTTCGAGTGATTCCCGTGCCGGGCAAAACCGCCGGAGAATGGGCGGAATTCGGGGGCCTGCTGGGAGGCGCGCCTATCCTGCCGGTCCACTCCGCCAAAAGCGACCGATTCATCGCCCGAGGAGGCCGAATCCCTGCCCCAATTCACAGCTTCAGAAACTAAATTGTTTTCCTTTTCACAGCGTACCAAGACGGTTTCCTTCTGGTATGTATCCGACAGGATCAGGATATTTTCAAAATAAATATACCGAGGGCATCGCAGGCATCGGGAGTCCTCTATCATGTCTGCAACGGTTACGAATAGCCGGGAATACCTGCAAACCGCGGCATCCGCCGTTAAGGTTGCGGCCGGCCTGCCGTTTCCTGAGGAGGCGGAAATAGCGGACCCTTTTGGCATTCGCTGAATCGGAAACAATCCAGCAGATGGTCGTTTACCATTCCTACAGCCTGCATGAAAGCGTAAACAATGGTTGGTCCTACGAAGGAAAAGCCCCGGTTTTTCAGTTCCCTGGAAATCCGGGCGGAAAGTTCGGT
>JAIRPY010000009.1 GCA_031256905.1 Spirochaetaceae bacterium
CGGTATTCAAAGGACATTGTGTACAATAACTTTCCGTGGCCGAATCCAACGGAAAAGCAAAAAGAAAAAATTGAGTCCGCGGCGCGGAACGTTTTGGATGCCCGCGCGAAATTTCCTGAGAGCAGTCTTGCCGATCTGTACGATCCGGTTGCGATGCCTGCGATTTTGGCGCGGGCGCATAAGGCTCTGGACAAAGCGGTAGACGCCGCGTACGGGCGTACTTTCGCTAACGACAGCGAGCGGGTCGCGTATCTATTCGAGTTGTATCAAAAACTCAGCGGCGAGCTTTTCCGAAAAGAGCAGAAACGCGGCAAAGGCAGAAAAGCGTGAGGGAAGCCGCCGTCCGCCGGTTTCCTTGGCCGGCATGAAACCCCCGCGGGGCGGGCTTACTGGTTTGCGATGGATATTTGCTGAAAGGTATCCGTAATTTCAAAGAGCGCGTCGGTCATAATCGGATCGAACTGCGTTCCCTGACCTTCCCGAATTATTTTTAGAGCTTCGGAGTAAGGCAACGCGGCTTTGTAAACTCTTGCGCAAACCAGAGCGTCGTACACGTCGACGAGGGCGGTAATTCTGGCGGCGAGGGGTATTGCGTCGCCGGCAAGCCCCTGGGGGTAACCTTTGCCGTCGTATCGTTCGTGATGGCAGAAGCAAATATCCCGGCAATGCTTGAGGTAAATTGTATCCGTATTGGTCAAAATTGATTCGATAATATTTTTACCGACGGTAGTGTGGGTTTTCATGATTTCAAATTCATCCGGATCCAAGCGTCCCGGTTTTAGGAGAATTTTATCGGGAATACCGATTTTTCCTACATCGTGCAGAGTTATTGATTTTATGATAACATCCGGTTCGAGGCTTCGGAGTTCCTCGGCCGGAGGAGCTTGGGATGCTAAAATATGTTCCACCAGAGCTTTGCAGAAAAGCTGAGTTCGTTTGACGTGACTGCCGGATTCGAGGTTTCGGTATTCGATGATGTTCGCCATTGCTTGGAGGGTGTTGTGCAGAGTTGAGGTAATTTCCGCGGCTTTTTCCGCGACCATTTCCTCTAGGCTGTCGCTGTAGTTTTTCAGCGCGATCTGATTCTTCACCCTAAGTTTGACAATGTCCGGCAGGAAAGGTTTGGAGATGAAATCCACCGCGCCGGCGGAAAGAGCTTCGGATTCGGAATCCGATGTGGTAATGAAAATTACCGGAATCCGCCTAAGCGCGGCGTCCTGCTTCAGGATTTCAAGCATTTCGTAGCCGTTCATCTTAGGCATAAATACATCGAGGAGGATGATCTTCGGCAAAGTTTTCGCGGAATGAAGAACCTCCAGAGCCTGCGCGCCGTCCCCGGCAGTGAGAACAGTATAACTGTCTTTGAGAATCTCTTCGAGGATCAGGACATTCATTGCGACGTCATCAACCACCAAAACGGCGGGGCGGATCTGGCGGTCACTCATACTGTTTCAGAACCGCATCGATGGCGGAAACGGTATGGTCAAAGCAGGTCTGCAAGACCTGGGCCGATTCAGGACTGACCGTTCCGTCTTTAATTTGCCCTTCCACCGCAAGACTTTGCTTGTAGAGTTCGGCCATGCCGAGATTCGCGGCCGTGCCTTTTATTGTATGCGCGACGCCCTGGGCCGATTCGTATTGTTCCGCTTTAACCGCCGTCAGGAGTTCCGCGGGTTTGGTCTTGAAATCTACCTTAAATTTATTCAGCAATTTTACATAGAGCTTGGCGTTCTGCATAACCCGTTTAAGCCCTTCCGCCTGATCCACATAAACAACGTTCTCTTGCATTTATTCCTCCTTTTTTTTATCTTTAGCCGCCCGGTCGGGGCGCAATATTTCCGCGCCGTTTTGGTACACATGATAGGGAACCGCATCCTCTTCAAGGTAGCAGTGCAGAAGAACCCGAATAACCCGGTCCAAACCGCCCTGAATCCGGGCTTCCTGGGCGGTAAAGAGCGCGGCTTCCTGGGCCCGGCCCGTCCGCCTAAGCGCGGCCGCGGGATTTTGGGCGTCCAAGTCCGGGGTCATCGAAAAGATAATCGACGCCACATCTTCTTCGGACATATTGTTTCGGAGCAGTAACTCGTCATACAGAGCCGAAACCCGGGCGATAATATCCGCCTCGGTATTTTCGCTTTGAACCGCTCCGCGAAGCCCGAACAAACGTTTCATGATTCCGCGCCTTTGGTAAAAACCAGAATAAACGCCGCCAAAAGCGCAAAAACAAAGCCCAACAACCCGGAAATCAGGTATCCCCAAAAAGATATTTTTCTGAAAAATTCTTTTCTGTTGTTTTTAGGATTGAGAAAAAATAGAAAAAAACCTAAAAGCGAGATAAAGCCTAACAGAAGTCCCACCTGCAACTCCCAGCGGAGAAGCATCAATTGGGTTAGATCCATAAACCCCTGTTTTGTTCCCACCGCGTATATGAAGAGAATGAGCGCGTTCATCCCGCCGACAGTGACTACTCCACGTTTTATAATTTTTTCCAGAATCATATCTTGAGTATACATAAATTTTTTTTCTGTTTCAACTTTTTTTCCTCAACCTTTTTCTTTAGAAAGAATTTTGAGCCGAAAGAATTTTGAGCCGGCGGAGGACCGTTTCGCCTACCACCGCGATGTCCTCTGCGGTAAAGGCAAATTCGAAGTTGTCATCGAAGAGAATTTGCCCGGAGGGGGAAAATTCTTCATCTCCAGCCCAAAGGAGCAAGCTCATAGACAAGCCCGGGATGAACTCAAAACGATAGCCGGCATCGCTCTGGGGTAAGGGTTCGGCCTGCAAAAAAGCCATAACCCGCCGGAAAGCCTCCAGATCAGACCCAAAGGTCCGGGCAAATCGCAAAATGCATCGCCCCTGAAAATTTTGGTAATACACATTCCCCCAGGGAATTTCTTGGTAAGCCACCTGTTTTCCCCGGGGCGCCACGGATCTGCCTCCGCACAAATACCGAAGGATGAGGATTTTCTCTGCCATGGGCGCGTCCCCCAGGGCAAAATCAGGAAAGGGGATGCGGTACTCGGTCCCCACGAGACGCAAGGCAAAAGCCCTTTCCTCAAAGGGAAGCCTGCATCGCGCCGCAATTTCCTCAGGATCCAGGGTTTTGTATATTCCTAGGTAGTGAAAAAAGGGAACTTCTTCCTTCTGATTTTTCAGCTTTTGTTTCTCCTCGACGGCCGGGGCAGATGTTTTTTTTGTTTCCCTGCTTTCTTCCATACTTTCTTTCCTGCTTTCTTCTTTGGTCTGGGGTTTTTCTCAGCCCCCGGCGGGCGGGAATAGGGCCGCATCGGTATGGGGCAGGAAACAAGCGGCTACAAATTCATCCATATACGAAGGATGGGATGAAAGTTCGAGGTACGTCAGGCTCTTTCCGATGCCCGATACCAGGTCCCCGGCTTTGCGGGAGGTAAGCATCGCGTAGGCTCCGGACAGGGAGCTGTTGCCGATGTAATGGTACTGCTCGATTGGAATATGGGGAAACATACCGATAGCGATAGCTTGCTTGATGTTGATGCCGCTTCCGATGCCTCCGGCGACGTACACGTTTTCGATGGCTTCCATGGGGAAATCTAATAGGGCCAGCATAGTTCGGATGGCTGAAAAAATCGCGCCCTTGGCTCGGACAAAGCTGTCGATGTCGGTTTCGGTGAGGAGAATTTCCCGGCCTGTTCCGCTTTCCGGGGCAAAGGCGATTACATACGCGCCCTGACCGTACTCGTCCCGGCGGATTCGCTTTCCTTCCCGGCTGATTTTGCCTTTTGCGTTGATAATTCCGCATCGAAACAATTCGCCGATTATATCGATAAGCCCGGACCCGCACAATCCGGCGGGTTTCTGTCCGCCGATGATACGTACAGTGGGTTCCATAGTTTGCTCATCGATAGAAACTCCTTCGATGGCGCCGTCGGTTGCCCGCATTCCGCAACTTATGTCCCCGCCTTCAAAGGCGGGTCCCGCAGAACACGCGCAGGACATGAGAAATTCCGAACCTCCGAATACTAATTCGCCGTTTGTTCCCAAATCGATCAGCAGAGAAAGGGATTCTTTTTTGAAAATCAGGGATGAAAAGGCCCCGGCCGTAATATCCCCGCCGACGTAACTTCCCACCGCCGGAGCGATCAGAACTTCCGCGTCCGGATGAATGCCGATTCCCGCTTCGCCCCCCCGGATGGGGCCGACATCGAAAAAAGCCGGCACGTACGGCTCCAGGCGCAGATGCTCCGGGGAAACTTGCAGGAACAGGTGAGTCATCGTGGTATTTCCGGCCACGGCCGCCCGATACACCTGTTCCGGCTGGACCCCCGAATTTTCACAAAGCTGGCGGATGAGGGGCCCGATACATTCGTCCACTACCGCTTTGTGCAGTCGGGCTAGGCCGCCGGGTTTCGTACTTTCGATGATGCGGTTGATCACATCCGCGCCGTACCGAATTTGGCCGTTTCCGGCGTTTCCCACCGCCAAAGGTTCGCCGGTTTCCAGGTTCACCAGCAGAATCGAGACCGATGTGGTGCCGATGTCAATAGCAAGTCCCGGCAGAACAGGATGGGCCCCGGCGGGGAAGACATCCAAAATCGCCGGGTTTTTGCCCTTCCGGAGAAGGCAGAGACAGGAAAAGCCGGAGTCCCGCAAAACCGATGGCAGTTTTCGCCGGGCGTAGAGGGTAATCGTTACCGGCTCTTCGGTCTGCCCGGCCAGCCCCAAGAGAAGCCGTTCTGTATCGGCCATAGCGTCATCGAGGGATGGCTCGTTGAGCCTTACCGGCAGAAGTTCCAGCCCGGTATCGCCGGCAAGATCCATAGCCTGCAATTCCTGCTGAAACGCGGTAAAGACTTCCCGTTCTCGGCCGGTTCCCAAATCGGTTACTTTCATGCGGTTTTGATAAGCCAAGGCTCCGGCCGGCACGTAAATGGTAGCCTCTCCTGCGACGGTAGTCGAACAGGCCAGGCGGTCCCCTTCGGCGTATTCTGCCGGGTCGATATGCCGGGTTTCTTTACTTTCGACGGTTCCGGAGAGGAGTTTTATTCGGCATTTTCCGCAGGTGCCGTTTCCCGAGCAGGGCGCGTCAATGGCGAGGTTTACTTTTTTGGCTATTTCCAGTAAAGTTTCTCCCTTTTGCGCCGGCGCGGTTAAATTTTTTCCTCCATCGAGATTGAAGGTTATGTTAAATTCCATAAAGATCCATGATTTACCCAAAAGCTGTAATTGTCAAGCAAGTTTGCCGGGGTTTTGCCGGCCGAACCTGCCAGGGAATTCAGCTGTTTTCCGCTTCGGGTCCGTAGGAAAGGGGAGGAGAAACCGGTTTCGGCCACCGGAGGTTTTCGCTGACCGCAGACGGCGCGGGTTTTGCCATCGGTTCGGGTTCCGGCGGAGGCGGTTCGGCTGGTTCGGGTTCGGCCGGCGGAAGTTCCGGCAATTCCGCCGGAGCCGGGCCGGGGATAGCCGGGGTTCCTTCGGGCAGGAAAAGTTTAATGCCTTCATCGGGAAACTGTTTTTTTACTGCCGAAAGGGCCCGTTCTATGCCGGATATTTCGTCTCTTTCGCACCAGATTACGAGGGCGAAGTTTTCTTCGGGCCACACGGCATCTCCCATGCGGGGGCCCGTAGAGCCGACGCCTAAGACGTTGGGGTATTTTGTGTAAAACTTGGCTACTCCTTCGTTGCGGAAAGCTTCGAGCAAGTTTTCTTCTACCGACCGATTAGCTATGATTTCGATGCGGATCATTATTTTTCTCCTTTGGCTCCGGTGTTTTGCCCGCTGGGAATTTTCGCTTTTCCTTGGGTCTGAGCTTGCTTTCGGGTGAGGCCTGCGGCGATTCGTTCCCGCCGGGCCTGCCATCGGGCGATTCGTTCTGCGGAGCCTCGGTTGAATATAGCGTAAATTGCGGGCATCAGGAACAAGGTCATGAGGGTTCCGAAGGATAAGCCGCCCATGGTGGTTTTCCCGATGGGCGCGACCAATTCGGACCCTTCTCCGGGGAAGAAGGCCATGGGAAGTAAGCCTAAAATCGTGGTTAAGGTGGACATAAGGATCGGCCGCAGGCGGTTTCCGGCGGCTTCGACGCAGGCGTCGGTGAGGGAGTAGCCTCGTTTCCGGAGCATATTCGTGTAATCCACGAGAACGATGCCGTTATTCACGATAACTCCGACTAAAACCAGCATCCCGACAGCGGTAAGCACGTTAAAGGTGTCTTTGGTGATAAAATAGATAGCTATGACTCCGACTAAGGAAAGGGGAATGGTAAAAAGGACGATAAACGGGTCCTTGAAGGATTCGAAGAGGCTGGCCATGACACCGAAGACCAGCATTACCGCGACAGCCATGATCAGAACGAAGCGTTGCATATACTTCATCATTTCCGCGAAGTCTCCGGAGAATTCGATGATGACGTCGTCTTCTGCGGGGATTTCCGCGGTTACCAGGGTCCGGACCTGTTCTTCTATTTCGTTTATTTTCGTTCCTGGAATTACTCCGGCGGTGACGTGGATAACCCGAGTCTGATTTTCCCGGTTTATGGTGATGGGGCCTGTGCCTTTGGTGAAAGAAGCGAAGTTGGAAATCGGGACCCGCTGACCCGTCACCGGGCTGTTGATGAAAATCTTGTCCAGGTCCGGCAATTTACTTCGGTCTGCTTCGGCTAGGATCATAACCACGTCGTAATCGCTGTTGCCGCTTTTGAATCGGGTGGCTGTTAGGCCGTCGACGGCGGCTTTTATTTCGTTGCCTATGGTGGCGGTATTGAGTCCCAGGGCGTAGAGGCGTTCCCGGTCGATGTGGAGTTCTATTTGGGGAAGGCCGTCCTGCAAATCGACTCGGGGTTCGGTTACCCCAGGGATTTTTTGCCGGAGCAGGTCGGCTATTCTTTCGGCTATGGCTTTCCCTTTGACGAGATCTTGGGTTTTGATGAGAATATCCACGGGGTTACTGCTTCCCATGCCGCCGCCGAAGCCGCCGCCGGAAAAGTTGAAGGTAACTCCGGGGAATTCGTTGAAGTGGAGCCGGACTTTCCGTTTAACATCCTCGGCCGAATCGATTCGATCCTTGAAATCCGGCAGGTTTATCCGCAGGGACCCGCTGTTGCTGGAGCCGCCGCCGAAACTCATCATGCCGCCGCCGCTTCCCACGTTCAGGACGATTCGTTCGTAGCCCTGGACTTCCCGGCTTACGATGCCTTCGAGTTGTTTCAGGACCCCTTCGGTTTGGTCCAGGGGCGTGCCGATAGGCAGAGTCGCGGTGACCGATACCGAATCTTCGTCCTGGGCGGGCATGAACACAAAGCCGATTTTCGGAACCAGCAGGAGGCTTCCGATAAAGATAATCAGCAGGCCCCCGACGGTAATAATCTTATGCCCTAAAACCCAAGCGACGGCTTTGCGGTAATGGTTGTCTAAACCGGTAAAAAAGCCTTCGAAGAGTTTATCTATCGCCACGAGGGGACCCCTCAGGGGCTTCTGCTTCCGGGTGACCAGGGGCAAATAATGACTCGACAGGACCGGCACTAAAAACAGGGCTACGATCAGGGAAATTGAAAGGGAAATGACGACCGTAAAGGCTAATCCGGCGAACATTTCTCCCATCATTTCCATGAGGCCCTGGAAAGCGACGAGAGGCGCGAAGACGCAGATGGTCGTCAAGGTGGAGCAGACGATGGCGAGGGTCATTTCCTGGGCCCCGATTATTGCAGAGGGCATGAGCTTCGCGCCCTTTTCCCGATACCGGTAAATATTTTCCAGAATGACGATGGAGTTATCCACCAGCATTCCGACGCCCAAGGTCAGGCCGGCGATAGTCATCATGTTCAGGGTTAAACCGGAAAAGTACATCAGCATGATCGTGACGATTACCGATACGGGAATACTGAACCCGATGATCATCGTGGGTTTTATCGATCTAAGAAAGACGAACAGCACGATAACGGCCAAAACCGCTCCTTCGAGGGCGGTGGACACGACTTGGTTTATGGAACTTTCGATTTGGTCTGTGGTATTAAAGATTTCGGTGATTTTAATATCCTGGGGGATTTCTTTGGCGATTCTTTCGAGGCGTTCCCTAAGGGTGTGGGCCGTTTGAACCGAGTTTTTCCCGCTCTGTTTTTGAACCGAAATCTGGACCGCCGGGATGCCGTTGACGTACACGAGGCTTTGTTCGTCTTTGTAGCCTTCGAATACGTCGGCTAGGTCTCGGAGGCGGATGGTTTTCGGCGGTTCTCCGGCCCCGCCGCCTTTGTAGGAGATGACGGTGTCTTTAATTTGATCCAGAGAGGTGTATTCTCCCATGGTGGTGAGGATGTAGGTGAGGCCGTCGTCGGTGATGGACCCAGCCGAGACTTGGGTGTTCTGGCTGGCCAGGGAACCTTGCAAACTCGTGACGGTTAGGCCGTAGGCTTCGAGTCTGCTTTGGGGGATTTCGACCCGGATAATTTTTTCCCGGCCCCCGGAAACGCTTCCGCTGGCTACGCCCGGCACTTGTTCGACTCGGGGGAGGATGGTATTTTCCGCAATTTCCCGGAGTTCTTCCGGGGATCTATTGCCGGTGATCATCAGGCCCATGATGGGTATCATCGAGGGGTTGAATTTGAAGATCAGAGGCGTTTCCACTCCGCTGGGGAGGTAGCGTTTGACCATCTCGATGCTGTCCCGGACCGAATTGGAGGCCTCGGATAAATCCGTTTTGTACGCGAATTGCAGGATAATCATGCTGGACCCTTTGGAGGAAGTGGAGGTCACTTTTTCCAAACTCGACACGTTGGCGAGGCTTCCTTCGAGGGTTCGGGTGACGGTTCGTTCTACTTCTTCGGGGCCTGCCCCGGTGTAGGTGGTCATAATTACCAGATAGGGCGGGTTTATTTCGGGATAAAGGTCGATGGGGAGATTCAGCATCGCAAAGCCCCCGAGCATACAAAGCAAAATGAAGATGATGAATATTGTAGTGGGCCGGGAAACGGCGGTTTTGGCTAAACTCATGGGTTTTCTCCTTTTTTTTTATTCGAGGGGCCCGGCCCGTTCGATAACATTAACTCGGGAGCCGTCTTCCAAGAGGCTTTGGCCCCGGATGATGACTTCTTCGTCGGCTCTGAGGCCCTGTTGGACTTCCATGACCCCGTCGATGACGATTCCGGGGGTTACGGCTTTCCGTTTGGCCGCCCGGAAAGCCGGATCCCGGGAGTCGGGTTCTACGGTGAAGATGTAATTTTCCCCGAAGCGGCGGATCAGGGCTCCGGCGGGAATTTTTACGATGCCTTCTTTTTGTTCGGTGATGACCTTTACTTTGGCGAACATTCCGGCCTTGAGGCGGCTGGAGGAGTTATCCACGCTTACCCGGACTTCCATGGTTCGGGAGGCCGGGTCGATGGTGGGGCTTATTTCGGTAATTTTGCCCTGGAAGACTTCTCCCGGATACGCGTCCAGGGTCACTTCGCAGGAAAGGCCCAGGGTCATTTTGGAAATAAAACGTTCGGATACAAAAACTTTGATTTCCAGGGCGTTTCCCCCGGCGATTCTCGCCAAGGCGACGGATTGGCTTATGGTCATGCCGACTTGGGCGGGTAAAGAAACTACGGTGCCGCTTATAGGAGATTTTACCGTCGCGGGAACGTAATTCATGCCCGGTTTCGAGGGATCCACCGCCGCAATAGCCTGATCCTTTTGCACCTTCGCGCCGACAGCCACATCAACCCGGGTGATCTTTCCAGCCGCATCAGAAAAGACATCCACCGCAGAACCAGCCACGAGATCCCCGGACAAAGCCAGATAATCCCGAATCTGCCCCTGGGCCGCCGGCATGGTATTCACCGCAAAAACCGGAACCCCCGGAGCCGAAACCGCCGCCGGAGCCGCCGGCTTACAAGCCCCAACCCCGAAAATCAAACTCCCCGCCAGCAGGGAGGTCCTGAAAATAAGATTTTTCATATCCCTTCTCTCTTTTTTCCTATTTTTACCAGCTTTTTTGCTCATTTAATTACCTTTTTTGCAGGTACAATTACCTTTTTTGCAGGCCTAATTACCTTTTTTGCAGGCCTCATTACCTTTTTTTGCAGGTACAATTACCTTTTTTGCAGGTACAATTACCTTTTTTGCAGGCCTAATTACCTTTTTTGCAGGCCTCATTACCTTTTTTTGCAGGTCTCATTACCTTTTTTGCAGGCCTCATTACCTTTTTTCGTTCCCCTTTTTTTACTGGGCCCTGCCGGAGAGGGTTCCGAAGGGTACGCCGATGGCATATTCCAGGTCAATAAGCCCCTGAAGATAGGTGAATTGCTGATTTACGATGTTGCTTTTGGCGGTCCGCAGGGCTAGTTCCGCGTTTTGGACTTCCACGAGGGTTCGCAGGCCGTTGCGGTAGGCCGTTTCGGTAAGCCGGTAGGTGCGTTCCGCCAAATCCACGGTTCCCTTTTGGGCATCCAGAGAAGTCTGCACCTGGGCGAGGTTCAGAATCGTGCTGTAGATTTCAATTTCCGCCCCTTGAATCGCCTGGGCCAGGCCGATCCGGGCGGTCTTCAGGGAATCTTCTAAATCTTTAAGGCCCTGTTGCCCCGACCCAAAGGGAAGGAGATTGTTCAGGCTGAAACTCAAGGTAATACTCAGGCTTCCCGGATTTTGTTCCCAAGTTTCTTTAAAGGGATGGAAGTTATTCACGTTATCCCACATTCCGAAACTCGTGCTCCATTGTACCGAAAGATTCGGGGTGAAAAGAGAAAGGGCCTGGGCTTTCCGGCTGCTTTCCAGTTGGAGAATTTGATTTTTCAGTTCCATAATTTCCGGTTTTCCGGCCGAAGCTACGGCGATCAGCTCCTGGACGTCCAGGGGGACAAAACCGGCCGGATCTTCCATAGGAATAAGCTCGAATTGGGTGTCGTAGGAAAGGCCCAGATTCAGGGCGAATTGGGCCATACTGGTTTTCAGGCCCTTTTCGGCTTGGTCGATTTGGGGTTTTTTGTTTTCCCTATCGACTTGGGCTTGGAGCCAGGTCAATTCCGGGGTCAGGCCCGCCCGATAACTAGCCCGGGCCGTTTCGACTTGGCGTTCCGCCGCGGCTAAACTCTCCCGCTGAAGCTCAATCTGCTCCTGCATGAGAAGCATATTGTAATAGGTCTTCCGCACATCCCGCTCCAGCTGAGCTTTCGCCTTCTCATGGGAAATAAGACCCCCCTCATAGGCCAGGCGAGTCGCCTTCATGCTCTCAAACATCGCAATATTGAGATTCCAAGAAGCCGAAATGCTCAAAGGTATCCACCTCCACTGCGGAGTGTCAACAGAATAGGAATACGGCGCGACATAGACGCTTCCCGGAGGACTTCCTGGTCCTGTCATAGGAGCAATCGGCGCAAGTCCTGAGCCTGAGGTGGTAGTTTTCGCGTTTGAGCCGGTTAAGGTGGAGCTCAGGTTTACCGTGGGAATGAAGGTGTTCCAGGCGGTATCGGCTTTGCGCTGTTTTGTGTTTGCCGAGATTTGGCTGGAGGCTAGGCTGAGGTTATTTTTCAGGGCTAGGCTGACGGCCTCGTCCGGGGAAAGCCGGCGGATTTCTTGGGCGGGCATCGGCAAAAGGGCGGATCCCAAAAACAAAAAGAGCCATAGGTTTCGTTTTTTGGGGACGTAAAAGGGTTGAATCATAAGGACTCCTTCCGGGGAGATTGAAAGAACGCGGGCATCGCCGAAGCTTTCGGGTCTCCTGGTATATCAAGCCCGCAAACTGCGCGGCCTTTGTGAGCTTTCCGCTCTGGAGGCAGTGTAACCGGAAGGGCCGGGTTTGTATAGTCCCTCACCGGCTAAATCCTTCGAGGCCCAGAGCAATAAACCGGAATAACCGGCGGATGGCGGTCTTCGGCATTTCGGAACAGCTTAGGCCCTCGGGCCGGCGCATCAAAGTATGCACGATAAGAAAGAAAATCCCCAGGCCCAGCCGTTCGGCCCCTTCCGGGGAAGATAAATTCAGTCCGAGGTCCGAAAAAACCTGCCAAAGCCGGGGAGGAATCTCGGTATGCAGATTCTGCCGGCGGTAGCGAATCCAATTCGCGGCCAGTAAAATCTCCAACCGGGACCGAAGGTAATCCGCGGCCGAAAAAACAGCCAGGTATAACCGCTCCTCCGAAACCTCGGACCGCAGAATGCTCTCTTCCACATAGCCCATCATCCGATCCAATTCAGTAATAAGTAAACGATTAAGCATATCTTCCTTGTTTTTAAAATGCGAATAAAGACTGCTCTTCGACAGCCCAGACCGCCGGGCAATCATATCTATCGAAGCCTTCCAGGGCCCCGCTTCGGCCACCGCGCCGGCCACGGCTTTAAGCAGGGCCTCATCTTCCACCGCTTCATACTCCCGGGGAATAATCAAAGCTTCCAGCTTCTCGTAATCCAGGGCATCCAAAACCCTTTCGTCCAAACCTAAACCCCAAAACATACTTTCCTGAGTCCACCCCAATAAGGCCTCCACCGACGGGGCCGCCTCCAAGGACTTGTAAAAATACTCCGCCATAAAAGCCAAAGTAGCAAAAATAAGCTGAATCAAAGAAGGATACCCGGAAGGCTCCTGCTCAAACTGAGAAAACCGCCGTAAATCAATGCCCCGGACCAAAAATTGATGGGTTATATTCTTCTGCACCGATAACGGCAAAGGTCCGTAAAATTTCACCAAAGAAAAAATAAAGGCATCCCTATGACGCAAGTAATATTCCGAGATAATCCGGATCATAATAAGAAAACTTTCCCGGGTATCCTGGGTAAGAATCGCCTGGTCGTATTGGGGTTTGATAAAATCCGCGTATTCATTGAAAAAATGATCATACATGGCTTCCAAAAGGGACTGCTTGTTTTTGAAATGCCGGTATAACGCCGGTTTACTCACCCCCAAAGTACGGGCCAGTTTAGCGAGACTCGTTGATTGATAAAAATCCCGCCCCCACACCTTGAAAGCGGCGTCGATTATTTCCTGTTTGGTCATTTTTTCACTTAGTTACCGACCGGTCGGTAACTAAAGTATAGAAATAAAGAAAAGAATAGGCAAGTCTTTTTTTCAAAAATTTTGGAGGTTGACTCGCCTTAACAGACCTTGTATAACAAAATAATGAATATAGGACATATCACTCAAATTGTAGGACCCGTGGTGGATGTACGCTTTGAAGAAGGAGCGGTTCCGGGGATTCTCAACGCCCTGGAAGTCCCGGCGGGAAATCGAAATATGGTAATGGAAGTCCTCCAGCACATCGGAGATAACCGGGTGCGATGCGTCGCCATGGAAGCCACCGAAGGACTTTCCCGAGGACTGGAGGTCCAAGATACGGGCTTGCCGATTAGGGTCCCGGTAGGAGAATCGGTCCTGGGGAGAATGTTCAGCGTAACCGGTAAAGTCATCGACGACCGAGGGGGATTCACCGGGGAAGAATACGCGTCTATTCACCGGACCGCCCCGAATTTCGAGGAGCAACGGCCGGCCACCGAAGTTTTTGAAACCGGCATCAAAGTCATCGACCTCATAGCCCCCTACGCCAAAGGCGGAAAGATCGGGCTTTTCGGCGGCGCGGGGGTGGGTAAGACCGTGGTAATCATGGAACTTATCCGCAACATCGCCACCGAACATTCCGGTTATTCCGTATTCGCCGGGGTAGGCGAGCGTTCCCGGGAAGGCTCGGATCTATGGAAAGAAATGAACGAATCCGGAGTCATCTCAAAAACCGCGCTGGTCTTCGGCCAAATGAACGAACCCCCGGGGGCCCGGATGCGGGTCGCCCTCTCGGGCCTGACCATGGCGGAACATTTCCGGGACGCCGGGGGCCAGGACGTCCTGCTCTTTATCGATAACATTTTCCGGTTTATCCAAGCCGGCGCGGAAGTCTCCGCTCTGCTGGGACGGATCCCCAGCGCGGTAGGGTATCAGCCGACCCTGGCAAATGAGATGGGCGCGCTCCAAGAACGCATCGCCAGCACCTCCCGGGGATCCATAACCAGCGTCCAGGCGGTCTACGTGCCGGCGGACGATCTCACCGACCCCGCGCCGGCCACAACCTTCGCGCACCTCGACGCGACAACGGTACTTTCCCGGAAAATCGTCGAACTGGGCATTTATCCTTCGGTGGATCCCCTGGCCTCGAGTTCCCGGATTTTAGACCCGGCCGTCGTAGGCGACGAACATTACCAGACCGCCCGGCGGACTCAGCAGATTTTGCAGAGATACAAGGAACTGCAAGATATAATCGCCATATTGGGCATGGATGAGCTTTCCGCAGAAGATAAACTTGTGGTCGCCCGGGCGAGGAAGGTTCAGCGGTTTTTCAGTCAGCCCTTTTTCGTCGCGGAACGGTATACCGGCTTAAAAGGCGCGTACGTGCCGGTAAAAGAGACAATCCGGGGTTTTAAAATGATACTCGACGGCGAAACCGACGCCCTCCCGGAACAGGCCTTTTTCATGGCTGGAAGCATAGACGACGTATTGGCAAAAGCGAAGGGCTAACATGGCGAAACTATACCCCTTTGAAGTGCATACTCCCTATCGGCTGTTTTATTCAGATCTGATAGAATCCCTTACCGTTACCCTTTTGGATGGCGAGACGGGAGTGTACGCGGATCATTCGGCCTTTACCGCGCCGGTTTGCCCGGGGATTCTTCGGTTTAAAGACAAGACCGGAGACTGGAAGCAGGCCTTTATCGCGGAAGGTTTTCTGGAAGTAAAGGCCCACAAAACAGTACTGCTGGCCGACGCGGCCGAGTGGCCCGAGGAAATCGATTACGCCCGGGCCCTCGAGGCAAAAAAACGCGCCGAAGAGCGGCTCGCTTCAGGAGATATGAAATTTGCGATGGAAGCGGCGAAGGCCGATCTCCGGCGCGCCGAATCTCGGCTGAAAGTCAAAACCTTATCCGCCGGGAATTTTTAAAACTATTTTTTAAAACTGATTTTTAAAACTATTAAGGAGAAGAAAATGTCCGACAATATCGGAGACGTAGGAGTGTGGTATAATGTGCTTGGAGGGGCTCTGCAAATTCCGGGCGCGAAGGTAAACCGGGCGGAATTTTTGGCGAAAGAATTCGGCAAATACTGTAACAGCGAAACTATCGCCCGGGTAATCAGCGAAGGCACCGCCGTAGCAGGGGTTGAACTGCGTTTGATGGATAAAATAGCGGAGGAAGTTGTCGGGTATCACACCGGAGTGGCGACCGGACTTTCTTTTGCCGCCGGCATTCCGGGGGGCCTGGCGATGCTGGCGACAGTTCCGGCGGATATCGCGCAGTATTACTGGCACGTAATTGTCGCCGCTCAGAAATTAGCCTATGTTTACGGATTAAAAGATATCGCCCTGGCGGATGATCATTTCAAGTCCCTTCTCACTTTGCTCATCGGCGCGATGTACGGCCTTGAAGACGCGGATAAAACGATCACGCAGGTATATTCGGCCCTCGTTTCCCAAGAAATAGCCGCGCTGACTCTGGTGAAGGGCATGAATAAAACGATTCTGAAAATCGCGGTCGCCTTGGCCTACCGGCTTACCGGAAAAACGGTTTTCAAGTCGGTTTGGAAGGCTATTCCTATCCTCGGAGGCGTTATTTCCGGAGGAATCACGCTCTTCACATTCCGCCCCATGTGCGATAAACTCCGGGAAAAACTCCACGACAGCGTTAAAACCCGAGAGCTCAAAGCTCTTATTTCATGAATCGGCCTTGACAAAGCCGTAAAAATCCGCATACTAACTGAAAATAAGAGGAGCAAAGAAATGCAAACAAAAAAGATTTTTTTTACGGCGATGCTGACCGCGGCATTAGCCTCCGGGGTTTTTGCAAAAGGATCAACCCAACAAACCGAGGGGAGCTTGACTATCGAAAACGGAGTGTTCGCCGTGGGCATGGCTATCGAGTATCCGCCCCTAGAGTATTACGATGCGGACGGAAAAACTCCCATCGGCTTCGACGTCCAATTAGCGAAAGCTCTGGCGGACCAACTCGGACTCAAGGTAAAATACGTGGATACCGCCTGGGACGGCATTTTCGCGGGCCTAAATACCGGCAAGTACGACGCGGTCATTTCCGGAGTGACCATCACCCCGGATAGAATCGGCGCGCACAATTTCACCAAGCCTTACATCGGAAACGCGATGACTATCGTTCTGCTCAAAGACTCCGGGGTGTCCCTAACCAAGCCCGAAGACATCGCCGGCTACCGAGTCTGTTATCAGGCGGAGACCACCGCAAACATCTACGCCGACCGACTCGCCGAACAAGGCGTGGCCTTTACGCCTTTCGAGTACGATAATATCATGCAGTGTTTTGAAGACCTGCGGCACGGACGGGTTGATATCATCCTAGTTGACAGTTTAGTCGCTTCTAATTATGTGGCCGGAGACAGCCCGTTTAAAATTGTCTGGCAGGGTACGGCGGATGAGAAATTCGGCATCTGTCTGAAAAAGGGTAATAACGCCCTAACAGACGCCCTAAATACCGCTTTAGACAAGCTTTTCGCGAACGGCACGATGACCCGGATTTCCCAGAATATTTTTAAACAGGATTTAGTTTCGTCCGTCCGGTAAGGACGTTGAGGCCGGGGCATGACTTCGCTACAGAAAATAATAGGATGGATTCCGCCGCTTTTGGACGGCGCGAGAATTACTATTTTCCTCACTTTGGCGTCGGTAACCGCGGGGCTGGTTTTGAGTTTGTTTCTCGCCTTGGGAAAGATGTCGAAGAAAAAGGTTCTCAACCACCTCTGCGGGGGATACATTTTTTTCTTCCGGGGCACGCCCCTGCTGATGCAACTTTATTTTATCTACTACGGCCTGCCGGAAATTTCTTCGGTTTTGACTATCAATAACCGGTTTATCGCGGCCTTTATTGCGTTTGGACTGAACTCGGCGGCGTACTGCGCGGAAATTATCCGGGCGGCGATTCAGTCCATCGATAAAGGCCAGTTCGAAGCCGCCCGGGCTTTGGGGATGTCTTACCCTCAAACGATGCGGCTGGTTATTGTTCCCCAGTCGATCCGGCGGCTTATTCCCCCGGTGGGAAACGAATTTATCATGATTCTCAAAGACGCTTCCTTGGTTTCTATCATTGCCCTTTCGGACATCACGAAAGTCACCCGGTCTATTTCAGCGTCTACCGCGTCCGCGTTGGTGTACATTCCGGCTATGATCTTATATCTGATTATAACTGCGGTATTTACCTTGGTGTTTCACAAGTTAGAAAAAAAATATTCAATATATGAGTAGCATAAAAACTGTCGGAGTAAATAAGCGGTTCGGGGCCCTGCGGGTTCTCAAAGACGTTTCCCTTGAAGTAGAAGAACGCGAAGTGGTGTGCCTTATCGGGCCCTCCGGCGCGGGGAAATCTACGTATTTGCGTTCCCTCAACCGGCTTGAGCGCATTGACGAGGGCAAAATATACCTCGCGGATAAACTATTATTTGATTGCCAAAACGGGGTGAATCAGGCGAAGATTCCCCTCCGGGAGCGGAATACCGCATTGCTTGAGGTGGGCATGGTTTTTCAGCGGTTTAATTTATTTCCCCACAAAACCGCGATTGAAAATGTGATGCTCGCCCCGATGCATGTGCGGAAACTGAAGGCCGGGGAAGCCCGGGAAAAAGCGGAACACCTCCTTGCCCGGGTTGGTTTGGGGGATAAGTTTTCCGCGTATCCGTCTCAGCTTTCCGGGGGACAGCAACAGCGGGTGGCTATAGCTCGGGCCCTGGCGATGGAGCCTAAAATCATGCTTTTCGACGAACCGACATCCGCCCTGGATCCCGAACTGGTAGGCGAAGTGTTAACGGTAATGAAAGGTCTCGCCAGCGCAGGCATGACAATGCTGGTCGTAACCCACGAAATGGGCTTTGCCCGGGAAGTTGCCGACCAGGTGGTATTTATGTTTGAAGGGACTATTCTTGAAATCGCTCCGCCGGAGGTAATGTTCACTCATCCCCGGCATGACCGAACCCGGCAGTTTTTGCAGAGCGTGTTATAACGTTTTTTATTCTTTTCTATCTTCCAAGCCCTTCCCAAGGTTTCGTTTATTGAGTATACTTGTTTATATGTCGATACCGTGTTATCCTGACTTCGCGCCTATAGATATTACATTACAATCAGCTATACAGCCTATGCTTTTCCAGTTGCCTGACGGGGTTTCGGAGTATACTTTCGCAAACCTGTACTTATTTAGGAAACGTTACCAATACCGATGTTCTAAGAGCGGAGAAGCCTTTGTGATCTCCGGAGAACGGGAGGGGAAGCGGTTTTTCATGACTCCCGGGGGCGTTCCCGAAAAGGATGTTTTGGAAAACCTTTTCGAGACCCATGCCTATTGGAAAGGCATTCCTGATTCGATTGAAAATATTCAGGGCGAAAGCCTGAGAGCTTGGGGAATTACATTGGTGGAGGATAGGGATAATTTCGATTACCTTTACCTCCGAACCGATTTGGCGGACCTGCCGGGCAAAAAGTATCACAAAAAACGTAATCTCGTAAACGTTTTTCTCGGCGCGTATTCTTGGGAAGCTTACCGATTGACGCAAGATCGCGTCCCGGACGCGCTTATCGTTCTCGACCGATGGCGCAAAGATAAAGGCGAAGACGGCGATTACATCGCCGCCCAAGAAGCCTTAGATTTATCCTCGGATCTGGGGATGGAAGGAAAGATCTACTACATTCAAGGAAAGCCCGCGGGCTGGTGCTTGGGAGAAACCCTAGCTCAGGGGCGGATGTTCGCCCTTCACTTTGAAAAAGGAATCGATGAGTATAAAGGAATTTATCAGTTTATGAATCAAAATTTTGCCGGGTCTTTGGGAGAGAATATTACCCGGATCAACCGGGAGCAGGACCTAGGCGATGAAGGCCTGCGGCAGGCGAAAATGACGTACCGACCCTCGGGTTTTGTACGGAAATATCTGGGCTATTTAAAACCCTAAGAGTATGACAAAAAAAAATTCCCGAACCTTGAGGGCCCTCCTCGTTCTGCTGATCGCCGGAGGAATCTTCGGGCTGATTCGATTTCCCCGGGAAACTCCGGCTCCGGTCAAAAAACAGCAACGCCAGACCAAGGTTGTTATTCCCCAGAATATCGGGCAAACTTCGTCTATTCCCGAGGATCTGCTGGAATCCGGAGCGGCTCTGGAAGATAGAATTTCCGCGAAGATTTCGCTCAATGCCGGCGAAATTCTCGTGAGCGTTCTCACCGCCAATTTCGACGAAGACCCAGAAGAAGAACAGATTATCGCGTATCGGAATCTTCCGGAAAAAGACAGTCCGATCTGCATCGCCTATGTGGATTACAACGGACAAAATTACGTCCGGCTTTGGAGCGCGGGTACCGGCGCGACTCGTCCCGGAACGGTTAGGCTGTATACCCAAGACCTTGTGGGAGACCGGATTCCTTGTGTTATTCTTTCGGGCATGAACGGTCCTGGGGAATATACTATGACGATTTTCAGGAAAAATCTTCTCGAAGGAGACACTTTTCCTTTCAACAAAATCGCCGAATTACGGGCGAACGGTTCTATTACCGTGCAGGAAACGCAACGCGCCCAAGGATATCAACAGGGCTACGCCAAAGGACAAAGTTTTTCTATCATTGCCCGAAGCCGAGACACTTCATCGGCTAATCTTACGGATCAAAAAGAAATTCTGTATACCTTCAACGAAACCCGAGGAATGTACGAACAAAGCAGTCTTATTCACATACCAGGCAAACAAATAGAACTTTCGCGATTAGAAGAATTACTTTCCAGTCAGGCTTCTTTCGAGCGGTTTATTGATGGGTTATGGTATTATGTAAGTCCTCAAGGTACGGCGGATGCTCGGCAGTATATCTACTTTGATTCGGGCAATCGGGAAATTATTTTTTACGACGATGAAGCTCAACAAATATTTACCTGGCGGCATTCCGGGCTTACCCGATATGGGTTATACATTACAAGCCAAAATATTTCGGTTACTAATCTCAAGCGGTCTCTGGATATTGAACTGGAATCCCTGGACAGCATTCGGGTGAAGACCTCTGAGGATGTGCGAATCCGTATCGGCGTCGCGGATTCTTGGGATGGCTCTTACCGAAAAGCCGGAGTTCTCGAGACGATTCCGGAAAGTCCAAAAACTTTTCCTTATCTTATTGAAGCGCAGTATAACGGTTCTATCGGAACTTTACAGTTTTCCAAAAACGGATTTTACACCTTAGCTTCCAGCGAAACAAATCGGAAAGGGAAGTATTCGTTCTTTCGGATAAATAACCAGGAGCTTCTTGAATTTCGTTCCGAGAAGGGTTTGCCGGTTCAATACTCGAAGTCAGAAGATTCCCGGGAAGTGTATCTAGTGGAATATTCCGGTAAATTTGACGCCGGCTCTTTTAAATTCCCGGAGAATATTATCCTTTACCCAGCCCGAATCGGCACCCAAGGGGCCCAGAAACTGCACAAACCTGCGGTTTTTCTTGCGGTCTATAATCCTATGGAAGAATCGCCGGCTCCGGTTCCGGAGGAGCCGATATTTTCCAGTTCCGATGAAAAATCGGTTCCGATTCTCAGTTACTCTTCTCAACCCCAGTACTTCAGTCCTGACGGCGATGGAGTAGACGACGAACTTACTATTTTTCTTGGCACCCAGTCGGCCCATAGTATAACTTCGTGGAGTTTTGAAATTCGAGAACCCCAACCGCCCTATCAGTCGTTTTACCGGCTTGAAGGAAAAGGCAAACCGCCGGAACGGTTTGTTTGGAATGGCAAAAGCAATACCGGAGAACTCGTGCAAGCCGCTACGGATTATCCCTTCACCTACAAAGCCGAAGACGCCCAAGGAGGCGTCGGAATTTTGGAAGGCCGAATCGGTGTGGACGTGTTGGTTATTCGGGAAGGCTCGGGCCTGCGGATACAAGTTCCGTCTATTATATTCCGGGCAGGTTTCGCGGACTTCTTGGAACTTCCCAAAGAAACCATCGAAAATAACAACCGAGTCTTACGGCGGATCGCGGAAATCTTAAATAAATTTCGGGATTATAAAGTAGTAATCGAAGGACACGCAAACCGCACTCAAGTTAAAGACTCCGACGCGGCAGAAGAAGAACGCCAAGAACTTCAGCCTTTAAGCGAAGCCAGAGCGCGCTCAGTTGTGGACTCCCTCGTGGTTTTCGGGGTAAACCGAAACCGCCTTAACGCCATTGGCATGGGAAGTTCAAAACCCGTCGCCAGCATAGACGACAGAAATAACTGGTGGAAAAACCGCAGAGTAGAATTCATCTTGATAAAGTAAAACCTGCCCGCGCAAGATTACTCCTTCAAAAAGCCGTAGGCGTAAACCTTCGGCTCGATTTTCCGCGCTAAGGCTTTAAGCGCGTCCCGCAGAGCTTTAAGTAAAACAGTGTAGTCTTCGTCCGCAGACTTTATGTTCATCGCGCCGCTCTCCTTGCGCCCCTGAAAAAATTCCCGAATATCGTAAAACGACGCGTTCACGGAAACAGCGTTACTGTTTTTGTGAAAGTATTTCCACAAAGCCTTCCCCGCAGATAAAACCTCCTGCGCCTCTGGACTAAAGGCTTTCCCCTTTAAGAAAGAAGACATAAAATTACTCTCAAACTTTTCTTTTGCGGCAACCGCTTTTTCCGTAAAGGGAATCCAGTGATTCATCCCATGCCGAGAAGAAATACGGTTCTGCCCGTGAAACAGCGTAAATACAAGGCAATCATGCTGAAACTCCGCGTCAGTCTTGTAGGCATCGTTGGGATACAAAAACTGATCCCGGTCGTTAATCCACGTATGTTCGATGCATTGCCGAACCGCAAGATAAATACTTATCTCGATTATATTATTCTTTGTGATATTCGTAATCTTTGATTCCCTAATATCATTTGCGGTTGGACGGCTTGTTATAAAAGCATGGGCATTCGTTTGAAAATCGGTTCCCTGAAACCGTAAATATCCTATGCGCTCCCCGGACTTGTCAAAATAATTTCTTAACCAGTCAACAATATACGTTTTTTCAGGTATGGGGTAGATAGTTTTTCTGCCTTTCCGCAAAGGCCGATTTTGATCGGTTTCATAAACATCAACCGTTATATCGCTTATCGGCTTCTTGTTTTGTAAATTCCAAATTAAAAAGCCGATGGGAAACTTTCCTTTGACGTTATCAAAGGTATCGGCGCAACAAATAAAACCGCCGTTATATTCCGCTTTGAAATACTCCCGGAATTTCGCGAAATTCTGCGAGTTAATATATTTTAATGTACTAAAGGATGCGAGTTTTACTCCTTGCAGTTCATGATATATTCTGACAAAGAAATTCGCAAACAGTTCGTTAATGCCGCGACCGAGGGTTTGTTTGTAAGTTTCGCTTGTTTTATGCGCCGCCGTAACCTGCGCTTTATTATTTCCGGCAAAATATTTTGCCGCTTCCGCGTAGGGCGGGTTGATGTAGACGATTAGTTTCCGGCGTTTTTCGGGGTCGTCGATTATCTTTTTTAGCTCCAACGGAAGTTTGCGTTCTACAAGGGGCAGTTTTAGTTTCGCCCGTTTTTCGTTTTCCGCGTTTTCTTCTTCGAGGGTAAGAATATCGTTTAGAAAATCGAACTGAAACACATGGTTATGCAGGAGATTTAAGCCTCCGTCGATTAAGGCGTGCATTGTGTCTACATTGGGCTGATCAATATCGGAAGCCCAGA
>JAIRPY010000124.1 GCA_031256905.1 Spirochaetaceae bacterium
TTCACAAAAAAAAATACACAAATCATTAGGTTAAAATTTAAAATATTGCATGGCCCCTTAAATTAAAAAACTGTGGCCCCTAAACATTTACCCCCCCCCCCCCCCCCGTCTTTTAGCGGATCGACAGGAGAACATTGCCTCGGCGCGATTCCGACAGGCAAGCCGGATTTCTCTTCTCGGCGCGATTCAAGGAGGCGCGTATGCGTTCTTACGCAACTGATATTGGGAAACGGCTGATAAAATACCGTTGGCTGTATTTCCTGCTGATTCCGGGGTTATTATTTTTCGCCGTCTTCAGGTATATTCCGATTTTCGGTCTGAGCATCGCCTTCATGGATTACAACCAATACAACCCGGACGCCAGCAAATGGGTGGGCTTTGATCAGTTTGTCCGGCTTTTTTCCAAGAATTCATTTCAGCCGGTTCTGTTCAACACCCTCAAGATAAGCATCCTCAAACTCATCTGCGGTTTCCCTATTCCGATCATCCTAGCTCTGATGATGAACGAAATGAGGAAATTGACCTTCAAAAAAATCGCTCAAACTCTGCTCTACCTGCCTTATTTTATATCCTGGGTTATCATGGGAGGCATTATTATGAATCTGCTGGATCCGTCGACAGGTTTAGTAACGTCGATTATCAACCAGATTACCCATCAGCAAATAAACGTGCTGTCCGATAAAAATTGTTTCGTCCCGATGCTCATCGTCACCGACATTTACAAAGGCATGGGCTGGGGAACGATTGTGTACTTCGCCGCGATGAGCGGCATCGACCCCCAGTATTACGAAGCCGCAGTCATCGACGGAGCAGGCAAACTCCGGCAAGTGTTATCCATTACCGTCCCGTGCATCCTGCCGACTATCGTAATCATGTTTATTATGAGTTGCGGCAACATCCTCAACGCAGGTTTCGATCAGATCTTCATGCTCTACAACGCCCAAGTATACGAAGTTGCAGACATCATCGATACCTACGTGTACCGCATGGGAATCCAGCGCAACGACTACGCTTTCAGCACCGCCGCCGGAATGTTCAAATCCGTGGTGGCCTTCATTTTGATTTTGCTTGTCAACCAGATTGCCAAGCGTACCGGCAACGAAGGTATTTTCTAGGGCCGCAGAATAAAAAAGGAGAAAAAATTGGGAAAAAATCGAATCCGCGTAAGCTCCGGCGAGAAAGGATTTACGTTATTCAATTACACGTTTTTTGTTTTGCTCTGCGCCTTGATGGTATATCCGTTTTGGCATGTGGTTATGAATTCTTTCAGTTCTGCGGAAGCCGCCGCCAAAGGCGGAATCTTCCTGCGGCCCAAGGGCTTTACTCTCGAAACCTACAAAAGCGTGTTTACCAATCCCCAGATATGGACGGGATATCTCACCACGTTTCTGGTTACCCTGGGAGGGACGTTTTTCGGGACTCTTTTTACGGCGACTACCGCGTACGCTCTGTCGAAAAAAGATTTGCCCGGAGGAACCCTATTCATGGTGCTGGTGCTTTTTACCATGATATTTTCCGGCGGCATGATTCCAAGTTACCTTTTGATAAAAAACTTAGGACTTACCAATAACCGGCTGGCGCTTATTCTGCCGGGGCTTATCAGCGCGTACAATGTGATTATCATGAAATCTTTTTTTATGTCTATTCCTGGAAGCCTTGAGGAATCCGCCCACATCGACGGGGCAAATGACGTAACCGTTTTTTTCAAGATCATCATTCCCCTTTCTCAGGCGACCATCGCAACCATCGCGCTTTTTACCGCCGTAGGATACTGGAACGATTATTTCAGTACCGTGCTTTACATCACCGACGGCAAGAAATGGGCGTTACAAGCAGTATTGCGGTTCATGCTGGTCAATACATCCCAAGCTATGACTTCCGCAGGAGTTACCGTAATCGGCGCCACCAAAGTAACCGCCGCTACTATCAAAGCCGCATCGGTGGTGGTAGCCACGGTGCCTATTCTCATCGTCTATCCCTTTCTGCAAAAATACTTTGTAAAAGGCGTAATGATAGGCGGCGTCAAAGGATAATCTTTTTAAAGGATAATCTTTTTATAGGAGGATTTATATGAACAAAAAAATGCAGGGCCTAACCGGGGCGTTACTGGCAATTCCGCTGGTATTAACGCCGGTTTCCTGCGGAAAGAAAGGTAATTCCGCTTCTGCCGGGGTACAGCGAAATCCCAACGAAAAAGTTGACCCCCTAAACCAAAGCGAGAAAATGCCGGTAAAAATCGCTACCCTCACCGGGTACACTCAGCCGAACAGCCGAACCCAAAAGTGGCTGGAGGAACGGTACAATCTGGACATTACCATCATCGCCCTGCCCGGCTGGGCTGACGCGCCGACCAAGATTTCCCTGCTCATGGCGGATGACAAAGAACGGCCCGACCTAATCTGGTGGTGGGGCATGGAGTCGGATTTCGCCAAATGGAAAGACGCGGGACTCCTGGCGGAAGTTACGGATTACTTAAATAAATACCCGAATATGCGGAATTATTACAATACCATGAATCCCAGCACCCTCTTTTTTGCTACCAGCGAAGAAGGTAAAACGTTCCGTATTCCCGGGGATGTGTCAGAGTCAAGTTGCGAAGTGCTGTGGATTCGGCAGGATTGGCTGGATAACTTGGGCCTCAAGGTTCCCACGACTCTGGCGGAACTGGAGGATGTGATCTACAAGTTCACCTTTAACGATCCGGACCGCAACGGCAAAAACGATACCTACGGCCTGGGCGGGGACGGTTACGACTTCCGTACTTTCTGGCCCTGGATTCAGGGTTCCGGCACCGGCCGAGGCTGGTATGACGGATTCTGCATTCTGGAAGACGGCAGTTACGCCTACGGCCTGGCCACCGACGACGCCAAAATATGGCTTGAACGAGTAGCCAAACTGTACAAAGACGGAGTCATCACCCCAAATATCATCAATGACACCGACCGGGACGAGGAAATGGCTCGAGGCGGTTTCGGCGTTACTTACGGCTGGATATCCCTGAATAACCCGTCTTACACAGCCATGCAGTCTTTCTACGCGTCTAATCCCACGGCAAAATGGATACCTATCGAAATGGTCAAAGGCGATAACGGAAATCCCCAAGATAATCCGGCCACCGCCGGGGCCTGGTGCTACTTCGGCATCACCAAAAACTGCAAGGACCCGGAACGGCTCTTCGCCATCTGGGATGATATGGCCGCGCCGGATAACTATATCAAAAGACGCTTCGGCATCGAAAATACCGATTACTGGAAAAATCCCGACGGCTCCTACCGATTCATCACCGCCGCGGAAAATCAAACAGGAAACATCGGGGTCGAACTTTTCGATAACTTTTTCGCCCGGAAGGACTTCTGCAATATATCCAACTTGCCCGAAACTACCGCCTTGTTTGAACGATCCAGCAGGATGAGCCGGGATGTTTACGCTACTAAAATCGAAAAGAAGGACCCTAACGCCTACCCGGTGAATATCGAGGATGGCACGGAAATCGGCGATGCCGCCCTGTCCTATTTCTGGTCCGTCATCGCCGGAACGAATTCCATCGCCACTTGGGATCAGTACATCGCCTCCCTCAAAGCCGCCGGTCTCGACCAAGTGCTGGCAGAACTCAAAACCGTCTACGATAAGCAAAAACAGGAACAACAAACCTATCTGACAAACTTAAAATAGACAAAGGGCTTCGGAAATTAAAATTTCCGAAGCCCTTCCCCTCCTCATCGAAGGTTATAAAAAAGAGCGGGAAACGGGAGTCGGACCCGCGACATCCACCTTGGCAAGGTGGCGCTCTACCACTGAGCTATTCCCGCAACTGCAAGGATCACCCTGCTTATTTTTAATATACCAAATCTCAGAAATAAAGGCAATACCTTTTGCCCTTTTTTAAAAAATATTTTTTAAAACCCCGGCTTGTCTGACCCAAGAGATTCTCTTGACATACACCTAAGATTGGGTATAAACCCTAAAAATGTATTCATTTAAGCAGTTTATCAAACCCGAGGATTTTGTTCCCCGAACATTTGAGCTGTTGCCGAATAAAAACGGCAAAAACTACAGTTGGTCCAGCTTTGGCAAAGACTGTATCGCCGGCATTATCGTGGGCATTGTGGCCCTCCCCCTTTCGATGGCCTTCAGCATAGCCGCCGGGGGAACCCCAGCCCAGGGACTATATACCGCCATCACCGCGGGCTTCTGCATCAGCTTTTTCGGCGGAAGCAAGTTCCAAATCGGAGGACCCACCGGCGCGTTTGTGGTCATCATTTTCGGGGTGATTCAGCAACACGGCCTGTCCGGACTGATTACCGCCACAGCCCTCGCCGGCATTATGCTGGTCCTCATGGGAGTAAGCGGTCTTGGACGGTTCATTAAGTTCATCCCCCATCCGGTCACCACCGGCTTTACCACGGGCATTGGGGTCATCATCTTTTCCCAACAGGTGAAAGATTTCTTCGGACTGCCCATCGAGTCGAGCGCGCCGGCCTTTTTTGACAAATGGGCGGAATACGTCGGAGCCTTTCCTCTGCTGGACCCTCTTACGTTGGCTATCGGTATGGGGACCCTGGTTATTATTATCTTGGTCCGCAAAATATTCCCTCGACTGCCGAGCGCGGCTATCGGCGTTGGAATCGCTACTATTGTCTGCTACTGTCTTGAACTGCCGGTGGAAACCATCGGCAGTCGTTATGGGGGCATTCCATCGTCTCTGCCGGCGCCGACATTTCCGCATCTGAGCTGGACCCTTTTGCGGGATGTGTTTCCGGCGGCTTTTACTATCGCTCTGCTGGCGGCGATTGAGTCCCTGTTATCTGCGGTAGTCGCCGACGGTATGACCGGAGATCGGCACAACGCAAATATGGAACTGACCGCCCAGGGCATTGGGAATATCATGTCCGCGTTTTTCGGAGGGATTCCCGCTACCGGCGCGATTGCCCGAACCGCCACAAACGTCAAAGCCGGCGCGGTGAGTCCCGTTGCGGGCATCATGCACGTGGTGACCCTTGTGGCCTTTATACTTTTTTTCGCGCCGGCCGCTTCCGCAATACCTCTTGCGGGGTTATCTGCTGTACTGATGGTTGTATCTTGGGACATGAGCCATGTGGTCCGATTTATCCGACTCATCCGGCGTTCCCCGAAGAGCGATTCTACGGTTCTGCTGATTACCTTCTTGCTGACTATTATCGTAGACCTTACCTTCGCGGTTGGGATAGGGATGGGTCTTGCGATGTTTCTGTTTCTGCGGCGGATGATCGAAGTGACCAATATCAAGTTGGAAAATGACGAGCTTATTACCGAGTTGGCCTTCGGAGAGATGGAAAAAAAGACGATGGATGAAATAATGGCTCTGACTCGAAAGGATATCGAGATTTATGAGATTACGGGACCCTTTTTTTTCGGAGTGGCGGATATGCTTCAAAACATTTTGGCGAAGGTGGCAAAAAAACCCCATGCTTTGATTCTGCGGCTCCGGGATGTTCCGGCTATCGACGCTACCGGGATAACCGCGCTGGAGTCCTTTTTGTCCCAGTGCCGGCGCCGAAAATTGCGGCTTATTATCTGTGAAATTCGCTCTCAGCCCCGGAAAGTGCTTGAAAAATACGGATTTATCGAAGAAATAGGTCCGGAAAATATCATCGATACCCTTGAAGAGGCGATAGAACACCTCGAAAAATAATGATCCGGCCGGCTTTTAAGGCTGAACTTTGGCGGCGGCGAGTTGGCGGTTTTCTTTCGCGAAAGGATGATCCGGATTGAGCCGGATCGCTTCATCGTAATCCGCTATAGCTTTGCCGTAGTCGCCTTTCAGGTAATAAACGTATCCCCGATTGTTGAAGGCATCGGCAAACTCCGGATCCAGCCGAACCGCTTCGTTGTAATCCGCAATAGCCCGGGAGTAGTCCCCGGAATTCCGGTACGCGAGACCCCGATTATTCAGGGCAAGAACATACCCCGGGTTGAGCTTGATCGCTTCAGTGTAATCCGCAATCGCCCGGGGGTAATTTTTTTTGCCGAAATACCCAAGCCCCCGGTTGTAAAACGCCACCGCATACCCCGCGGACAGCCGGGGCCCTTCAGGATCCGCCATAAGGTATTGGGGATTAAGTTTCATCCCCTGGGTATAATCGGCCAGGGCCTGCTCATACTTTTCTCGATGCAGATACGCGAATCCCCGATGCATAAACGCGGGGACGTACTTGGGATTGTAGCGCAGAGATCCGGTGAAATCCGCAACCGCCCGATCATACTCCTCCCGGTAGACCCAGATGATACCTCGTCCGTAGAGAGCCGCGCTGTACCCCGGATTAAGCCGGATCGCTTCGGTGTAATCCGCGGAAGCCTTGTCGTACTCGCCTTTTCTGCTGTACGCGACGCCTCGGTTATACCATGCGACGCTGTGCGCCGGTTCTATTCTTAGAAGCTCGGTGAAGTCCGCGATAGCCCGGTCGTAATCGCCGGCCGCGCCGTATGCGTTTCCCCGACCGTTCAAGGCCTCGATGCCTTCGGGATCCTGATTTAAGGCTTCGGTGAAGGCGGAAATCGCTTCCGGATACGCTTTTTGCGCGTAATACATCTTGCCCCGGTTGAAATACGCGTCGGCGGTTTCCGGGGTCTGGGCCAAAACGGGGAAAGCGCACAATACGAAAAAACTACTGCTGAACCTCAGCTTCATCTTCAACGCCTTGGGCTTCAATATCCGCGATGCGTTCTAATCCTTTATAGGCATCCAGCAGGGCAGGATTGAGATTCAGAGCGGTTTCAAAATCCGCTTTCGCTTCGTCGTAGCACCCCAGCTGAAATCGAGCGTTTCCCCGGCCCTTCAGGGTGGAAGCGTAAAAATACCGTTTCTCGTTTTTTTCATCTGAGTAGGTTTCGTCCATGTCGAGGACCGCGGAATAATCCGCTTCGGCTTCCTCGAAATCGCCGTTTTTGCTGTAGAGTTCGGCTCGGCTGAAAAACGCGGCGGCGTAGGCCGGATCGTACTGCACGGCCTTTCCGTAATCAGTAAGGGCTTGGGAAAAATTTTCTTTTTTGGCGTATGCTCCGGCTCGTCCGTAATACCCGGGGGCTAAACTTGGTTCGATTCTGACCGCTTCGGTATAATCGGCGATAGCCCGATCATAATCGCCTTGGTTGAAATAAGCGAATCCCCGATTATTGAAAGCCGCCCCGGACCCCGGGTTCAGCCGGAGGACTTCGTTGTACGCCCGGATCGCTTCTTCGTACCTGCCGAGACTGTAATAGGCAAATCCGAGGTCGCTCCAGGCCGTGGCGTACGCGGGGCTGAGGCCGAGGACTTCTTTGTAATCTGCAATAGCGAGATCGGTCTTCCCTCCGGCCAAGTACGCATGGGCCCGATAATTCAGAGCGACCGCGTACAACGGATCGCTTTGGGAAACGGTTTGATATTGCTGGACCGCTTCTTCGTAATCGCCTTTTTGCGCGGCTTGACGTCCCAAGCTGATCGGGGTTACCCCGGAGGGCTTGGCGATGTCAAGGCGTACCGCTTCCGCGTAATCTTCCGCGGCCTGGGCGGAGTCCCCTTTCACATCGTACAGAAAGCCCAGATACAGTAAAGCTCCGGCATGGAGGTCCAGGGCGTCGGAAGCCTTGAGGACTTCCGCAAATTCTGTCATGGCTTGATCGGTTTCGCCCTTGAAGTAATGGGCAATCCCGCGGTTGTAAAACGCTTCGCTGTGATTCGGACGGGTTTGCAGGATCCTGAGATAATCCGCAATCGCCCGATTGTGTTCTCCGTTATTGCGGTAGGCGTTGCCCCGGGTGAGCAGAGTTGGAGTATCCCCCGGGGTGAATTCCAACGCCTTTGTGCAATCCGCAATGGCTTCTCTATACGCTTTTTGGGCGTAGTACGCCATGCCTCGATACGTGTAGGCTACTGCGAGATTGGAATCCGACTTTAGGGCCTCGGAAAACGCGGCCACCGCCTGATCGTACTGGCCTGCATCGTAAAGTTCTGTCCCTTTGACGAAGGATGGCATCGGATCCAAGGCTGGTTTGCTCTGCGGGAGGGCCGCCCCCGGCAGGAACACAAAAGCCGACAGGGCCAGTAACGTTTTCATCTTCTTCATATATACAGTCAAAATAGATCCTCCAAAAATTAAACTCCTATTTTAGTATACTCTGCTTTTATCCGATTATGCAATACCTTTTTCTGCCCCCGGGCTCTTGCACATTTTCTGAAAACTTGCTATATTCAGATAAGTATATTTTATCCGAAATAAAACGGAGGCTTAGGATGAAAAAGATTTTTGGGGTTAGCGCGCTTTGCTTGATCCTTGCAGGAGGGACTTCCCTTGGGGCCCAGGAGAGCGGAAGCAGCTACTATTACGTCAATGTTCCGATTGAACGGATTTATCCGTACAACAAGGGATATGTCGTTGACTACCGGACCAGCTCGACCGGCACGAGAGCCGCCCGGACCTACATTCCTCTGGAGTGGTTTTCGGACCGAGTAGGCGAAGAGGGCAATGCGGTTATCAGAAAAGGCGATATAATCGCCCTGGGTTCAGGAAAATCCTGGCCCTATCTGACGGTCTATTACAAGAACGGGGAATTCAGCCATGTCCGGCTCTACCTTCGCAAAGAACGGAACCACGAAAGTTGGGGATACATCCAAATGGGCGTCAACCTGGACGAATATTTTCAGGACGTAAGCGACTTAAAACTCGAATTCTAATGACCCCAGGGGAATTATACCGTTTACAGGAAGCAATCCGGGCAGAAACCTTGAGCGGATGGCTTTTCCACAACTTTCATCACCGGGATATAATTTCCGATTCTATTCTGCATATCAGTCCAAGGGCGGTAAATTCCCGCCCTTGGATATATGCGGTTCCTGCCGGGGGCGAAGCCCGTAAAATCGTCCCTAGCATCGAAGCCCGCATCCTGGACCACCTCCCCGGCAAGGCGACTCCGTACCTCAACCGAAAGGAGTACATCGCTCTGCTCAAAACTTTAGCCCAAGAAATTCCGGGTCCCTGGGGCGTTCACGCGGACGATACCCTTCCCGGGGCTTCCTGCCTAGACGCGGGAACATTTCTTTTGTTACAACAAGCCGGCCTGACTCTTACTTCCGGGGCGGCTCTGATCCAACGGTTTAAAGGCTTGCTGGACCAATCCGGCATCGAAAGACACAAAAACGTGGCGGATCTTCTTTACCGCCTCGTGGATGATGCTTGGGTTAAGATACAAACCGGAGGAAAAGGCCTCTGCGAAGGGGAAATCCGGGATTTTTTTACCGAAGAATTTGCCCGCCGGGGTTTGATTTCGGATCATCCTCCGATTGTGGCTTTTGGGGCGAATTCCGGGAATCCTCACTATGACTTTTCCGGGTCCGGCGCGATTCTGCGCGAAAACGATGTGGTTCAGTTCGATCTTTGGGCGAAAGAAAACCGAGACGATGGAATCTACGCGGACATTGCCTGGGTGGGCCTATACGGACAGCCGACAGCGCGAATCCAGCAGACCTTTTCCGATCTTGTGAAGGTCCGGGAAGAAATTTTGGGGTATATTGAAACCGAACTTGGGGCTGGGCGTCTCTTGACGGGAAAAGCGGTGGACGCCGAAGCCCGATCTCGGCTTACCGCTTTGGGGTACGCCTCGGCTTTGCGGCATCGGACGGGCCATGGCATTGACACGGAATGCCATGGGTCCGGAGTGAATATGGACGCGGTGGAATTCCCCGATTCTCGGGCAATCCTCGAAGGTTCTTGTTTTTCTTTAGAACCGGGAATATATTTTTCTGACTTCGGGCTTCGGACCGAAATTAACGTGTATATCGCCCAGGGAAAGCCCCTCGTTTCCGGGCGAAACCGGCAGTTTAAACTGCTGACGTTATAAAAAAATAGGAGAAACCCGTGCCGATTCCGCAAGAACTGCTCGATTTCATACAAAGTCACAAAAAATTTCTGATAACCGGACACAAAGAGCCGGACGGCGATTGCGTGGGAAGCCAGCTTGCTCTTGCCAGCGCGTTGCGGCGGCTTGGTAAAGAAGCGATTCCCTGCTCGGCGGGTCCCTTCAAGCGTCCCGAAATACGGTCCTACCAAGGACGTTTTCTTTCCCGAATTTGCAAGCAGGACCGGGACGGCGGGGCCGCTATAATCCTTGACTGTTCCGCTTTTGACCGGATTGGCGATCTTGCTTCGGATTTGGCGGAAGTGCCTACAGCGATTATAGACCATCACGTGCAATCGGATCCGGGAACCTTTTGCGCGGTCTTTCTTGAGCCGTCCGCGCCGTCGGTAACGGTTATGATTTTCGCGCTTATCGAAGCCTTGGGGCTTATCCCGACTCAGGAAGAGGCGGAGCTTCTGCTCTTTGGGCTTTGCACAGACACCGGTTTTTTTCGGCACATCGACGAGTCCGGGGCGGAAACGTTTGAGTACGTTTCCCGAATGCTCCGGCGCGGAGCGAGTCCCAAACGGGCGTTTCAGATGATGCATGGCGGAAAGAGCCTCAATTCCCGGTATCTTTTGGGGATCCAGCTTTCCCGGGTACAGGCGTACTTTGACGGGCGGCTTATACTCACTGCGGAAGCCTATGAGGAAACTCAGCGGTTCGGTTTGGAGGGCCGGGATTCGGATGCCCTTTATCAGGAGTTACAGGCTGTGTCCGGCGTGGAAGCCATAGCGGTTATCCGTCAGGAAACCCTGGAAAACTGCACTATTGCGCTTCGTTCTCGGGATGAGATTGACGTATCGGCTATCGCGAGAGCTTTCGGCGGCGGAGGGCATAAAAACGCCGCCGGGATCAGCCTCGCCGGAACGATTGAGGAATTGCGCCCCCGTATTCTGGAGGCCTTCAAGCAAGTTTTTTTGAACTAAAGATGTTTTAAGCCTCGGAGGTAGAGTTCTGCATCGAAGACCCGCAGGAGTTTCTGCATGGACGTGTGCATACAAATCGCATTGATAACCTTCGCGGACAGCCCCACGGAAGAAACCATCTCCAGACCGGGCAGGGGATCCAAGGTGGACGATACGGTGTCAGACACCATGATTCGGCGGAGCAGGCCTTCTTCCGCGAGGCGGTTCAAGCGTTGAGGCGCCGGAGGCGAAAACACCGGATGTACCGCTAGGATATTAATCTCCGCGGGCTTTAAGCCTGCGAGGACCCGGATGAGACTTTCGACAGTCCCGCCGGTATCTACCATATCATCGACAATCCAGAGCACCTTGCCCTCCAGGGGCTCCGCCGAGAGGATGTTGATGGATTCAATCGTGTTGACTTTGGCGTAATCCCGCTGTTTGTGGGCGACGACTAGGGGCGCGCCGAAGGCGTTGGCAAAACCCCGGGCGAGTTTTTCGCCTCCGGCGTCAACCGAGCAAAAAGCCCAATTGGGACGGACTATTTTTTCCAGAGTTTCGATGTCCTGAATATAGGCATCGCAGAGATGCTGTTTAAGCAGATTCAGCGCGGGAATGTCATCCACCGCGCAGACTGTCGGGTCCACGATGGATTTCGACTTATCCGAATGAAGCTGGTACGTCACAATGTGCTGAGTTCCCAAGCTGATCAGGGTTTTGAAATGGACCCAGAGGCCCACGGAACTCCGTCCCGAGGTCCGGTCCGAACGGGAACAGGAAACAAAGGGTTCGAAGACGATAATTCGCCGGGCCTGGCATCGCTTGAGGGCGTCTACCGCATGGTACAGCTCGACTTTTGATTCCAGCACGCTGATGCCGGCTTCGTTCCGGGCGCAACTCGTGAAAAGCACCACGTCTTTGCCCCGGACGGAAGAGGACACCGCGACTTCCATCTCGCCGTCTGCAAACCGGGAGGTGTTCAAAATACCGACTCCGTCAACGCCTTCCGCGAAGGGTCCAAAATCGGGCGATTTCGCTATTTCATCCACTACATGGGCCGCGTACTCTCTCATGGACCGGGTAGCGGTAATGACTAATTCCTGCACGCCGAACTCCGTTAGTCTTTTATTTTACTGGATCTTCGGGAGTTGAAAATCGGGTCGAAATACTTTTCCATGTCTATCCGTTTGATAACTTGTTTTAGAATCAGCCGGTACGCGACAAAAGATAAACCCAAAGCGGCAATGCACAACACCGGAAGCCCCCAAGCCGCCACGTTTTCCGGCAGGACCGGCGCCAACAATTTGAAATATAAAATCATCAAAACCGCCAAACTAATAATAGTCAGCAGAATATTGAGAATCGTTCCTGCTAAGATAAAAAGCAGGGTATTGGTTTTCTTGCTCATACAGGCTCCTTTTGCTTAGAAGTTTTGGTAAACATCGAGATTAGTAAGATGATGCAACATATTACCACACTGGCATCCGCAATATTAAAGGTGGGCCACCGTTCAAAACCGAGGAGGCCGTAAAATTTGACGCTGATGAAATCGACCACTCCGTCCGGGCGGAATATCCGGTCTAGGATGTTGCCCCCGCCGCCGCCAATGATGCCCGCTACAAACCACCGTTGGGAGGGGGAAAAATCTTGGGATTTGAAGTAATACCACAGCAAAAAGCCCAATACGATAATCGGCAGAATGATGAATAACAGAGGCCGCAGAGATTCAGGCAAATCCTGCCCGATGCTGAAGGCAATCGCCCGGTTGCGGACATGGATAATCCAAAGAACGTCATTGCCGAACACATCAATCCCCGGATTTCCCGATCCGTAGAGAGGAATTTTTTTCACAATCAGGGTTTTCACCGCCTGATCCGCCAGGGCCACCAGTAACGTCAGCAAAAAAGGCAGAATTTTTTCCTTTGTTTTTTCTTCAAGCATTTTTCCAGGGTCCTTTTAAAGATTATAAACCCGTAGGGACATCGATGAATTCCACATCCAAGCCCAACTGATTCGCGCATTGCTCCATAATTTTGCGGACTCCTCCTATTTCTGTGACGTAATGCCCGGCGGCGATCATATTTATCCCGGCTTCAAGGCAGTCATGGTAGACCTGATGGGACATTTCGCCGGTAACGTAAAGGTCCAATCCTTCTTGTATGGCTTGGCGGACTTCGTTTGCCCCGCCTCCGGAAATCACGGCCCCGGTACGGTTCTCCCGGACCCCAAAAGGATAAACCCCCAAGGGCTTCCCGCCCAAGCGATCCGCGGCTTCGTCAATCCTTAAAGGCCTTCCCAAAGTCCCTTTATACCCAATTTTGCGCCCCTGATAAACCCCAAAAGGTTCAATAGCAACAAGATCGAGAAGTTCCGCAAGAACAGCGTTGTTGCCCCACCGAGGATGCTGATCCAACGGCAAATGGACCGCATAAAGCGCAAGATTGCAGTCCAGCAAAGCCTTCAGTCTGAGCCGGTGAGGGCCCGTCACCGCCAAAGGGCTTCCCCAAAACAGTCCATGGTGAACAAACAACATTCCTGCTCCGGCTTGGGCGGCCCGCTTAAAGGTTTCAAGGCTTGCGTCAACCCCGAAAGCGACTTTTGCGATGTCTCCCCCATCATTGTCAACTTGCAAACCGTTTAGCGAGGAATCTACCCCGCTAAAACCCTCAAGGTCCAATAGCCCTCTAAAAAAAACATCCAATCCTCGGCTTGTCATGGAAATAGTATACTCCTAAAAACCGGTAAATTCCATAGCTCTCCATATTCAAAATGAATTTTTGCCCCTAAGGGCTTTACAGCCAACCCAGAGGAATCCGATAATACTAAAGAAGCAAACCCGGTTATTATCATCGCCGTTCCTTCTATATACTCCTCGTTTTTCCAAACCGAATCGCCTTTCCCAGCGGAAAATAACGCATAGAGCGGATACTTCCCGGGATAGTCCGAATAGGACAGCGGACCCGAACCAGGAACCGTGACCACCACGGCCGGAGACGCCTGCAGGGACCGGATAATAGGCCGATACTCCGCCCCCCGATGCCGCGCATCCAAGACCTTATCGGAAACCAAAAAAAGGATAGGAAGTTTTGGATGCGGGACCCGCCCGATGCCCGCCATTTTTCGAGGAGTAAGGTCCAAGGCCCCTTGGGTAATATCATTCCAGATGTTCCGAAACCACTGAACCGCTTCATCCGGAGGAGCCGGGGCCCGGCGCCTATCCTCTTCGTACAGGGACAAAAACTGACTTTCTACCGCAATAAGCCCCCGCAAACCCGGAAACTCCGCAAGGGCATCCGCCGACTCCCCCACATAGGCCGCGCCGGCTCCTCCAAAATCGTACCCCGCAAGAAATATGACGTTTTTATCGGCGCCGGGCAGATCGAGTTCCGCAATGTACCTAAGCAAAAAAAGGAGGTCCTCCGTTCGTTTTTTCTCGAAGGTCCTGCCCAAAGCATTAGCTCCTTCAAAATTTCGCCCCCAAAAAAACGCCCGAATCAGGTTTATCCACGTTCCCGGCGAAACTCCGTACCGTTTTCCATCGGGTCCCACCGCAGGGGCATCGAAGTTACGGCGGGAATACGAAATCGCCGTAAAGCCCTGGACTGAAAGCCCGGCGCAAACCCTATCCACTGCGGTTACAGACCCAATCACCGGAGGGACAACAAGGATCAGCGGACGATCCCCATCGAATTGAGGGGCCTCGTAGATTCGCAGAAAAAGTTCGGTATTTTCCGTTTCGTTCCAAACCGTTTCGGTCCTGACCCCTTCGGTAAGCAGAGCGGTATCCAGAACCGGCGCGAAAACCAAGGCGATTGCGATGGACCCGGCCATCAACGTGACGATGATAACCGTATAAACCGGACCAAAAAGCAAAAACGAATCTTGCCGTTCCCGTTTCAGAAGCGCGATAATTCCCGGAATAGTATGAATATTCAGAACCACCGCCATACCCAGAAGGGGCAGACATTCGGGGCGAAAGCCGTAGACTGGAAATAACGCTCCGGTACACACCAAACCAATAAGCGGAAATAAAACCAACCCTTCAGTGCCTTGTAAGGCTTTCACCAAAGAACGAATCAACGGCACGATCAGGAGAATTCCGATGCATACCTCAAGGATACGTAATTCCTGCATCTTTAATCCCCGGGAGACTCCGCATCTGGGCTTTGCGGCCGGATCCGGGTAATGAGCGGATCCAAATTTCCGCCCCAAACTTTGATGCGGCGGCCTTCGGTTTTGAGGGTTTCCAGAGCGGTTCCCAAATCCGGGGAGATCAGGCTTTCGAGCAGTTTCCGAAGCCGGGCGGTCAAACCCGGGCAACATCCCGAAGAGGAAAGGCCGATCACCACGGCTCCGCGGCGGACAATGCCGGGGAAAAAAAAGGTACACAGGGCCGGATCATCCGCGACGTTGACCGGAATCCCCAGGGATTTTGCGTCTTCAGCTACCTGTCGATTGACGGCTCGGTTATTGGTTGCGGCGATGACTAAAAGCGCGCCGGTCAAGTCGTCCGGACCGGCGTAGGTTCGTTTGAGCAAAGTTGAGGCCGGGGCTAGGTTCTGAATGGCCGCCCCCGGCGCGGGATCGATGGCATCGACCTTCGCCCCGAAGCTCAGGAGGATTCCGGCTTTTCGGGAAGCCACCGCGCCGCCGCCAACGACAACGCATCGCTTTTCCGCAGGATCGATGAAAATCGGAAAATAAGGCATCCTATACTCGTACCGTTTCTTTTAAGGTCATGACTTTTATACTTATATTTTTTTCTTTTTTTTTCAAGTCTTTTTTCAAGATTTTCAATTTTTATTGACCTTATATTTTAAAAGGGATATACTTCCCTTACTGGAGGTATTTTGTCTGATATATACTTAAACGCCATCACCCCTACTTTTTACGAACCCGGGGGTATTGATTACGCCAAAAATGTCATTTTATACAGAAAAATCGCTTATGGCACTATCTATATTATTCCTTATACAAGTTTTAACGCCGATGGAACGATAAGCGATACCGGACCTTTTTGGTTGGGCTTTATGAACGCCGATGGAAAAATCTGTCAGCAAAATGGACGGCAGGCAATTTTACAAACCGGGTATTATCATTTTTTTGTTTCCCGGGAGTCAATAAGCGATGCCCGAATTGTTATACGCAGAAATATGTGTTCCGCGGCTATCGCTATTACGGAAGGGCAGAATCAGGCGGTGTATCTTCCATTTTTCCCGGAAATTCAAACCCTTATTGACGGCAGAACGGTAAAAGGCAAAATGCGGGAACCAGGCATCGCTTTGCTGAAACGTTTTGAAAACCCGCCCATAAAAAACGGTATGATCGGTCTGCATACGCCCGGAGACGGCACCGTTACTTACGGTTACGGCTATGTTGTTTTCAATGAGCAGGATGAGTCAAATCGGGAAAAGAAAAAAAAAGCAAAAGAAAAATTACCGGAATTGAGAAGAACTGGGGATTATCCCGATATGACCCTT
>JAIRPY010000003.1 GCA_031256905.1 Spirochaetaceae bacterium
CGTAGGTCCCTTCCACCGTAATCCAGGGATATTTTTGCTGGAACAAGGGGATCAGGTCCTTATCGTAGGCGTTCTTGAGACTCGCCGCCGCGGCAACGAGAATCTTCACCGGCTCCTGCCCGGCGGGACCGGAAGCAGGCTTCTCTTTCCGGGAACTAGCGAAAACCGCCCCTTGGGCCGCGCTGATCATAAAGGCCGCGGCAAAAACTACAAAACCAATCTTTTTCTTATCCATAATTTCCTCCATGTATGAGAAAAAGCATAGCAAGGATCGTAGTGTTAGTCAATACAATTCCATCCCCGGGTTGAAAAATTTATCTATCCGGCGTTTTGTGCGATAAAAAGAAGCGCAACGCCTGCCGGGTGGAATCAAAGGCAAGATCCTTCAGGTTGACGTCTTCGTACCGGATAAACCGGACGCCGCCGATTTCTTCCGGGTCGAGACGGAGATCCGATTCTTGCAGGCCCGGCGCGGAAAGGGTAAAGAAGAAATCGCAGGTTTTATACTCGATTCCTTTGTAGGGATAGGTATTCGGCAGAGCGGTAAGGAACGAAAAATTCGCCTCCGTTCCCGGGTCCCAGCCGATTTCTTCCCGGCATTCTCGGCGAAGTCCGTCCAGAGCGGATTCCTCAGGATTCACAAATCCTCCGGGGACATCCAATTTTCCCAGAGCCGGTTCTTTGGCCCGAATCAGCAAGACTACCATTCCCCCGGCGTCGATAATACATCCCGTAGCGGAAGCCACATTGTGATAATACACAAATCCGCAGGGGCATCGGAACACTTTGCCCTTTTCGAACCGTATTTTTTCAGAACCGCAGGCCGGACAAAATCGAAACATAGCCAACTCCTTTGTTTTAGTATATACTGGATCTATGAGCGAATGTACCCTAAAAGTCAGAACGTATGAATGCGACAGTTATGGTCATGTGAATAACGCAAATTACCTTAACTATTTGGAATTTGCAAGATACGAATTTTTGAAAGCTATAGGATTTGATTATCCCGAGGTGATTCGGGCGGGATACGGGTTGTTGGTCGCCCGAATCGAAATCGATTACAAACGGCCCGCGGTGGTGGATGACGAATTGAGAATCCGGACCTACCCGGTTAAGAAAGGCGCGGTCAGCGGAATATTTGCCCAAGAAATCCGGCGCGGCGAGGACCTCATCGCAGAGGCGAAAGTGACTTGGGCTTCCGTCGATTCCGCAGGCCTGCCTGTGAAACTTCCTCCGGAGTGGAACAACCCCGGACTCCAGCCCTAGTATACATCTTTTTTGAATTAGCTTATACTTTGGGCATGGATTTTGACGTAAAAATAGGCCTCGCCGCAGAAACCGCCGCGGAGGTTACCGAAAAAAATACCGCCTCGGCTATGGGAAGCGGAAGTTTGCCGGTATTCGCCACCCCCGGAATGATAGCTCTCATGGAAGCCGCCTGCGTCAAGGCGGCGGACCCGGCTCTGCCGCCGGGCTTTTCTACCGTAGGAACTGCTTTAACGGTTACTCACACCTCCGCCACCCCGATAGGTCTGACCGTCAAGGCGGCGGCCGTGCTTACCGAAGCCGCAGGCCGAGAACTCCGATTCAAGATAGAAGCCTTCGATTCCCGGGGCAAAATCGGGGAAGCTTCGCATACCCGGTTCATCATCGAAAATGAAAAATTCCTCAAAAAAACTCAGGAAAAACGATGATTTCGTACCAAGCCGCCGGGGTCAACCTCGAAGAAGCCTACCGAGCGGTCGCCCGATACCGGGAACTCGCCGGGGACACTCCCCGGGCCGCCGCGTTGAACAGCATAGGCAGTTTTGCGGGGATCTTTTCTCTCAAGGAAATCCTCGCCCAGGGCTTGGAGGATCCGGTACTGATCTCCGGAACTGACGGAGTCGGAACAAAACTCGATATTGCCTGTAAAATGGGCAAATACGATACCGTCGGCATCGACTGTGTCGCCATGTGCGTTAATGACATTCTCTGTCATGGCGGGAAACCCCTCTTTTTTCTGGATTATCTGGCCTGCGGCAAACTCGATGCGGACATCGCTGGGATTATAGTGCAAGGCGTCGCCGCCGGGTGCCGGGAAACCGGCATGACCTTGCTGGGCGGCGAGACCGCCGAAATGCCCGGCTTCTACCCGGACGGCGTGTACGATATTGCCGGATTTGCGGTCGGGATTGCAGACCGCAAACGGCTGGTGGACGGCTCGAAAATTCAGGCAGGGGATGCGCTTATCGGCATAGCCTCTTCCGGGGTTCATGCCAACGGCTTCAGCCTGATCCGCAAAACGATTCCCAATATAATAGAAGACTTTTGCGGAAAGCCCATCGGACTGACGTTACTCGAACCGACTCGGCTCTACGTTAAGCCGGTTTTGGAGCTGATGGACGAAGTCGAAATCCGGGGCATGGCGCACATCACCGGCGGAGGCTGGTACGAAAACATCCCCCGGATGTTCGCTTCCCGGATGACCGCGGTTATCCGGGAAGAAAGCTGGGAAATCCCCCGGATTTTCACCCGCATCGCTCAAGGCATCGCTGAAGGTTCGGAACAGGATGAGGGGGTGAAAAAAATGATGTTCAATACCTTTAACATGGGGATTGGCTTCGTTCTTGCCGTTTCGGCAGAAGATTGTTCTCCGGTACTCGCTTTCCTGGCGGACCGCGGATATAAGGCTTGGCGGCTGGGGCAGGTTGAAGCCGGGGCCGGAGGGCTTCGTTTTGTCTGAAAGGCCGGTTTCGCTGTTAGTATTAGTTTCGGGCGAAGGGACCAATCTGCAAGCTCTGCTGGAGGCCGAAAAACGAGGCGCCCTCGCCGGGGGGCGGATTGTCGCGGTGGCCGCAGATCGGCCCTGTTACGGCCTTCAGCGGGCGGAGTCGGCCGGCCTGCCGGGGTATTTGACGGCCCATTCTGAGGATATTTTGGACGCGGCTCGGCGGGAAGGCGCGGAGGGTCTTGTGCTTGCGGGCTTTCTGCCGATTATCCGGGGCAAGGTACTGGAAGTATACTCCGGCAGAATCCTGAATCTTCATCCGAGTCTTCTGCCTAAGTTCGGCGGAAAAGGGATGTACGGCCTGGGGGTGCATCGAGCGGTTTTGGAGGCCCGGGAGACCGAGTCGGGCTGTACGGTGCATTTTGTGGATTCCGGGCTTGACTGCGGACCCATCCTGCTTCAGCGCAGAGTGCCGGTACTGCCGGACGATAATCCCCAGACTTTAGCGGATCGGATTCGCCGGGAAGAACACATCGCTATTGTAGAAGGGACCGCTCTCCTCTGCCGGCGCCTTCATGCCGATAGAACTTTCGCCGGCGGATATACAGATTATTCCTTAGACTCATATTGCTGGGCGTCTAGGGACTCGATGAAGCAGACCCGGGAGGAGGCTATGAAACGATCCGCAATTTCTTCTTTTACTTTGTAGGGAAGGTCCAGGAGATAATCTTTTATGGTGACTTTTTCAGGTCCAATTTGGTCTTGGTCGTCCATGAAAAGCTGGAAAGGCTGGATATAGAGAGCCGCGGCAATTTTTTCGATTTTTTCAAACGAAGGTATCCGCCGGGCTATCTCGATTTCGCCAATATAGTTCCCGCTGGTTTCGCACTGTTGCGCCAGGCGCATCTGCGACAATCCGCGCATTTTTCGGAACTTCTTAAGGTTTTTGATAAAAATCTGTTGTAACTTCATCGCCCTTTCAGTATACCTAGTATCTTTTATTTTGTCTACTTTGTTTGGATAAAATTAGTCCTAAAGAATGGCAGGCTCCTGAAAATTTTCCCAAATTTCCTCAAAAGAAAGGGCGATTCTTTTTTCATCTCCCTCCAAAAGCGTGCGGACGTGCAGAATAACCTGCCCGTTCCGGACTTCCGGAAGGACCGGAAGAGACGCCGTCCGAAGGGCCCCGGCGAGACGTTCCGGACTTAGGGAAAGAGACCGGATCCTCACGCCGAACCCCTCAAGAAGGTCCGTCGGAAAGGCCCCGCCGCCGACAAGGTCCTGGGTTTCGACCACGGAAAAATCGCAATCCGAAGCCTTAGCCGGAACGTTCCGCAGTAAACGGCAAAGATACTGAGCTTTTTTCCGCAAAGTTTTTTTATCCCTTTCCAGCATCTTGAGGGTCGGGATTTCCCCAGCTTTGCCGGTAAGGTACATCAGCAGAGTCGCCCGGAAAGCGGCCAAGGTCATTTTATCCACCCGGAAAGCCCGAAGAAGCTGATGCTTTCTCATCCTATCGATGAGATCTTTTGAACCCGCAATAACTCCCACTTGGGGACCTCCGAGCAGTTTGTCTCCGGAAAAGGTTACGATGCGCGAACCTCCTTGCAGGCAGTCCCGGACCGAATGTTCCCGTTTCGCAAACGGAAGGTTTAAAGGGCAAAGCAGGCCGCTTCCCAAATCTTCCATCAATACAAGCCCCCGGGAATCCGCGAGGTCGGCGAGGTCTTCCCGGGTTGTGGAGGCGGTGAATCCTTCTACCCGGTAATTCGAGGGATGCACTTTGAGCAGAGCCGCAGTGTTTGGGGATATGGCTCGGCGGTAGTCCTCTAGGCGGGTCGAATTCGTACAGCCTACGGCGATCATTTTCGCGCCGGAAAAGGCGAGAATATCGGGAATCCGAAAAGAACCGCCTATTTCGACAAGTTCCCCGCTGGATACGATGATTTCCCGCCCGGCGGCCAGGGACGATAAGGCCAAAAGCACCCCGGCGGCGTTATTGTTGACCGCGAGGGCGGCTTCCGCGCCGGTGATACGGCAGATAAGCCCTTCGACATGGTTATTGCGCTCGGAGCGCGCGCCGGTTTCGGGATCATACTCTAAGGAGCTGTACGTTCCCGCTACTGCATGGACCGCGCGAATCGCCTCGGGCGCCAGAGGGGACCGGCCCAGGTTTGTATGAATAACGACTCCCGTGGCGTTGACGACCGATTTTAAGGTCCTCGCCGCTTTTTTCCGGAGGAGCTGTTCCGCCCGTTTTGCGGCAATTTCGCTTATCGGCTGAGTAAGATTCATCCCATCCCATACTTCCTGTCTGATTTTATTGAGAACTTCGGCTAATATTATTTTCACTTCTTCTCTGCCCAAAAGGGCGGAAAATTCTAGGGCCCCGGGGGTACTTAAAAGTTCTTCCATTGCGGGTATAGACCGCAGTAAATCGTTAATCATACCCTATTTTGACATATTTTCAACATAATTGTATAGTATAGATTGATTATGCAACACACATTACGCATCGGCGGAATGACCTGCGCGGCCTGTTCCGCGCGGGTGGAACGGGTTCTCAAAAAACTTGACGGCGTAGAGAGCGCGAGGGTAAACCTCGCCACGGAAAAGGCGGTGGTGGACTTCAATCCTCTGCAAGTGCGGGTTTCCTCCCTCAAAGAAGCCATAGAAAAAGCGGGCTACCAAATTCTGGAATTGTCAAAAAGCCCGGACGAAGATAAAATCCGCAAAGAAAAGGAAATTAAAACTCTGTGGAAAAAATTTATCCTCGCGGTTTGTTTTGCAACGCCCCTTTTGTATATCGCGATGGTTCCGATGATAAAAGTTTTTCCCCTGCCCTTTCCTAAAGCTCTTGCGCCGATGAATTTTCCGCTCATCTACGCGCTGATCGAGTTACTGCTTGTTATTCCGATTATCATCGCCGGAAGCAGATTTTATACGGTAGGTTTTAAAAATCTTTGGCGCCGCAGTCCGAGTATGGATAGTTTAATTGCTGTCGGCACGACCGCGGCCGTGGGTTACAGCGGATATAATATTTTTGAAATCGCGGGCGGCAATTTCCAAGCGGTGGATTCTCTCTACTTTGAGACCGCGGGAGTTATTATTACCCTTATTTTGCTGGGGAAATCCCTTGAAGCGGTTTCAAAGGGCCGAACCAGCGAAGCTATCAAAAAGCTGATGGGCCTCGCGCCGAAAACGGCACGGCTTGTCGCCTCCGGTCCGGAAGGCCAGGTAATAGAAAAAGAAATTCCGATTGACGAAGTTATGCCCGGGGATATTATCGCGGTAAAGCCGGGAACGAAAATACCGGTGGACGGCGAAATCATAGAAGGACAAACCGCCGTGGATGAATCCATGCTCACCGGGGAAAGTATGCCCGTCGATAAAACCCCGGGAGATAAAGTATACGCCGCAACAATAAACACCAACGGGGCAATACGTTTCCGGGCTGAAAAAGTCGGCCGGGATACTGCCTTAGCCCAGATCGTTAAACTCGTAGAAGACGCCCAGGGCAGTAAAGCTCCGATAGCCCAACTCGCGGATGTCGTTTCAGGCTGGTTTGTGCCGGCGGTGTGCGCCCTTGCAGTTATCGCGGGCGGGGCCTGGTACTTCGCGGCTTCCGGCGGGGCCGTGACTCTGCCGGCGGGAAAATCCGGACTGGAATTCGCTTTACGGATTTTTATTTCCGTGTTGGTTATTGCGTGTCCCTGCGCGCTGGGCCTTGCGACGCCCACGGCGATTATGGTCGCTACCGGCAAAGGCGCGGAAAACGGTATTCTCATAAAAAGCGGTACGGCCCTGGAAACAGCTCATCAGATTACCACTATCGTGTTTGACAAAACCGGCACGATCACCGAAGGCAAACCCGCGCTTACCGACGCGGTACCCGCGGCGGGCTTTGACGCCGAGGTTTTATTGCAAATAACCGCTTCGGTGGAAAAACTCAGCGAGCATCCTTTGGGGCAAGCTATCGCGAAGGAAGCGGAAAGCCGGGGGCTTTCGTTTTTGCCGGTAGAAGATTTTAAAGCTCTCGTGGGCCTTGGGGTGGAAGCGAAAATTCTTCCAAAATATCAAGAGATTCTCATCGGCAACAAAAAACTTATGCAGGAAAACCGCATCCCTCTGGATGAACTGGAAGCCGAAAGTGATAAACTCGCCGGAGAAGGCAAAACCCCGATGTACGCCGCGGTAAACGGCCGTCTTGCGGGTATTGTCGCGGTCGCGGATGTGCTGAAAAAATCGAGTAAAGCCGCGGTGGATCGGCTTCATCGCTGGGGAATCGAAGTGGCGATGATCACCGGGGACAACAAAAAAACCGCGGATGCTATTGCCGGGCAGGTCGGCATCGATCGGGTGTTGGCGGAAGTTCTGCCCCAGGATAAAGCCGGGGAGGTAAAAAAACTGCAAGCCGCAGGACGCAAAACCGCAATGGTCGGGGACGGCATTAACGACGCTCCCGCGCTGGCCCAAGCGGATGTCGGCATCGCTATCGGGAGCGGTACGGATGTCGCGATGGAAAGCGCGGATATCGTGTTAATGCGTTCCGACTTAAGGGACGTTCCCACCGCGATAGCCTTGAGCAAACAGACGATCCGCACGATCAAGCAGAATCTGTTTTGGGCTTTCGGCTACAACATCCTCGGAATCCCCATTGCCGCGGGAGTTTTGTATCTGTTTGGAGGGCCCCTTTTGAATCCGATATTCGCCGCCGCCGCCATGAGCCTGAGTTCGGTCTCGGTACTGACCAACGCTTTACGGCTCAAGGGCTTCAAGGCGGATTGAAATGGAAAACTCCTAAGAAAAGTAAAAAAGTATGAGAAAACCTTGGGAAAAAATTTATGCTGTAGGATATGAAAAAAATAACAATCGGAATTCTAATCGGAAGTCTGCGGAAAGACTCTTTTTGCAGAAAAGTCGCGGGGATTTTGCCGGCCTATATGCCCGAAAATTTTAGGATGCTTCCCCTAGAAATCGGGGATCTTGGGCTGTATAATCAGGACCTTGACGATGCAGGCTGTCCGCCTTCGGCTTGGAGGGCTTTTCGGGAACAGGTAGCGGAGATGGACGGGTTTGTGTTTATCACCCCGGAATACAACCGCTCTACCTCCGGGGCCTTGAAAAACGCCTTGGATGTGGGGTCCCGGCCGGCCGGGGAAAACCGATGGAACGGCAAACCCGGGGCTATTATCAGTGTGACCATCGGGAAACTTGGCGGATTCGGAGGGTACCATGCGGTCCGGCAGATTCTCGGATTCCTCAATGTGCATCTGCTCCAGCAACCGGAAATGTACCTCAGCGGCGGGGCGGAACTCTTCAACGATAAGAACGAATTAACCAATCCCGGAACGCAGAAGTTTTTCGAGGATTTCGCCCGGGCTTTCACCAAGTGGATTATCCGTCATACTACCAACTAAGGGACCCTATCTGCCGGCGGCGGACTTGTCTTAAACCGCCCAATCAGTATACTTACTCTTTATGGTATTATCAGAGTATACAATCTGGTATCGGGTTAGGTATAACAGGACCAGCTCCGCCCTTACCGCCGGGGCTATGCTCCTCGCCGATCTTCTGGGGGTAATGCTTTCTTTCGGTATAGGATTTTTCGCGGTCAATCTCTACGACCTTTCGGCCATCAATTTCAAATCCTTCGTTTTATATTGGCCTTATCTGCCGGTGTTTATTCTATTTTTTCAGTTTTTCAATCTTTATCCGGGGATTTCTCTGGCGCCTTCGGAAGAACTTTACAAATTCAACTTGAGTTCTCTTATGACCCATGGGGGTATTATATTCTCTCGGTACATAGAAGATCAGGAATTTGACGCCATTTCCGTAGCCTTTATTGTCAGTTATGTGGTTTCTACGTTTATACTGCTCACCTGCCGAAGCGGAGCTCACGAAATTTTGAGCAAGACCCGGCTCGGCGGGATTCCGGCGGTGGTTTTTGGGGGCGGCGATATGGGGCGGCTCACGGTGGACCGTCTCCTCGATGGAAAGCGGACCGGGTATATACCGGTTCTCATTCTTGAAGACAACCCCGAGGGGGGAGAAACTTATCGGGACATTCCGATTATCCATGACACCTCGATGGGTCCTGAAATTGTCAAACTTCTGAATATAAAAATGGCGATTGTCACTCCTTCGGGGCTTAACAAGCCGGACTGGGATAGGATGTTTAATTATTCGGTATCCGCTTTTAGGTATCATGTGCTGATTCCGGGCTTTCCCGGAATTTCTAATATTTGGACGTCCGTCCGGGATTTTGACGGACTTTTGGGCTTCGTCACCAGCCATAAACTTAAAATGCCCTGGAATGTGGGCATAAAACGGGTTATGGATGTGATTCTTGCGATGGGGATTGGGCTTGTAACCCTGCCCGTTCTGCTGGCGATAGCGGTCCTGGTCAAGGCGACCTCCCGGGGACCTGCGATATACGGGCATCTGAGACTTGGGCGGAACGGCGTACCCTTTAAGGCGTACAAATTCCGGTCCATGGTGCAGGATGCGGACGACCGGCTCCAGGCGTTGCTCGACGCGGACCCCCAAGCCCGGGAGGAATGGGAATCCTGCCGGAAGCTCAAAAATGATCCCCGGGTCACGAAATTGGGAAAATTTCTCCGCCGGACCAGTCTTGATGAGTTTCCGCAGTTGATAAACGTCCTCAAAGGCGATATGAGTCTTGTAGGACCCCGCCCGATCGTAACGGCCGAAATTCCCAAGTACGGCGAAGATTTCCGGCGGATTTTCTCGGTCCGGCCCGGGCTGTCCGGGATGTGGCAGGTTTCAGGGCGGTCCGATACGGATTACCGCGAACGGGTCGCGCTGGATACCTATTACCTACAAAGCTGGTCCGTGTGGCTGGATCTTTGGATCCTCTATAAAACTATCGGAATCGTCATCAAAGGAAAAGGAGCTTATTAGTATGATTTTTTTTAGAAAAAAAAGGTTTTTCCTCATCATCCTGCTGATCTGGGGGACTTCGCTTTTCGGGCAGAGCCGTTCTTTCGATGCCTTGTTTCCCCGACTCCCAAAAGCGGAACGGGAACAGGCCTTTTCTCCCCAGGGCGTGTATATACTCCACGAAAAATCCGGGGCTTTGCGCCTGATCCCGGTGATGCATTCGGGCATAGACATCGCAGGTCCGGTCTTAAATCGAAATCTGCCGTACCTTGTGGAGGCCTTGTTTGTCGTTCAGCCCCCCCGCCCGGTGGGACTGAACAAGGTGTATAATGCTTTGGGAAATATTCAGGGATTGAAGGGCCGGCTCTACCATTCGTTCTCAAAAAATGCAGATGTGCCCCTTTTTGAAGAAGCCACCCGGTTGATAAGCGACAAAAAGCTCACCCCGATACCCGATCCGCCGCCGACCGGGGTTGTGCCGACCACGGAAACCGCGTACATCCGCCTGAAGGACGCAAGTTTCGGCAATATCTACTATCGCGCCGTAAGCACCGCCGGAGACCGGCACTTGATTTTCTATCTGTCAAACTTCAAAAGCGTAAGTTTTCTGTTCATACCGGTTCTCAAGGAAAATAACTTTGTGTCCCAACTGTACTTCGAGCTTATCCGGGAGGGCGTGCTGGTCTACAGCATCGCCGGGGCAAATATATCGGATTTTGCGGCCTCCCAGATCGACATATCCTCGGCGATCCAGAAACGGCTGGAAGTCATCGTGCAGTGGGTTGCCGAGGGCATCGTCAAGTAAAAAAGCATGATCGGCATATTTTTAATAAATTTTACGTATTCCTTCTGTAAAAGGATTGACAAAATTTAAAAGAATTCGATATACTAAAATATCTTTACACTAAAAGAGGTGTTGTGTGAAAAAATTGTGCTTTTTATTAGTTGCGCTGACCGGACTTTCCGGGGTCCACGCACAAACGGCTGGGAACAGCGAACCGCTGTTCATTGTTTTTCCGGGGGACAGCGCGGATTTAAAAGCTGTCGGAACAGAACTGGCGATCCAAAACCACCAGACGTTTATCAAAATTGCCCAGATTCTCGTGGACAATCCCCAGTACCGTATTCTAATAGACGGTCATGCCAATCCTGTGCAAGGCGGCCGGGAAGAAGAAGCCGGAACCTTGCGTCCTTTAAGCGAACGCCGGGCCAGCGCGGCCGCAGATTTCCTTGTAAACTACTACAAAGTTGACCGGAAACGTCTTATCCTTACCGGCGCGGGCGGCGGTTACCCCTTCGGCGATAACAACCAAGCCCGAAATCGGCGAGTCAGCTTCTTCATTATCACCCCCAGATAATCCCCCTAAAACCCCGGAACAAAACCGCTCCGGGGTTTTGTCTAAAAGAGAATAACCTCCACCGCATCCCCAAGATCCATCGGCGACGTTCCCCCAGGAATATCCAGAATACAGTTACATCCCAAAGATTTAGACAAACAATTTGAAAACTTAGTAAAAAAAGATGTTACTTTGCCGTCCTTCAAATAGGCATACAAAAACCGCCGTTCCCTGACGGCTTTGGGAAAAGGTTCACCCAAAACGCATCGAACCCGAGGATACCCCGGATCCGCCGTCCCGGAAAGCCTGCGGATTACCGGTCCGGCCAGTAAATCAAAATTGATCGACGCCGCCCCCGGATTGCCGGATAAACACAAAATCAGCGCGGGTTTTGCGTACAAAGCGGTAATCCAGCCTCCGGGCTTCATCCGCACCCCTCGAAAGACCGGTTCCGCCCCAAGGATCCGCCCCGCGAGGGGCATATAATCCCGATCCCCCACAGAAACCCCGCCAGTGGTTACCACAAGATCGCAGGTTTCAAGCAAGCCCCGCAGAGCTGTAGCGATCCTTTCAGGTTCATCCGCCGCAGAAGGCAACAGAACCGGTTCCGCGCCTAAAGCCCGAACCTTCGCCCCCAGTAAGAAGCGATTACTGTCATATATTTTTCCCGCCTTGAGGGGCTGATTCCCCGGTATGAGTTCGCTACCAGTGGAAAGAATACCTACTTTAGGGCGAATGAAGACCCGCACGTCTGTATAGCCTTGCCCGGCCAATACGCCGATGTGAGCTGGACTGATGCGATCCCCCCGGCGAAGGATAGGCCTCCCTTTAGGCAGATCTTCTCCTTGAAACCGATAATTTTCATGCTTCTTTAAGGAAACCGGAATCTTCACATACTCTTTGCCATTATCCGTATCTTCATACCGAACCACACAGGTTGCGCCCGGGGGAATCGGCGCGCCGGTCATAATCCGGACGCATTCTCCCGGACCAAGCAAACGTACCGGCGCATCTCCTGCGTATACCCTTTCCACAACCCGCAATACCGCCGGGACTGTCTCGGTATCCTCATGCCGGACCGCAAACCCATCCACCGGCGAATTGTCAAAAGGCGGGGCGTCAATCACGGACTCAACATCCTCCCAGGCAACCCGCCCAAAGGCATCGAGCAGGGACACCGTTTCATGCCTATTCAGTACAGCAGTCCGCTCTAACAAAGCCTCCGCCGCGGTTTCAAAAGCAATATGTTCCATACAATTCCTTTAAATGAGCTGTTCTGCATAGGCTGAGGCGAAACGGTGAATTTCCCGAATCCCTTCGAGGTCCGTAGACCCGGTCCAGACCCGGTCCAGGACAGAAGCGGTAATTCGGGGAATATCCTGAAACCCAATCCGCCCGGCAAGAAAGGCCTGAACCGCCGTTTCATTCGCCGCATTGTACGCCACAGGATACAAATCTCCAGCCGATAAAGCCTGATAAGCCAAAGCCAGCATCGGAAATTTTTCTTTATCCGGTTTGGCAAAGGTTAAGGTCAAATTATCGAAATCCAGAGCGGCAAAAGACGAGTCCGCCGGTTCAGGATAAAAAAGCGCGTTCTGAATAGGCAGACGCATATCCGGCGGAGACATCTGCGCGTATATCGCGCCATCCCGGCATTGGACCATAGAATGAACCACACTCTGGGGATGAATCACCGTCCGAATTCGTTCCGGAGGCAAGTTGAACAACCGGGCGGCTTCAATCACCTCCAGCCCCTTATTCGCTAGAGTCGCGGAATCTATTGTGATTTTCGCGCCCATATTCCAAGTCGGATGCGCGAGGGCATCCTGAACCGTCACGGAACGAAGCTGTTCCGCCGGGCAGTTCCTGAAGGGCCCGCCGGAAGCCGTGAGAATCACTTCCCTAATATACTCTCGTCCATGGGCTTCCAGCAGGGTAAAAATCGCGGAATGTTCCGAATCCACCGGAATAATCTTACATCCGTGTTCCTTTGCCGCCGCAAAAACCAGATGGGCCGCCAGGACTATCGTTTCCTTATTAGCCAGTGCCAAGTCCATACCCGCCGAGAGAACCGCCAGAGAGGGGTCCAGCCCGGCGGAACCGGCTATCCCGTTGATCCCCAGATCCCCGCCGCACTCGGCGATAGCCCGAAACAACCCGTCCGGACCGAAATAGCCGATGCCTTCAGCCCTAACCGAGCCGGTCAAAACGGTTTTGGCTTGGGGAAACTCCCGGGCTAAAGCCAGCAGTCCGAACTGGTCTGTATGGCTTGAAAACAAAACCGGCTCAAAAAAATCCCGATGGCGACGTATTACATCCAGGGCGTTTTTTCCAATCGAACCTGTCGATCCAAGAACCGCGACTTTTTTCACGCTTTTGCCCTCCTTTATAGGTCCGCGGATATCGCTCAATTTTTAAAATGAAGTGAAAAAGAAGCAGTATGAACCGTAATAGACCGGCGCGGCAAAGCAGAGGGAATCGATGCTGTCCAAAACGCCGCCTCGTCCGGGGATGATGCTTCCGGAATCCTTGATGTTGGAACTGCGCTTCAAGGCGGATTCTCCTAAATCTCCCAGAGTAGCGGCCGCGGCGGTCAAAAATCCGAAAATTAAGCCTCCGGCGGGGGATGGAAACCCCGGGCACGTAAATACCTCCGGCAGAACATACACGGTCCCCATGCCGATCAGGGTGGAAACCGCGAGGCCCCCGACGAAACCCGCGATGCTCTTGTTCGGACTGACCTTGACAAAGCCCCGGTTGCCCTTGCCGAAAAGCAAACCCGCAACCCAGGCGGCAGAATCGTTGGCAATCACCAGGAGCAGAAATAATAAAAGTATCATGTCCGCCCGGGGCAGGCCGCTCATTCTGACAATCCAGGCCATAAACGCTCCGGGGTATAAAATCACCGCGAAGCCTGCGGCGATCCGGGTTGCGGCGTCTTTAAAATCTTTTTCAGAAGCGAACACGCAGGATAGAATAAGCCATAAAGCCCCGGCAATCAGGAGAACCGCTATACTTACGTCGTTGAAGCCGAAACTCACCGTCAAGGTCATTCCCAAGGGCGCGATGCTTCCCAGCAGAGCGGCTTCCCTGGAATGTATCGAAATGTTCTTTTTTTTTAGGATTTCTCCGAATTCCGCCGCCCCGAGGGCGCTCAAAATAATTACTATAAGATTCGCTACCAGGTGGTTTTTTTGGGGCAGAAATAAAAGGACACTTACCGCCGCGGGAACGCCGACCGTAAAGGTTGCAAGCCGGGCTAGGAGGGACGTCATGGTTGTACCCCTCCGAATCGGCGGTCCCGGCGTTGATAGGCCCGAACCGCCGCGATAAGGTCTTCTTCAGTCCAGTCGGGCCAGAGTTTATCCGAAAAATAATACTCCGAGTAGGCCCCTTCCCACAACAGGAAATTGCTGATTCGGCAATCTCCGCCGGTACGGATGATTAGGTCTGGGTCTGGGATGTCAGGATTGTCCAGATGGCGGCTTAGGGTTTCCTCCGTGAGGGCCGGCGTTCCGGCCTGGAGGAGCCGCTTCACGGCCCGGAGGATTTCATTCCGGCCTCCGTAGTTAAGGGCGAGAATCACCTGCATTCCGTCGAATTCCCGGGTTTCCTCGGCGGCTTCCCGGAGGTCCTGGGCAATATCCGCCGGCAGTCCCGTTGGGTCTCCGGCATGGCGGAGGCGGATGCGGTTTTCCCGGTAAAAATCCAGTTCGGCTTTGAGGTATTGTTTCACCAACCCTAAGATAAACCCCACCTCTTCGGCGGCGCGTTTCCAATTTTCTGTGGAAAACACGTAGAGGGTGAGGTACTCTGCGCCCAGCTCTCGGGCGGCTTTGACGGTCCGTTTGGCCGTTTTCAAGCCTTCGAGGTGGCCTTGGGTGCGGAGCAATTTTCTTTGTTGCGCCCAGCGTCCGTTTCCATCCATTATGATGCCGATGTGGGCTGGGACCGGCGATGCGGGCATGGCTAGACTTCCATTATCTCTTTATCTTTTTCTTCCAAAACCTGATTGACTTTGGTGATATACGAATCGGTAAGTTTTTGGAGTTCGCTGGAATTTTTGCTTTCTTCGTCTTCGGTAAGGTCCCCCTCTTTGAGGCATTTTTTGAGTTTATCGTTGCCGTCCCGGCGGATGTTGCGGATGGCGGTTCGGCTTTGTTCCGCCTGATTTTTAGCGATTTTAACCAGCTCTTTTCGGCGGTCTTCCGTGAGGGGCGGCATAGGGATGCGGATAACCTTTCCGTCGTTACTTGGATTGAGGGAAAGTTCCGAGGATCGGATGGCTTTTTCGATTTCCCCGATGAGTCCCTTGTCGTAGGGCTGAATCACGATGAGCCGGGCTTCTGGGATCGAGATGTTCGCAACCTGCTGGAGGGGCGATTTATCGCCGTAGCAGTCGACTTTGATTTTGTCGAAGAGCGCGGCGGAAGCCCGGCCGGTTCGGATCGCTGAAAAGCCGTCTTTGAGGCTGGCGATGGTTTTTTTCATCCGTTCTTCGGATTCGGCTATCACGGTGTGCATTACTGTCCGACCTTAAAGTACTCGCATCCGGAAATTTTGAGGACGGCCCCGGCTTTTTTACCGCATTCTCCCAAGGCCTGCCCGACGGTGAGCTTATCGTCCTTCACATAGCCCTGATCGAGAAGGCAGATTTCCGCAAGATATTTTTTCATCTTGCCTTTGAGGATGTTTTCGAGGGCTTGAGCTGGTTTTCCTTTGAGGGTTTCATCGGTTTCCATCTGTTTGCGGAAGATTTCTTCCTGTTCTTGGATGAATGTTGGATCGAGTTGAGATGCTTCCACCGCGATGGGGCTGAAGGCCGCGATATGTAATGCGAGATTGTGGGCAAAGTCCTGTACTGCGGGATTTTGCAGAACTTTGGGCTTGTCCGCGGACAGTTTTACCACCACTCCGATGGCGCCGTCTCCGTGAATGTAATGGGTGAGGTACTCTCCCGGTTCGGCTTTGATGAGTTTGATGCGTTTGAGGCTCATATTTTCGCCGATTTTGGTAGCCAATTCCGCCACCAGTCCCGGGAGGCTTGCGTCGGCTTCGGAGAGCTGTTTTTCCAGCATGAGGCGGGTGATTTTTTCGCCTAGCGCGATAAATTCGGGATTTTTCGCCACGAAATCGGTTTCGGTGGTTATTTCCGCGACGGCCGCCATGCCGTTTTCGGCTTTCACGAAGATTTTCCCTTCTTTTGTCGCCCGATCCGCGCGTTTTTCGACTGCGGCGAGGCCCTTTTCTTTCAGCAGTTTTTCCGCTTTGGAAAAATCTCCGGAACTTTCTTCTAACGCTTTTTTGCAGTCTACTGGTCCGGCTCCGGTTTTCTCCCGAAGTTTTTTTACATCTCCTACGCTGATTGCCATAGTTTGCTCCTTAGTTTCTTTTAAAAAAGCATCTGGAAATTTGCCTGCCCATCCTTTCTCCGGGGATGGGCATCCGGGTTCTTATTCTTCGTCGTAGGCCTTATCCAGCTCCGGGAGGTCCTCCGGGGCTTCTGTTGGCGGTTCATAGCCCTCGCCTTCTTTATAGGCGGTGATGTCTATTTCCTGATCCTCTTCTTTTAGGGACATATCGGTTACGTTCATATACTCTTCTTCGTCGCCGAGGGTTTCGATGATTTTCAGCCCTCCTTCGATGTCCGCTTCGACGACCGCGTTGGCGATGATTTGGGTGAAGAGGGTAATGGCCCGGATAGCGTCGTCGTTGCCGGGGATGGGATAATCGATGCCTTCGGGGTTGCAGTTCGTATCGACCACGGCGACGATGGGGATGCCTTGCCGCTGAGCTTCGGCTACGGCTATGGCTTCTTTGCGGGTGTCGATGATGAATAAAATCCCCGGCAGGTCCTTCATTTCCTTGATGCCCCCGAGGTTTTTCTGAAGTTTTGTCCGTTCTTTGCCTAAAGCGGCGATTTCTTTCTTTGTGAGGTTCTCAAAGGTCCCATCGACTTCCATTTTTTCCAGTTTTTTTAGTCTGAGCAGGGACTTCTTGATGGTGACGAAATTGGTCAGCATTCCGCCGAGCCATCGGTTATTCACGTAGAACATTCCGCATCGTTCGGCTTCTTTTTGGATGGCCTGCTGGGCTTGTTTTTTTGTGCCGACAAATAGGATGGTTTTTTGCAAACCGATGATTTTCCGCACCGCATCATACGCATCTTTGATTGCCTGAATCGTTTTTTGCAGATCAATGATGTGAATTCCGTTTCGTTCCGCGAAAATGTACTTTTTCATCCGCGGGTCCCACCGTTTCACCTGATGCCCGAAATGCACCCCGGATTCCAGCAGGCTTTTCATGGTCACTACAGCCACAATATTCCTCTCTTTCTCTTTTCTGAATCAGAAAAGACCTTCCCTTTATCTCACCGCTTGGAACAGCGGCGGAAACTCGGCTTTTTTTCTAAAAAATTAGAAAATACCGCCGGCCAGTTCTCCGTAAGGATAACCGTTCTCTCTTAACATGACATAAAATTCCCGGATTGGCAAGCCCACAATAGAGCTGTAAGAGCCTTTAATATTGGAAATATAACAGCCCGCCAAACCCTGAATTTTATAGCCTCCCGCGACGCCCTGCCATTCTCCGGTATTGAGATACCACTCGATTTCCGGCTCGGTGAGCCGCGCAAAAGATACGATGCTCACCACCGAACGGCAATCCATAGTTTTATCTCTGCCGTTGAACAAGGCCAAGGCAGTTATAACCTCATGGGACCGTCCATGAATTTTCGTGAGCATCCTATGGGCGTCTTCCCGATCCTTCGGTTTGCCGAAAATTTTTCCGTCTACCGCGACAATCGTATCCGCCCCGCAAATCCAGGGGGGAGTTTTGCCTTTGAGCAGTTCGAGGATCTTATCCACCTTTCGGACCGCCATAGTTTCAGCCGTTTTTTGAGGAGCCGCGCTTTCCTCATAATCTTCGGTCAGCCGGGCCGGCATGATGTTGAAAGGCAGATTCATAAGGCGGAAATACTCCTGCCGCCTCAGCGAACCCGACGCTAAAATAATGGGATCCATGCTTCACCACCTAATATATTGTACCAAAAATATACCCTTTATTCCCTCGGCCCCGCAAGCCCCCGGATTAGGGGACAGGAAACTTACGGCGTAAGGCTTCCTCGACCAAAGGCGGAACCATGCCGGAAATGTCCCCCTGAAACCACGCCAATTCCTTAATCGCCGAAGAACGCAACACAAAATACGCCGGATCAGTGGTCATAAAAAGGGTTTCAATCCGGGGATTCAAGGACCGATTCATCATCGAAAGCTCGAATTCATAGGAAAAATCATCGGTCCCCCGAACCCCCCGAACCAACAGATTCAAGCCCCGGGATTTCATAAACTCTACAATCAAACAATCGCAAACCTCAACCGAAATATTCCCCCTATCCTGCACCAAAGCGCGAATCATCCCAACCCGCTCTTCCACAGAAAAGAGATACTTCTTCTGCCGATTCTCAGCGACAGTAACCACAAGCTCGTCAAAAATATGTGCCGCCCGCTCAATAATATTCAAATGCCCCAAGGTCGGAGGATCAAAGGACCCCGGAAAAACCGCTTTCAGCATTTTCTACTCCTTTTATCCCCTAGTCCAAAAGAGGATTATACGCCGGAAGTTCAGGCTCGCTGGTGAAAAGATCGTCCGGGTTGAACCTATCCGGAGCCTGAACCCCAACCGGCAAACCCGGCGCGGGAAGATCCGGCAGGTCCAGCCGCAGAACCGGCATTTTCAGGTCCTGGGTGATCCGGTCCACATCAAGGCCATTGCCGAGGTCAAAGGGCTTAAGCTCAATCGGCGCGGAAACAAGCCCGGACCGCTCCTGATGCATCGTACAATACTGAACCGGCTGAGTTCCTTCCAAAAAGGGCAGAAATACCTCCCCTTCCTTGCAGGAAGGAGTCCGGAGCAGACCGGATTTCGCGCAAACCGTTACTTCCACAATCCCGGACGAGGGCTTCACAAAATCCTTTGAAGGCAAACCCTGATGAATTTCCCGCATAAAATCCCCCCAAATCGGTCCTGCCAGGGTGGACCCGGTCAAGGAAAGCCCCAGAGAATTACCCGGCTTGTCAAAACCAAACCAAATCGCGGTGGTGTAATAGGGCGTATAGCCCACAGCCCAAGCGTCGGACCAGTTCTGAGTCGTACCGGTTTTGCCTGCCGCGGGAATCCGATACCGGTTTCCCTGCTCATCCTTAAAGGTAAACTTCGCCCCCCATCCCGCGCCGTTAGCTAAGGTCCCAATCTCGACAGTTTTCTTCAATATACTGGTCATCACATAGGCATTTTGGGGGCTGATCACCTGTCCGTTATTTTTTTTCTGCCGTTGCCGAACCTCCCGTTCCGGGTCCAGCACGATTCGGCCGTTCCGGTCTTCCACAGCCCGGATAGCCATCGGCGTGACATCCCGCCCCTGATTAGCGAATACCGCAAAACCCCGGGCGATCTGAATCGGCGCGACCGAAATAATCCCCAGCCCCATCGGGTACACCCGGGGGAAGGTCCGACGCTTCGTCTCTGAATCTTCAATGCCGAGCAGAGCCGAGGCCCGATCTATCGCCGCGTCAAAGCCTATGCCGTCGAGAATCTTTAAAGACGGCACATTCATCGACTGGGCCAAAGCGTAATAGAGCAAAACCGACCCTTTCCATTCGCCCCGGAAATTCAGGGGAATGTAAGGGGTTCCATCTTCGTTGTGAAAGACAATCGGAATATCGTAAATAAGGGAAGACGCGGTAAATTTGCGGGTGTCAATGGCCGCGGAGTAATACAAAGGCTTAAAGGAAGAACCCGGCATCACCTTGCCCTGAGTCGCCCGGATGAGCTGATTCGATTCGTCGTATTTGGACCCGCCGATGAGGGCGGTAATATACCCGGTCCCGTTTTCGATGGCTATCAGCGCGCCTTCGACGGTATTTTCGGCGGTACTGCGCTTGAGTTCCTCAAAGCCCGCGGAGGTAATTTCCCGGACCTCCTGAATTCCCAAAGATAGGGCCAGCATATCCAAAACCGGATTCAACGTTTTGTTGTACTGATTTATGCTCCGCTGACGGTGCTGGGCGTCCGAAGTGGACCGGACTCCTTCCATATCAAAATAGAGGGAAAGGAGATCAACAATCGGAATGTAGGTCTCTTCCGCCCGGTCGAGCCGTTTTTTGCTGGAAGCGGTGAATTCCCGGTTCGCCTTTTCCAAGCCTTGAGCCATGAGCAATCCCGCGGTTTCCTGCTGTTTAAGGTCGAGGGTGGTGTGAACCGTGTAGCCGTCCCGGTAGTAATCCATGGCGCCGTACATTAGGCCTTCGAGTTCCCGGCGGACGTACTCGCTGAACCAGGGCGCGGCGTCTTCCCGGCTGTAGTACGCGGCGACGGACGCCCGGGTGTAGTCGTAATTCGCCCAATATTCGTCGAATGAGGCTTTGGCTTCTTCTTGGGTGGCGTAGCCGAATTCGATCATTCGGTCTAGCACGAACCATTGGCGGTCCATAGCTTCGTT
>JAIRPY010000038.1 GCA_031256905.1 Spirochaetaceae bacterium
TTTATAATGTTTTTCATAGTATTGGCTGTTGCCGCGGGATTAATTTTTATTCCGTCGTTGCTGGCGGGAAACGGTTCGGCCATGCCGGCGGGAAAACCCGGAAGTCCTCGTCCCGGGGCGTCGGTCTTCACGGTTCGGGCTGAAACCGCCGAATCCCGGACTCTTCAGGCGTATATCGAAGTAAACGGCGATATTGTAAGTAAACAGCAAGTAACCGTCGTTCCTGACATAGGAGGAAAACTCGTTACTATGAACGCGGTACAAGGTTCGATAGTAAAGAAAGGCGCGTTGCTGGCAGAAGTCGATCCTTCCCGGCCCGGGGAAGTGTATGTTTTGCGTCCGGTATACGCGCCGATTTCCGGGACGGTAGTAGCTAATCCGGCGTCGGTAGGTTCTACGGTTTCCGTGGGAACAGCGTTACTAACCATAGCCGCGGACGGCGCGGCAGAGATAGAAGCTCTGATTCCAGAGCGGGAAGTAGGACAGCTTCGCATCGGCCTGAAAGCTGAAGTGCGTCTCGAAGCCTTTCCAGGGGAAGTATTTGAAGCGGAAGTAATCCGGCTTTCGCCGGCGGTTGATCCGGTTTCGCGGACAAAAAAGATAACCCTTCGGTTTGTTAAAAACGAAGGACGAGTCGATCCCGGAATGTTCGCCCGGATACGTCTCAACACCCGGCAGTACGAGAATGTAGTAGCAATCCCTGAAGGCGCGGTAGTCGAGCATCGGGGAACCCAGGCAGTATTTGTGTTGAATAAAACTTCGCTGGATGGAACATCCCAAGTATCTATGCGGGAGGTCGTCCTCGGCGTAACCATAGACGGCGAAACGGAAATCAAGAGCGGGCTTAAAGCCGGCGAATCGGTAGTCGTACAAGGTCAGCAGTTCCTAACCGACGGCGCGCAGGTGCGCGTTCTCGGAGAACGTTCTTAAAGGATATAGTATGAGTCTTGCGCAAAATATTGTTAAACGTCCGGTTTTGGGAATCGTGATTTTCGGGCTGACCGCAATCGTGGCGTTATATTTAGTTTCCGGTATAGCCATTGATATGTTTCCTGACGTTGATATGCCGATTCTCTCGGTTAGTACAACTTATCAGGGCGCAGGTCCGGAAACCGTAGAAAAGTCAGTAACAAAATTACTGGAATCCCAACTGGTAAACCTAAGCGGCTTAGAAAGTATTACTTCTACTTCAAGCGAAGGTTCGAGTCTTATCCGGATGGAATTTAAATACGGAACAAATCTCGACGATAAAACCAACGACATCCGAGACCGGATCGACCGGGTTAAAGGGAGACTCCCGGATGACGCGGATACCCCTTCAATTATGCGTTTTGACGCCAGTTCTCAGCCGATTCTCAGCATTGCGGTACAGGGAAATCGCAGTCAGAATGAATTGCGATCTATTGCGGTCAATAGCATCCAAGACCGGCTCGAGCAAATCGACGGCGTAGCTTCTACCAATGTTATGGGCGGCCGGGACCGGATCGTACGGGTTGATATCGCCCAGAACCGGCTTGAAGCTTACGGCCTTACTATTACCGGTATAGCAGGAACACTGTCAGCGCAGAACATCGAATTAGGCGCGGGTTCTATTACCGACGGCGCGAAAAATTACAGTATTCGTACCGTCGGGGAATTCGCTTCCCTGCAAGACATCGCGGAAACCGTTATCGCCCGGCGGAACGGCGCGGACATCCGACTCCTCGATATTGGAACAGTAAATCTTACCTATCCGGACGAAACTTCCACGGTGTTTATCAACGGCGAAAACGGCGTGTATATAGCGGTAACCAAGCAAAGCGGCACTAATTCCGCGGCGGTAGCCGATAAGGTGTACACGAAACTTAAAGAAATACAAGCTCTCCTTCCCGCGGATGTTACCCTTGAAATCACCGAAGACGATACCACCCAAATTCGGGATATGATTAATGAACTGGTAAACTCAGCGGTTCTCGGCGCGGCTTTGGCGATGGGCGTATTGTTTCTGTTTCTACGGAATATTAAAAGCTCAATCATCATCGGCATTTCCATTCCCTTCTCGATTTTGGCGACCCTTCTTGTGATGTACCTTACGGGACTTACCCTGAATATGCTGACCATGGCGGGTCTCATCTTGGGCGTCGGCATGATCGTAGACTCTTCTATTGTTATTCTTGAAAATATCGTTAAATACCGGGAACGCGGCGCAAAACCCGATATATCCGCAATCTTGGGAAGTCAGGAAGTGATGTCTTCTATCGTCGCTTCCACTTTGACGACCCTTGCGGTGTTTGTTCCTATCTTTCTCTTCAAGAACAAACTTGGAATGATGGGCGAGTTGTTTCAGCCTTTTATCCTTACGATAGGCATCGCTTTGGCGTCGAGTCTGCTGGTTGCGATTTTTCTGGTTCCTATTCTTGCCGGTAAATTTCTGATCCTGAATACGAAAAAACAGAAATCCTTACGGAATTTTTTTCTTATCAAAATTGATAGGAGCATAGAAAAAATACTTAACGTCCTTACTGAGGGGTATACGAAACTGCTTGCCAAAGCGGTCAGACACCGATTCCTTACGGTAATACTGGTAATCGCCGCTTTTATCGGTTCGGTATTGGCTCTTTCAAAACTTGGGATAGTGATGATGCCTCCGATGAATGAAGACTCGGTTACGCTGAATGTGGAAATGCCCCTGGGAACAAAATACGAAGATACAAAAGCAGTAATACTACAGCTTCAAGAAATTGCTATCGATGAAATCCGAGGGGCAAAAAACATCATCGCTAACGTTGGGTCTTCGGGAAACGCCTTCGGCGGAGAAGGTACGCATAAAGGCTCTCTCAGTATAACTATCGATATAAACGCTCCCGGCTCGGATACTTCGGATCAGGTAATGCAAAAACTTCGGGGCCACTTCAGCGAATTTCCCGGCGCGGCTTTGACTTTCGGTCAGGGGATGGCCCAAATGTTATCCGGAGGCTCAGATATCGATCTCGCGCTTAGAATCGACGATATTAACGCCGGACTAACTACAGCGCAAGAAATAGCGGATCTAATTAAAGCGAAAGTTCCTGAATTGAACGAAGTTTCTATCGACATGACCGAAGGACTGCCCCAGGTAGAAGTGATCATCGACCGCAAACGGGCCTACAACTTGGGCCTTTCGGTAAGCGGCATTGCCCGGGAAATCGCCGCGGGGATGAACGGACTTTCCGCCACGACTTTCCGCCATACCGGAAATGAATATAAGATAATGCTGGAATTGCGGGAAGAAGACCGGAAAAAAATTCCGGACCTAGAACGGATATTTATGCTTTCCAGCGCGGGAACTCTCGTTCCGCTTTCCAATGTCGCGGCTTTGAAAAAAGGCTTAGGTCCCGTGAACGTCAAACGGGAAGATCAAGCGAGAATGATTCACCTTACCGGTAATATCGCCAATGGAAAAAGCCCTCGGGAAGTTGAGCAGAAAATTAAGGATGTGTTAGACAGTAACTATATTTTACCTGAAGGCATTACCTTAACTTACGAAGGGCAATGGGGACAGGTTAGCGATACGCTCAATACGTTTATTATGATTATCACGTTAGCTATACTGTTGGTATTCGGCGTTATGGCGGGACAGTATGAATCGTTTAAAGCACCTTTTATCAATCTCTGCACGATACCGCTGATGCTTATCGGAGTAGTTGGGATTTATCTGATAACCGGACAGAATCTCAATATGTTTTCTCTGGTAGGGATAGTGATGCTGGTAGGCATTGTGGTGAACAACGGCATTGTATTGGTTGACTACACGAACTTGCTTGTCGGGCGGGGGGTTCCGGTAATGCAGGCGTGTGTTGAAGCGGGAACTTCTCGTCTGCGCCCGGTGCTGATGACTACGTTAACTACTATTTTGGGGCTTATTCCGATGGCTTTTTTCCCCAGCGAGTCTTCGATGATGATTCAGCCTATCGGTCTTACGGTCACCGGGGGGCTTGTGTCTTCGACGTTTATTACGTTGTTTTTTATTCCGGCATTGTATTCTTTTGTAAATGGAAAAGCCCGGAAATCCGGCAAGCCCGGAAAAGCAAAACCGGCAGAGCCGATTGACGCCGCGGCCTAAATAAGAATCCTGATCTGCCCCCGTCCGCATGGGTTCAAGAGCGGGCGGCGGGCTTCCATGTTAGGTTAGGAAGTTGGAAAGGCGGCGGTAGGTTTGGCTTACGATCTGTTTAACTTCTGCGTTGGCGGCGTCGCCGAGTTCGTCGATGAGGGTCTCCAGACTAGCAAGACTTTCATTCAGACTTGTGGAAAAGCCTCGGGAACAGGTAAACCAATAATTCCCATTGCTGTCAGTGAGCAGACAAATAAATCCTAAATCTTTTTTATCCGCTTTCCATAAACCCGGCGTCAACGTTAACGGAAGACAGCCGAGCAATTCCCAAAGATTTTCCTGCGAATTAAACCGGGTTTTTCGGGACCACTTTTTTTCTAATACGCCGTCCAGATTCAACGACGGCAAAAGGGATAAGATAAACCCTAGTTTCTCGCCTTCAAGCAGTTTGTACATATTTTGAAAAACAATCGTGCCTCGCAAGCCTGACCACTGTCCTTTTTTTCCGGCTTTTCCGGTGAGGATGTCTTTTACCCGAATAAGCCGTTCATAAGGCAGAATCACCAGCCGTTTCTTTTTAATTGTCATAATCTCGAATGTTTCGTCTCCTAGGGTAAGCGCGGAATTCGAGGGCGGTATAATTTTTGCCTGTTTCGGTTCTTTCGCTTTCTTTTCAGCCTTAATGGGGCGTCTTTCCAGAGCCGCGAGAAGATCGGTTTTTATTTTGTCCAGAGACGATCTCGTCAGAGGCGATACTGACATTGCGTACATACGGGTCGTCTTAATAATTTCCCCGGCGACAATGTATTGAGGATCCATCCTGAACATGACAGATCCAGGATGAATAAGAATCCGATCTGCCGTGAGACTGCGGTACATTCCTCGGGATTCCTGAATGCAGACAAACTGAATAAGCCCGCGGGCTATCGCGCAGAGGTAATTGTCAACAGACCCGCCGGACAAAATAGGAACCTTCATTCCAGACACAATCTCGCCAAGCTGATACACCACATTTTCTATCTCTGCCAGAGCTTGTTCATCCAAATAATTTTTTTCACAAAACTTGGATTTACTCTTTGATTCTTTGTAGGCCCGGTAGAGTTTTAGATAGGATACGAAATCGCCTTTGTCGTCCCGGAATCGGTGATGCGCCATGCGCGCATCGAGTTCTTCTCCCGGGGGCAGAAGGTAGGGACTCTGGGTGGAAAGAAAAGCCGCCGCAATCAGGGTCTCTTCAAGGCAGTTCGGGTAATGCAGTATCGCTTCCACAATGATTCTCGATTCCCGCGGGGAAAGCGGAAACTCGGTCATCATTTTTCCGATTTTAGAAAGACTGCGGCTGTCTTCAATCGCATCAAGGAGCCGCAGAGTTTCTACCGCGCCCACAAGCCCCTCGCGGTTCGGCGGGGCGATGAAGTCGAATTCTTCAAAAGCGGTCAGTCCCAAATCCGCCATCCGAAGCACCACTTCGGAAAGATCCGTCCGGTAAATTTCCTCGATGGTAAAAGGTATCCGGTTTTCAAAATCCCGGCGGCTGTAGAGCCGGTAACACGTTCCCGGACGAGTTCTTCCGGCTCGGCCTCTGCGCTGATTCGCGGAGGCCTTCGATATGGGGGATTCAACCAAACTCGATGTAAACGTCCGGGGACTGTAGTAATTCAGTTTCGCCATACCGCAATCAATAACCGTCGTAATGCCGTCAATCGTAACCGAAGTTTCCGCGATGTTCGTTGAAATCACAACTTTTATTTTTCCCGGCGGCGGCGGCTCGAAAACCCGTTCCTGCTCGTCCTTGCCGAGTCTGCCGTACAGCGGAATTAAATGCAGATACGCTCCGACCGCGCCCCGGCTTAACCTCGACATACAAGCTTTAATCAATTTTTCCCCGGAAAAGAAAATTAAAATATCCCCGGGCCGTTCATCTCCTATAACCCGCTCTACAATCGAATCGATTTTAAAGAGCAAAACTTCTTCCGGGCTTTGGCTTTCAGAAATATTTTGCTTTTCCGACAAAGGATCGTAGATAACCGTGACAGGATAGGTATCCGCATCGATTTTGACGATCGGGCAGTTCCCGAAATACTCGGAAAAGACTTGGGCGTTGATGGTCGCAGAAGATATAAGCACTTTGAATTCCGTCCGGACTTCCAAAACCCGCTTTAAAAGTCCAAGGACGAAATCGATGTTAAGACTGCGCTCATGGGCTTCATCCACAATGATACAGCCGTATTTTGACAAATACGGATCGAGTTTCATTTCTTGCAGGAGGATGCCGTCAGTCATGATTTTAATTTTTGTATGCGGATCGGTTCTATCCTCAAAGCGCATTTTAAAACCCACGAGGCCGGGAATTGTCGTTCCCATCTGCCGCGCTATAAATTCGCTCACCGATACTGCGGCGATTCGTCGGGGCTGGGTCACGCCGATGACGCCGTTTCCGCAATATCCCGCATCGTGCAGTATTACCGGCAACTGAGTTGTCTTTCCCGAACCGGTAGGGCTTTCCACCACCACTGCTTGATGATTTTTTAAAGCTTCAAGAATCCGTTCTTTGTGTTTGTATACTGGAAGGTCTAAATAATTCATATATTTAAAAAGAGGGGAATCGAAAACGCGAGTTCCGATTCCCGATTCCTAGGTTAATTCCAGGGACTCTGATAACTGTACCTTTGGGTACCTTCAAGATTCCACTGGTTCTGCAAGATGTACCGGCCCGCCTGCCGGTTATTGCTTTCGTAGGCTTGAGAAAATCCTTCGATAAAAGCTGTAGGATTCACAATGGCGTCGGAAGCCTGCATCGCAATGGCGGTAAGATCGGGATTGTCCGTAAAGGCGTTATCCCCGATGCTCTCGACAGTCCGGGGAATCGCAACGGCGGATAAGGCATTGCCGGAAAAGGCCCCTTCTCCAACAGAAGTAATCCCGTTAGGCATCGAAACGCTTGTAAGCTGATTCTGGAAAAAAAGCCAATCCGCGATGTCCTTAACGCCTTCGGGTATGACAATATCGGTCAACAGATTCTGGGCAAACGCGCCTTTGCCAATACCGGTGACGCTCGAAGGAATAGTAATACTGCCGAGCTTGTTATCGGTAAACGCGGCATCCCCAATTTTCTGAACTCCCTCCGGGATAACCAGATCCGTAATTTCATTTCGGGCAAAAGCCCCGGCCGGAATAACTTCCAGAGTAGGAGGAAGGGTTATATTCGACAGCTTGTTGTTGCTGAAGGCCCCGTCGCCGATGCTTGTCAGGTTTTCGGGAATAGTCACGATTTTCAACTGATTTTCCGCAAAAGCTTTTTCCTTAATAACCGTAACCGATTCAGGCAGTAAAGCTATACTCAATTGCTTCTGCGCGAAGGCTTCTTCGCCGATAACCGATACCGGCAAACCGTTAATTTTATCAGGAACCCGGATGGATTTTTCTTTGCCGATGTAACTCATAATAAGAATACTTTTCACGGTTCCGGTGTTCAAAATATCGATTTCGAAATCTTCAGGCTTTCCTTGAACAACATAGTTCCAATCCGAGTTGTATCCTAAAAAATATTCCCCATCGCGGCTCTGAAATTTTCGGTAACCTTCGTCAAGAAACTGATATTCAAAACTATTCGCCGCAAGAGTCACATTCGCGCTGATCATAACGCTGGAGACAGGATTATCCACAAAGGCCGCTTCCCCGATACTTCGCAGGGTTCCGGGCAATTTCACCTGTTTTAAGGCATTTTCTGCAAAGGCCGCTTCGCCGATGCTCGTAATGCCTTCGGGCAGGGCGATGCTTCCAAGCTGATTTCCGTAAAACGCCCAATCTCCAAGGGTTGTAACTTTATCGGGAATACTTACCGAGACGAGTTTATTTTTGGCGAAAGCCCAATTCTCAATCGTCCTAACTGACGAGGGAAAACTGATTCGCCCGATGCTGTTGTACGCAAAAGCTCCTTCTCCGATGGTATCGATGCCGTCAGGAATCGTAACGCTGGTCAGTCCTTTTTGGCGGAACGCGTTTTTCGCTATCGACTTTACCGGAATGTTATTTATCTTCTGGGGAATCGATATCATCGCATCTTTGCCTTTGTAACCGGTTATGACCAGATACCGAGCTGGGCCGGACCCTTGAGCTTGGATAAGGTAATCTTCCGGTTTTTCTTCCGGTCCGTAACGCCACTGTTTATTCGATCCTAAAGCGTAGATGCCATCCTGTTTGTTCAGCCGGTTGTACACATCCGTGAAATTGTTATCAAAACTGCTGGATTGGATTTCAACATTCCGAGGCATTGCGATGCTTTTCAACGGATTTTCAAAAAAGGCGGCTTCTCCGATGCTTTTTACGTTTTCAGGAATAACGAGGATCGTCAGCTTATTCTGCCGAAACGCAAAAGCGTCGATGCTCGTCAAACTTTCGGGAAATATAATAGAAGAAAGCTGGTTATACGCAAAAGCCACCGGACCGATACTGCTTAATTTCTTCCCGAAGGCGACGGAGGTCAGCCGGTTTTCCCGGAATGCATGACTTCCGATGCTGACCACGCTGTCCGGGATGGTTATAGCCGTCAAGTTATTTTGGTAAAACGCGGCTTCTCCGATGGCGGATACCTTGGCTCCAAGAACCGCCCGGCTGAGGCTGTTTTCCCGAAACGCATGGCCCCCGATAGCGGTGACCGTATCGGGAATGACGACGCTGGTCAGGGCATTTCCGGCGAAGGCTCCTTCGCCTATACTTACCATTCCGCTGGGCAGGACGACGCTGGTTAGATGTTTTTCCCGAAAGGCCTCTTTTCCAATCTCGGCGACCGGGAGACCGTCGATTTTTTCCGGGATCACCACGTCTTTCCGGCTTCCTATATAGCCGGTGATGGTAAGGCCCTGGGTTCCGCCTATTCTGCTTAGGGAAGTTTGAAAATCTCCTGCGGCAGAGGGTATATCCGCTCCGAACACTACATTTGCCGTTATGACGACAGCAAAGCCGATAAAACAAAACATTTGTTTCATACAAAAATCTCCTTTTAAAACCCCCGGTCCCAAAGCAGAGGCTCGGCGAGGTATCAGTATATTCTTACCTAAGAATACCATATTTCGGCGTCAAATACAAGCTCGGTAACTTGGGTCAGGGTCCCCGGGTTAGTGAGGAAAAATTCGGACCCCGAGGGAGCCGATAAATCCAAAGGACCTGGGATATTCGGCCGTGTTGACTATCGAGTAGTCTGAGGGACTGCCGGAATTCGGGGGGCCCTTGATGTTCGTAAAGTAAGCGATGACAAAACCGGCTTCCGCGAAAAGCGTGACCGGCAGATTATGCCGGGCCAGCCCGTACTCGCCTCCGACCTTGAAAATATGCATCCATTGATACGCGCCGTCCTGGAGAAAATATTTTCTCAACACGTCTTTTGTGCTTCGGCCCGAGGGATCCAGCTCCGACCGAATCGAACTGCCGTCTACCGCGCCGGACCCGAACGTCGCGCCCTGCCGAATCATCTGATACTGGACCCGGATTTTAGTGTGCAGAGCGGGAATCGTTTCAAACCGGAGAAGCAGTTCATCCGAATTCGGAGGCAAATACGAACCTAAACTCACGCCGTTATTTATGTACGCAGTTTCCATGGGAGTATTTCCATACCATGGGACAAATACTCGCATATGGGTGTAACAATAAGGCTCAATCTTCGTATAACTCACAGTCACCGAGGTGAAGGACCAAATCGGAATAGCCAAGGAACCTCCAATTTGGAGCGCGTACATCCCCCGATCAAGGACAAAAATATTTTTCTCAATATTTATCTCATCTAAAAAGAAAGAAAACCAAAGATTTCCCACACCGGGATACTGTCCTTTGAGGTTGAAAAACAATCCCATATTATCAAAATCTCCAATGTTATTTTGATAAAAAAAGTTATCCGCCAGAGGAAACATATAGCCGAGTTCAAAACGTTTGGGCCACAGCGCGGAACTTCCAAAATCAAGATGAGCGTAATTTTTATAATTAAATTCCAGCATGGCTAGAGAAAAGGCATTCTGCGAAGAACGAGCGGAATCTTGGATGCTTTTTTCGTTATAAAACTCTAGGACTCCGGTCAAACTTGAAAAGATAAACCACCTAAAGGGCTGAACCGTGGTTTCTAGGGCGACAAAGGGACGCGCGGACTGGTTCAGCACGAGACTGCTTCCTTTTGCCATGCCCCCCCATTCCCGGTCCAGCCGGGCGAATCGCCAGGTTAGGTGATTGTTAAAAAGGGATCCGGCCAATTCCGGGAGTATACTATAGCCCCCAGAAATTTCATCGGGCCATGGGAAGGGATCCATGCCGTTCGAGCTGGCAAAACTCGTAACAAATCCATCCCAACGTTTTTTGTAAGTGTAAGGGAAGTAGGACCGGGGTTCGCTGTATACGTCGATCTGCTGGTTAATATAACTGGTTGGATCGTCGTCATCGACGTATCCGGGGTAGTAGGTATCGTAAGTTCCGAGGTATCTTCGGGGAGCTAGGAGGAGCCAGCCTGAAAGGGTCAGTCCGTAGGAAAGGCTTCTGCCGATGTCTCCTTTGAGGAATCCGGTAAGTCCGGAATCGGTTCCTCCGGCGGCGTTCTGCTCTGAGCCGGGGTAGACTCCGCCGGAGAGGTTGACTTCTCCGCTTATGCCGGCGTGGGCGGAAAATCGGATCCAATCCCAAGTATGCTCGAAGTAATATTCACCCCTGGACCAATCAAGCCCCGCCGAGGGGATGAGTTTTTTCCGGGTTTGTTCGAGGATGCGGCGTTCCGCTTCGGTAAGGGTCCCGAATCTGCCGGTTTCGTCCTGTCCGAGGATTTCTTCTATGGCTGTAAGGATTGTCTTCCGGGAATAGGGCTTTGCCTTGGGGAGTTGGGGGCAAAGTCCCCGAATTTGGGCTTGTTCAAGCACGTAATAGATGCCGTCATCCAAAGGGACCGATGTATGGGTCTGCGCCGCAAGAGAAAAACTTCCCCCGGCAAACAGAATCAAGATGTATTTTCTCATAATAAAGAAGTATAATCAAAAGGGAATCTTTGTTAAAGCGTCTTTTAAAATAAAATAAAAAAATATTAAAATAAAAAATATTAAAAAAACGAAGGGAATCGGCAAGGCGGATTTCCGGAGACCGCCGGCGGGTTTCAGCGGAAGGATAGGCCGGCTTTGCCGGCCAGCGCGCGGATCGATTCGGCGGCTTCGTCATACCGGGCTTCGGTTTCGAGATGCTCCAGCATACCAGGAGTATCCGGGGGCAGTTTATCGATGAGTTTCAGCAGGGCGATGTAATCAATACTGCCTTTTCCGATGACAACTTCTTCCATCTGCACGGTAAATTCCCGAGGGTTGAGCCGTAGATCTTTCAGATGAATTGAGATAACCCCAGAGCCGAGGAGGGCGAATTCGTTTTTGAAGAATGACGCATTATTGTAAAGCCATCGGGGCGCCGTGATACTATTTGTTGGATCCAGGTGAATCCCGGCGGCTTTTCGGTCTACGGCTTTGAGGAAGCGCAAATACTCGGCCGCGCAGTCGATGAACTGGCAGGGCATAATCTCGAAGGTCATTTTTGTTTTTTTCGGATTTACCGCGTCGATTACTTTTCGCGCGGATTCCACCGCGGCGTCGAAAAAGTCGGCCCGGTAATGGGCCTCGTGAGGCCCGTCCCAATTAGTTTCGCACCAGGAACCGACGATGTTTACCGCGCATTTCGCTTCCAGTTCTTCTGCGGTTTGGAGCCGGCGCACGGAATATTCAAAGGCCGCTTTTGCTTCCTCTGGATTTGGAGAAAGCGTGTTTCGCCAGATCCCGACTTCTGCAAGGATAAGATCCTGCTTTTCAAGAGCTTTTTTAAACACCCGGCCTAAAACAGCATCCCTGTCTTGGTTGATCCAATCGGGACAATACGCGGCGCGATAGCCTTTGCGGATATGTTCATACACAAAGGCTTCCGGGTCTTTCGTATCGATAAAAACAGGGCCTCCGAGTCTCATGCTATAAATCCTGTTTATGAAAATCCGGGTCTTTCAAAAGCTGTTCTTTCTTAGGAGTGTTATCGTCGTTAGTTTTGATGTTGATTTCCACTCCGAGCTGTTTTACGCAATCGGTGAACGAGTAAGTTCCTCCGGGATAATAGCCGATGTGATAAGGTTTCGGCGCGCCGAGGGCTTGCAACGCGGCCTGGGCTTTTTTCCGATCCGGTACGACGAAACTAAGATGTTGCAAGCCTTCGCCGTCCCGGTCGAGTTTATCCCGCCAGGGGCTTGGGTTTTTGCCGGGCTGTACAAACTCAAGGATGCAGTTATCGAGTTGAATCACCGCGAGACGGCAATCGGTGTAATCCCCGAGGCCGCCGTTGGTAAAGGCCGGAACTTCGGAAGCCGGCGGAAGATAAAAAGCCTCTCCTGCTTTAACTCCGAGAATTTGTTCCCAGTTTTGCAAGGCCTTATCGAGGTCTCTGACCAGTATTGCGATATGGCAGAGCTTGGTTGTTCCGATACTCATCGGGAAAGTTCCTGTATCGCTTGGTAATGGGGCGATTTTTTATCGATCTGCATAAGCTCGACTCGGATGCCGTCGGGGTCTTTTGTCCAGGCCTGCCAGTTATTATCGCATCCTTGTTTGGGACCGTCGGTAATTTCCGCGCCTTCTTTTTTGATGCGTTCCACCACGCTCTGGATGTCATCGACCTGAAGACAGAGGTGGTTAAAGCCCCGAAGCTCTTCAGACCAGGGATTATCTTTTGTGCCGTTATAAAACAGTTCGATGAACTGTCCGCCCCCGATGTACAGATATTCTATCCAGGGCGCGCCGGTTTGAGGTTCGGGGATTTCAAACGCTTTTTTGAAACCCAGAATACGGGTGTAAAAGTCCAGAGACTTTTTCATGTCTTTGACAGTGATCGCGATATGCGCGATGCCGGTAATTTTTTCCATATATGCTCCTTAATCGTTATTGCGTTGATCTGGTTTTGATTTAAAATATCCCGGATTTTTTTTCCTTAATTAAAATTACTCTTGAGAAAACCGTTTCATGGCTTTAAAGAGCAGGAAAATAACCGCTAACGCAATAAGCAGTAACATCCAAGCCATTGCGGAAGCGTAGCCCATTTTGAAAAATTGAAACGCGTTTTGGTAGAGGTATAGCGAATAAAACATAGTTGCGTTATCCGGACCCCCTTCGGTCATGACGAAGGGTTCGGCGAACCATTGAAATGCCGCGATTACTAACGTTACCGCGTTATACAGTATTACCGGCGATAATTGCGGTATAGTTACATATACTGTCTTTTGCAAAAAGTTTGCGCCCTCAAGGGATGCGGCTTCGTAGAGAGATTCGGATATATCCTGCAAGCCTGCAAGGAAGATGATAATCGTTCCTCCGCATCCCCAGATCATCATTAAGATAAGCGCGGGTTTCGCCCAGGCCGGGGATCCAAGCCAGGAGGGTCCTTGTATGCCGAATACCCCAAGAAACGCGTTAATCAGTCCATTCTCCGAGTTTAAAAGCCATATCCACAAAAGACAGTTTATAATCAACGGCACGAGAGTCGGCAGGAAAAAAATAATACGGAAAAAAGTATACCGTTTAAATTCTTTCGCATTGAGCAGTACCGACACAGTAAGCGCGGAAAGAAGCGTAAGCGGAACGCCGACGCATACAATATACAAGGTGTTGGAAAAGGCTTTGAGAAAAACTTTATCTTTTAATAAAGCGGCATAGTTTCCCAATCCGATGAATTCAGGGTCTGCAATGACTTTATATTCGGTCAAAGAATAGTAAAAGGACATGATAATCGGATAGATCGTAAACGCGATGACTCCAAGGATCCAGGGGGAGATGAATATCATAGCCGCCCAAAATTCCCGGCGTTCAGATTTGTTTGGTGAAAACGGCGAACCTGCGATCATACTCCCCTCCTAACCTTTAATGCCTGACATGGAAATGCCTTCGATAAAATATTTCTGCATCAGAAAAAATATAATCAGCACCGGAAGAACCATCACAACTCCCAAGGGCATAAGAATTTCCCAATTCGGCTGAAGCCGGGATCGGATAAGTTGCGCGCCTATAGCGAGGGTGTACAATTTATCGTTTGCTAAAAAGATTAAGGGGCCGATAAAGTCGTTCCAGGATCGCAGAAACGAAAAAATCGCTACTGTCGCTAATACCGGCGAAGAAAGAGGGATCGCTATCTGAAAGAAGGTGCGAAATTCTCCCGAACCGTCAATCCGGGCGGCTTCGTTGAGTTCTTCGGGAAGAGAAAGAAAAAATTGGCGCATCAAAAAGATGTAAAACGGATTACCGAAAAAACAAGTAAGCGTCAGGGGCAGAAATGTTCCGATCCAGCCGATCTGCTGAAACAGCATGAATAACGGCACCATGACCGCTTGAAACGGCAGTATCATCGTAATAAGCACCAGGACGAATACTTTGTCCCGGCCTTTCCAGTGAAGCCGGGAAAAACCGTACGCGATAACCGCGCTCGAAACCGTTGAACCGAGAATGTTAAAAAAGACAATTATCAACGTGTTTTTCAAATACCGCATGAACGGAAAATAGCTGAACATTCGGGTGTAGTTTTCAAAACTGAATTTCTTGGGAAGCCATTGCACCGGCACAGCGAACAGTTCCGCGGCCTGCTTAAAAGAACAAGTTAAAAGCCAGAACAACGGTACGACAAAGAGAAAAGAAACCGCGATTAAGCATAAAAATAAAAGGCCCAATCCTAGTTTGTTAAAAACTATTTTTTGTTTATTTTCTGAGGTTACAACCACACATACCTCCTTCACAAGGGCTAAAAGCCCCGGTAAAAGTTATCTTTTAAGTTTGTCTAATTCAGGCTGAAGTTTGTCTTGCAGTTCCTTCAAAAGCGTTTGGGGGTCTGCGTCATTATAAATGACGTTATCCCGAAGCGCAATGAGTTGCTGATTCAGTTCAGCGGAAACCGGACTGAGCGCAGGATGCGCCGACTTAGGCGAATTAGCTATTTTCCGTTCCAATTTGTAAATCGGATCGTTTTTCTGAGTCCAGGATACTTGATCGAAAATAGCGTCGATGCACGGAATAGAACGCCACGTATCGAAGTTGTCCGCGTTAATTTCCGGCCGCTGGGTAAATTTAAAAAACAGCGCGGCAAGATCAGGACGTTTCGAGCCTTTGGGAATCGCAAACACATTCGACCCCAAGGGCGTTGATGTTTCCCGCCCCCCGGCCGGCACAGGAATCGGTATCACTGTGTAGTTTATCTGAGGCGCGTAAATTCGAAGCGCGTTAGACACCCAATTTCCAGTTACGGTCATGGCGAGTTTGTTTTGGAAGAAGGGATGATCCGGCGAGAAAAATCCGCCAGCCGACTGAGTAAAACCTTTAATCGCTACCGGATCATACGTTTTTGCCCACTCCCGCATCCATTGAAAGGCCGCGACCACCTTAGGGTCAGTAAGTTCAAGTTTGTTAGAGCTTTGATCGTACAGTTCCGCGCCGAACATAAAGGGCCACAGCGTCGGCGCATCCCCGGGCTGATCCTGCCAGGGAATAAAACCATAACGCGTAATCTTTCCAGCCCCATCCCGAACAGTTAGTTTTTCTGCCCAAATCATAAGCTCATCAAGGTTAGTAGGATAACTGTTTATATCAAGTCCCGCTTCGGCAACCATGTCAGTATTTATGTAGAGCATGATAACATTTGAATCCTGAGGAAGAAGATACGTCTTCCCGTTATATTGCATGAGACTGCGGAAGCCGGGTAAAAAATCGTTAAGCGAAAGATTAATGGCGTCAAGATAATTATCCCAAGGATCGAATGCGCCTTGCCCCGCAAAACCGAAAGAACTCACATAATCGTCTGAAACAAGCACGTCCGGAGCGTTTTTACCCGCAATCGCCGCGAGCAGTTTTCCGTTAGTCATGCCGGCCTGGGGAACCGACTGAATATCAACGGTAATGTCGGGATACCGTTTTTTAAATTCATCCACCCGCCATTGATCCCACTTGAGGGAATCACCGGTAAATGCAGACCAATAAGAAAGGGATCCTACCGCTTTTTCGAGATCTTCCGCGGTGAGTGTCTTGCCGTTTGAAGCCGTGACCGCGCTCGATCCGCCCCCGCTTTTGCCGCAAGATAAAATAAGAACCCCGAGAACTATGCTGAACGCTATACTAGCTGTTTTTTTTGTCATTTCCTGCCTCCGAATTTACTTTACCAGAGGAAAGAAAAATCAGCTTACCAATTATTGTCCAAATTTCTCAAAAATTGCTTTTTTTAGGTTTTTTTCTTTAAATTTAATTTTTTCTTTTTTCTGTATTTAAATACTTGTTTTCAAATCTGCTTGTAGGAATACTATTTTCCCGGCGGTAGTCTCTGGGGACAAAACCCGTGAGATTTTTGAAAACCCGATTAAAGGTTTGTAAAGAATTAAAACCCGCCCGAAAGGCTACTTCCGTAATGGTCATCTTCGATTCAATAAGATACCGTTTAGCGAAATCAACCCGAGTTTTTGTCAAATACGAATGGAATGAATAGCCGGTGTGTTTTTTAAAAAACCGAGTGAAATAAAATTTAGTCAGACTCAAAGCATTTGCTCCGTCTTCAAGGGTAAGATCAGGATCATCGAAATGTTTAAACACAAACGCGAGAATCTGCTTTGATCGGGACGAAAGTTTCTTTTCCGGGATTTTAGGCGCGTTTCGGGCGGTTAGAGCCATAAATTCATATAATTTTGATTTCACCGCAAGCTGATACCCGATGTCTTTTCTACGGTATTCCCGGGCCGTTTCACGTAATAACGGCTGTATCCGACGGTCAGACAAAATAAGGGGATTTTGAAATATCATATCCCGCAGAGTAATAAATACCTCGTCAAAAAATGTAATTCCAAACTGCATACCTAAAATCGCCGTCTCCTGTTTAGCGTCGAAAAAGCCATGCACAGCTCCGGCGTTTATCATAACCACATCTCCCGCTGAGGCTTCGTACAACGCATCGTCTACCGAAATATACATACCCCCTTTAGTAAGCAGAAGAATCTCAAAACAGTCATGCCAATGCGGAGGAAACGTTACGTTTTCACTTTCCCATGCTAGAAATGGAAAGGTTATCTCCAGTTGTTTTTTCTCCCGCCGGAAAGTATTACTGTTTTCCATATTTATTTAAAACGTCGGTTTTTATCGCGTGAAACGGCGCATATGAATACTCAGCGCAAAGCCTATGCCCATCATCGCGGTAATAATCGATGAGCCGCCGTAAGACATAAACAGTAAAGGTATTCCCGTAATCGGCATCATACCCATCGTCATTCCTACGTTTATCATGAAATGAAAAATATACAGAGCCGAAAGCCCCGCGGCAATGTACGATCCAAAAGCGTCCGCCGCGGTCGCCATAATCCGCGCCATCCGTACAGAAATCAACAGAAACAACAAAAACATAATAAGCCCGCCGACAAGCCCCCACTCTTCGGAAAAAATCGAAAAAATAAAATCCGTACTTTGTTGTGGCAGAAAACGATAGTGACTGTGAGTCCCTCCGAGATAGCCCTTCCCCATAACTCCCCCGGAGCCTATCGCCGTCAAAGATTGAATAATATGCCATCCCGCGCCTTGGGGATCAATGTTCGGATTGAGAAAAATAATAAGCCGCAGTAACTGATACTCTTTAAGTACCTTAAAGGCCATGTAAGAGCCGCCGAGAGAAAACACAACAACCAGACAGAAATAGAGAATCCAAAAAAAATATTGCTTCTTATACAGCAAAAATCCCGCCAGGGCAATCAGCCCGATAAGCCCCAAAGCAAGGCAAATAACCGACACAAACCGCTTATTGGTAAGCATAGTAATCGCCATGTACGTTTCCGCTTTGGAAGTTTTCAGAATGTATTCCTGCCAAAGAGTCAAAAATAAAAGAAAGGCCCCCATACAAATAACAAAAAATAAAAAGAAAACATACCGCAGTGGAACGCCCGCGACAAAACACATTATCAAAAGAATCGGAATAAATACCAACGATGTTCCCAAATCCGGTTGCAGGAGTATAAGCGACATCGGAACAAACGCGATAACACAAGAAATCACAAACCGCGCAAAGGAAGCCCGTTTTTCCTTAGTGGAATCCAGATACCGGGCAAGTAAAAGAATAGTTGTAATTTTGGTGAATTCCGACGCTTGAATCCCGAACATCCCAAATCTAAGCCACGCCCGCGCGCCGCTGACGTACCGTCCGAATTTCAGAGTACATACAAGCAGTAAAAGGGTTATAATATACAGATAAAGCGCAATCCCATGAAACCGCCGGTAATGAATCATCGAGATAATCAGAGCGATGAGAAAACCGCTTCCGCCCCAAACAATCTGTTTTATATACTCGTAAGACACTAACTCTCCCGTGGCGGTCACGCCGGAAGAGTAAATAAACAGGATCCCGAAAGTAGTTAAACTAATCGACGCAATCAAGAGCAGAAAATCTATTCCTAAAATATCCTTAACTTTCATTATTTAATATTTCCTTTTTTCTAAAAAAATTAAAACTACTCCCGGCGGGCGGATGCCGCAGGCTGATACAGAGAACCTAAAGTCGCTACCGCTTCCTCGTAGGTCTGATGCGCGAAAATTCCCTGATAAATAATCGCCGTAGCGTAGGGCGCCCACCATTCCCAGTTATTTACCGCTTCTACTATAATCGCAATCACTATCCGTTCGTCCGGATTGTTCGTTTCATACGGGGCAAAAGACGCAAGCCACGAATGCCAGTGATTTTGCAGTCCCACTTCGCTCGTGCCGGTTTTGCCGGCGATCTCGACAGCGTTGATGTTCACCGGAAACCGCGCGGTGCCGTCGGCAATAACGCCCCGCATATCCCGGCGCACTGCCCGCAAAATGCTCGGACTAATATCGCTTTTGTGCAGTACCTTAGGCTCCACAGAACTTTCTACTTCTCCGGTAATCGGATTCCGCACTTCCTTCAAAACATGAGGTTCATAGATAGTTCCGCTGTTCACCGTCATGGCAACCATATTCGCCATCTGAAGAGGCGTAACCAGCGTGTAGCCCTGACCTATCGACATATTCATCGTATCCCCGTTCTGCCAACGCTCATGAAAACGGCGATCCTTCCACTGGGGAGTAGGTATAAATCCTGCAATCTCATTCGGGAGGTCGATGTTCGTCAGCTCGCCATAGCCGTAATCCTTCGCGTAAGATACTATTCGTTCAACTCCAAGATGATCCCGTCCCACAACCCAATAGTAAATATCGCAGGATTGGGCCATCGCCTGATGCAAGTTGACCCATCCATGACCGGGCTTGCGGATGTGACACCGCCAAAGCCGGTCGCCGTAAGTAATTTCCCCCGGACATTCCACGACTTTATCCTGAGGAAAAGCATTCTCCGCGTAAATGCCTGTGGACATCACAATCTTAAATGTAGACCCCGGAGGATAACTCGACTGAATCGTCCGATTGAGAAAGGGCTTATTCGGATCATTGAGCAGAGCCTGATACTGAGTTCCCATATCGCTCTGATTAAAAATATTCGGATCATAATACGGATAAGAAACCATCGCAAGAATCTCGCCGGTAGTCGGGCGCAGTACCACTGCCGCGCCGATGCGCTTCCCCAACGCCTTTTCCACAAGAGTCTGAATAGAACGATCAATCGTAAGCACAACGTTTTTGCCCATTTCAGGCGGTTCCCGGACAAAGCCCTCGTTAGAGATTCGGCGCCCCCGAACATCCACCGTTCGGATCTCCCGTCCTTCTTTTCCCCGCAGAAGTTCGTCGTACTGTTTTTCAACTCCCATCTTTCCAATGATGTCGCCCATCCGGTAATTCTGATTAAAGAGCTTCATTAACTCATCTTGGGTAATATTTCCCACATACCCAAGCACATGGGAGAGACTGCCGGGATCAATGTAATTCCGTAAAGGCTTAGACTGCCAATCAACTCCGGGAAGCGAATCTTTCCGTTCCGCCAGGGCCGCAATAGCCGTAAAAGGCACGTTTACGGCTATTTCAACGGGCTGATACAGAGAGTAATACTGGGGCGGAATTTTCTTGTCTATAACTTCGCGGTTTATTTCAAGAATAGCCGCAACCCGGCCGATAACATCCGAAATCTCATCCTGGGGCGCCTCTGCGGGAGTAAGGCTCACCGCAAAAGAGTCGCTGTTCAGCACAAGAGGATTCGTGTACGTCCTGTCGTATATCTCGCCTCGCTGGGCCGGAATAGCAGTAATCCGGCGGGCAATTTTCTGCGCGGCCGAAGCGTATACATCCCCCTGCAGAATCTGCATACTAAACAGCTTTACTCCATAGATGATAAACACCGCGACGAAAATAACCGTAAGCACCCGGATGCGCCGGGCGGGACGGGCTTCGTCCTTCTGATCCGGCGTAGGAAGATATAACGGCATCTTTTGCTCCTCTTTATATATTTCTGTCGCTGATAAGAAGCGATTTGAAGAGTTTCAAAAATCCGAAGATAATCGGCGCGAAAACCGTATTAAACCCTAGTTCTACCCATACCATCGGCCCGGAAAACGAATATGACGGAACCCCCTGGGTAAACAAAAGATGCAAACCGGAAAGAATCAAAGCTTTCAGAGCCGTAGCTCCCGCGCAGAGAAACATCGGCAGAAACACGGTATCCAAATAAAAGGCCCCTTTAATAAGCCCCGCCAGCGCGCCGATTAACGTGCGGACCAGCATATTCAGACCGAGAGGCGCGGCGGACAGAAAGTCGAGCATCAGCCCGGAAAAAAAACCCGTGAGCTGACCGGTCATCATGCCGTTGCTGTACGCGGAAAATACGATTATCACCAAAACAAAATCCGGAACAGCATGATACACCGCCAGACGGCGCAAAAGCGTGGATTGCAACATCGCCGCCAAGAGCGCGAATCCTACCGCGCCAGCTATATTTTTAGCCATTCCCTTCTTTTTCCTTTTCGGCTTTTTCCTTTTCGGCCTGGGCTTTTTGCGCGGCTTCCGCTTCCTGCCGGGCGGCTTCGGCTTCTTCTTCAGCCCGGCGCTGGAGAACTTCAGGACGAATCTCATGGGCGTTGATGACGAAGATATGCTCAAGCCGGGAAAAATCTACCGCGCTTTCCACTTCCAAATTCATCGAAATTTCATTTTCTTGATATAAAATTTTACTCACCCGGCCTATGGTAATTCCCGGAGCATACACGCTGTTCTGCCCCCCAATTCCGCTGGTGATCACCACATCCCCGATGCTCACTTCGTCCCGGGCCCGTTTCTGAACAAACCGCATCAGTAAAGGCACTTCGGGTCCCCCCTGTCCTTCGGCTATGCCCTCGTACCGAGCCTCCGCAAGCCGGGCGGGAATAAACGAACTGCCGTCATACACCGGCATCACAAGGCTTTCAAACTGCCCGGTCTGAATTACTTTTCCAACTAAACCTTGTACGCCATTCTGATAGGATATTACCGGCATATCATTAGCGATACCGGCGCGCTTTCCTTTATTAATCACAAAGGCCGAAAATAAATTATCCGGGTCCCGGCCGATAATCTCCGCCGGAACCGACACATACTCAAGGCGTTCCGCAAACCCAAGCTGTTCCCGTAACCTGCGGTTTTCCTGCCGGATTTCCGCGGAGCTTCGTTCCAATTTTTCGTATTCGGTCACCCGCCGGGTGAGTTCCGCGTACTCTTCCCGCAATTTGGCAAGTTCCCGCACCGAAAGTACCGTTCGGGATGCAAAGGACGAAACTTCGTAGACTCCGCTTCGGACCCCTAAAAAAAAGGATAATCCCAAATCTCTAAAATCTATGATAAAACTGCTGTTTGAAAAATAGAGAATCAAAAACGAAAGCAACGTGAGAACCACAAAAACGTACACATCCGCGACCACATGACCCTTTTGTTTTTTACCTTCGTCCATACCGGCGTCGTCCTAGCTGTTTAGGCTGTCGTAGATACTGCGGTTATTGTCAAAGTTTCGGGCGTATTCAAAATATTTTCCCGCGCCCAGGGCAACGCAGTCCAGAGGGTTTTCCGCGATGATAACCGGTACGCCGGTTTCTTTGGACACGAGTTTGTGTAAGCCTTTGAGCAAGGACCCGCCGCCGGTCATGACGATGCCTCGTTCCACAATATCGGCGGCTAATTCCGCCGGGGTCTGGCCTAAGGTAGATTTAATGACTTCGATGATCTGATTTATCGGGTCCTTGAGGGCTTCCCGGACTTCGACGGAATCGATTTCGAGTCTTCGGGGAAGACCGGTTATGGCGTCGGTGCCTTTGATTTCGACTTTTTCGATAGTTTTGTCCGGCGCGGCGTTGCCGATTTCGATTTTGAGGCGTTCCGCGGTCTGTTCTCCGATGATAAGATTATGGACGCTTCGGACTTGCTTGATAATAGCCTCGTCGAATTCGTCGCCGCCAAGCCGGATGGCGTTGGTGACGACCATTCCGCCGAGGGAAATTACCGAAACTTCGGTGGTGCCTCCGCCGATGTCGCAGACCATGTGTCCCATGGGTTCCCAGATTTGGATGTCCGCGCCGATGGCCGCGGCGAGGCTTTCCTCGATGACCATAACGTCCCGGGCGCCGGCTTTGTAGGCGCTTTCTTCGACGGCCCGGCGTTCTACTTCGGTGATGCAGGAGGGGATGCCGATGACCATTCGGGGTTTCACCACCCGGAAGGGACCCCTCGGCAGGACCTTGGAGATGAAAAACCGGATCATTTTTTCGCAGGATTCGAGGTCCGCGATGACCCCATCCCGCATGGGACGGATAGCGATAATATTCCCCGGGGTTTTCCAGAGCATCCGTTTTGCGTCCGCCCCGACCGCCACGACTCGTTTTGTGCCGCGTTCGACCGCCACGACTGAAGGCTCATTCAAGACGATGCCTTTGCCTTGTATATAGATAAGGGTATTACAGGTCCCTAAATCGATGCCTATATCTGATGCATTGCTTCCAAACATACTTCCTCCGTTTCGTTTCTCCTGCCGGGTCCTACATATTAAGCCGTAACCGCGCTTGTTTATGAGATGGGTCTATCCGGACCGCTTTACGCCATTCCGCTCTGGCTTTGGTGGGATCCTGGGCTACGTATATCTCGCCTAACTGATAGTGGGCTTCCGCGCTTTCCCCGTTTTCCTTGAGAATCTTGTTATATTGTTCTTCCGCGCCTTTGATATCCCCGCGTTTTTTCAAAATTTCACCTATCAAAAGCTGGGCCGCCAGGACTCGTTTCGAGTCCTTCGAGATTTCAATACAGCGCACCAGGTATGCATGGGCCGTTTCAAGCTCATCCAGCTCGATATACGATCTGGCAATAGCAAGAAACAGCAAATCCGAAGGGTATATTACCTCTCCATCCTCGGATTCGGGCTGTTCGATTTCAAGGGGATTCAAAGCAAGGGTGAAGGAAGCCACACTGTTGCGGTAATCCTGGAGAGAAGCATAGGCCAAGCCTAAATATTCGGGAATGTCCGGCGCGGCGTACGCGGCTCGCCGGGCTTCTTCAAGAAACTTGACCGACAGATCCGCATACCCAAAGCCTTTGTAATAGTACGCTTTCCCAAGAACGTACTGTAAGCGTCCGTCTTCGCCGCCATTCTTGAGGAGCAGAGCTTTTCTAAGGGACCAAATGCAGGTATCGATGTACGTTTGGGTGTCTCCGCTGTTTATCTGAGCGATAGCAAGCTGATACGCGGCGAAGCCCCGGACCGTGAGCAGGAAATGGTCCATCGGTTTGAGGACCAGCATTTCTCCGCTTACGGCGAAGGCTTTATCGTAAGCGGCGGCTTCCCAGAGTTGGGCCAGCTCCTGTTTTTCGTTCCCAAGTTTCTTTTTCCAGTCTTTTAAAAAGACGAATCCCAGGGATGCTATACTCACAATCAGGACGGCGACAACCGCCGTATATAAGGTCTGTTTCCAATGAAGCTGTACGCCGTACGCAGACCGGGAATAGCTATGCGTCATAATTCTATTAAGGTATACCAGTTTTATCGTAAAAAGTCAAAGGGGGTAAATCCCCTATTTCTTATATATCGTATTATCTTTCTCTGAAAAAAAAACATTTATAGAAATTTTATCGTTTTTTTTACGATTTTTTAAAAAATATCTGCCGACTGGGTTACTAAAAAAGAAAAAAAGCGATGCATCATAAGCCGGGTTCTGTGGATCAGGGGGAAGCCCTGACGTGCCGCCATTTATCTTGACCGCGTCTTGCGATGCGGTTCTTCGCAGTCTACCCGCGGCGGGAACGGGCAATTCTGCCGCTGTCTGACTTTGCTCCTGATGAGGCTTGCCGTGCCGAAACCGTTGCCGGTTCCGCGGTAGGCTTTTACCCTGCCGTTTCACCCTTACCGCCCCGGGGGGCGGCGGTTTATTTTCTGTTGCGCTGGCTGTCGTTTTCTTGCGAAAACGCCCGGGGGTTACCCGGCATCATGCCCTGCGGAGCCCGGACTTTCCTCACCTTTTTGGGAAAAGGCGCGGCGGCGGGATGCATCGCTTAGAATTACTCGTCGTAGTCGATTTGGACCTTATCTTCCTCTTCTTCGTCGAAGTCTTCTTCCTCTTCTTCGAGGTCGTCGAGGTCTGCGAGGCTTCCGGCTTCGTCTAAGTCGAAGGAATATTCTTCATCCGCTTCGGATTCTTCAAAGTAGAGAATTCGGGAACAATAGGGGCAGAAGACGATTTCCTCTCCCAATCTGACCATATTGGCGAACTGAACGGGCAGTATCATGTGACAGCCCAAGCAGACGCCGCTTTTGAGGGGGACGATGCCTTTGCCCTTTTTATTCCGGATGATGCGGTCGAATTTGAAGAGGATTTCTTCGTTGAGATCGGGCATGACCTCGTCTTCCTGTTTTTGCAGTTCCGCGAGGCGGGCTTTTTTTTCCGCGACTTCCGCTTCGATTTTTGTGCGGCGTTCCGCGAGTTCCTGCTCTTGTTGGAGAATCATAGCTTCGTTTTGGCCTAACTCGGTCTTGAGGTCCGATAAACGTCGTTCTTGTTTCAGCAGTTCTTTGCGGTAGTGCTGTTCTTTGTCTGCGGCGTCCCGAATTTCTTTGTCGAGAGCTTCATATTCCCGCTGAGTTTTGATGGCGTCCATATTTTTTTCCGCCCCTTCTCGGGAATGTTCGGCTTCGTGGAGGTTGTTCCGGAGTTCCGTTTCCTGGGCCCGGGCTTCGTCGTACTCCGCGCTTTTATCGATGAATTTTTTCTTGAGCAGGACAAGCATTTCTTCCTGACTGACGAGAACTTTCGGAATATCTTCAATATTCAGTTCGCATTCTATTTTGTGCGAAAGGATGTCCTGCAAGGACCGCAATTTTGCAAAAAGCTCTTCTTTTGCCATGGTTTTCCCTTTTAGTGGTCTAAATAGTCTTTGAGACGTCGGCTTCGTTTCGGATGCCGCAGGCGTCTGAGGGCCTTCGCTTCGATTTGGCGGATTCGTTCTCGGGTGACGTTGAAGTAGAGACCGACTTCTTCAAGGGTGAGGGAATAGCCGTCGTTAAGACCGAAGCGCATACTGAGAACTTCCTGCTCCCGGGCGGGAAGGGTGGACAGAACCGAGGAAAGCTGTTCCTGCAAGAGTGTAAAGGCGGTGAGGCTCGCGGGATTTTCGACTTCTTTGTCTTCGATGAAGTCTCCGAGGAGGGAATCTTCCTCTTCGCCGATAGGCGTTTCGAGGCTGATGGGTTCCCGGGCGACGTTTTTGACCGATTTAACCCGCTGGGCGTTCCAGCCGAGGCGTTCCGCGATTTCCTCGTCTGTCGGTTCCCGGCCGAGGACCTGCATAAGTTGCCGGGATTCCCGGACTACTTTGTTGATCTGCTCGATCATGTGAACTGGGACCCGGATGGTTCGGGCTTGGTCGGAAATGGACCGGGTAATTGCCTGCCGGATCCACCAGGTCGCGTAGGTTGAAAATTTGAAGCCCTTTTGGTACTCGAATTTTTCGACCGCTTTGATGAGTCCGATGTTGCCTTCTTGGACAAGATCGAAGAAATGCAAGCCCCGGTTGGTGTATTTTTTGGCGATAGAAACCACCAGCCGCAGGTTCGCTTTGATGAGCCGGTCCTTGGCGTTTTTCATCATAATTCTGCCTCGGTTAATTTCTTTCGCCATAAGGTTTATGTCTTCGATATTTTCCTCGAATTCGGCTTCCATTTGGCGGAGCCGTTTTTCGGTAACCTGAATGACCCGGATTTTTTCTTTGATTTCGTCCGCGCTGAGGAGAAGGTCCGTTTCAAGGCGTTCCCGTTCTTCTTTTATGGTGAGATTCCGCCCCAGGGTTCGGAGTTCCCGCAGGGAATGCACCTGCAAATGTTTTTCGATGCGTTCCTGCTCTTTTTTACACCGCTTGATTTTTTTGGCGGCTTGGATGAATTTTTCAGAGAATTCGGCGATTTCTTCGGGATGAATTTCCGCGGATCCCAGGGCTTCCATAATCCGTTCCCGCAGGATTTGCAGTTCCGGATCTTTTGGGAGGCTTATCCCCCGGTTTAGGAGCCGCCGTTTCAGGTCGATGTAACTTTTGAGGTCCCCCAAGACCACCCGCAGGGTTTCCTTGTAAAACTGACTGAGTCTTCTGCGTTCCGTCATGTGTTCGGTAATCTCTTTTTTGGTGAGATTCATCTCCCGGAGGTCCTTTTTGGAAAAGGCTTTCTGCGCGATGTGATAGAATTCGTGAATGATCATCCCGGACCGTTTAATCACGCCTTTGATGATATTTTCTCCTTCTTCCATTTGCTTAGAAAGCTCGATTTCCTGTTCCGCGGAAAGCAGGTGTTCTCGGCCGATTTCCCGCAGGTACATCCGGATCGGGTCGTCCACCGAGGACTCCTTTTCGTTGGAAACGAGCCGTTTCTTCTCGGTATCCGGGGCTTTCCGGGCTTCCGGTTCGCTTTCTTCGTCACTAGAGGCGTCTTCTTCAAGAAGCTGAACGTTATTTTCCTCTAATAAGACCATTACCTGTTCGATTTTATCAGAATTGGCGATATATTCCGGCAAATAATCGAACAATTCCTCGTAAGACAAGGATTTTTTCTCTTTTGCGTAAGCGATCAGCTTCACAATAGCGGGATCAAGCTGTAAATCCGTCATAGCTTCTTCCTTACCTTTGGTATAATTCGGCGTCAATGTGCTTTTTTTCAGCAAACAACTCCTCCAAACGGCTTCCTTGGGGGAAACCATTCACCTTTTCTCCATCCGCGCCTTGAATCTGGGCGATAATATCAGCCCTTCGCTTTTCAAGCCGCCGGCGCGTCACGTTCTTGATGCCATCCGGAACGGTTCGTTCCGGGTTTGACACATACTCCTTTGCGCTTCCAATTTTTACCACCCAATTTCGCAAATCCTCAGACCCAAGCCGAGCCAGCACCGCATCCAAACCAAACTCGTCCTGAAGGTAACACCCTTCCAAAGCGCGGAACAGCTCTTTTGTCTGGGGGTCTTCAAAATCTTTCTCCAGCAGTTTGGCCCGAACCTCCGGATACCAGTCCTGATGCACCGCCGCAGTGACCAGCAGAATCAGCTCATCCCGGTAACGGGTCTTTTGCGCCGGCCACGAGGTTTCCCCGGAATTCTTCTGCGGATTGGGGACGGGCCGGCTTGGGGGTCCAAAGGGCCGGCGCTCAAAATCGGAGCGAATCGCTGTCCGGTCCACCTTGAAAAGGCCGGCAATCCGGTCCATCGCGATCTCCCTTGAAACATCCGAATCCAGAGCTTCCAAATAGGGGAACATAAAAGTTATCGCCCGGGTCTTGCCTTCGGCGTTGGATATGTCAAACAGAGATTTGCTATAGAACATAAGATATTCACAATCAAGCATAGAATTTTTTACTTGACCGCGCAATACCTCTCCGCCAGATTCTTTCAAAATATCCGCGGGGTCCTTATTATTCCCCTCGGGAACCGCGACTCGGCAGGACAGCCCATTCCGCCGGCACACCAAGACCGCCCGAACCGCGGCGTCCCGGCCGGCCTTATCCGCGTCAAACACAAGGTGGGCTTGTTCCGCCCACCGGCCCAGGAGCCGAGCCTGCTCATCCGTCAGGGACGTACCTAAGGGCGCCACCGCGTTCGTCACCCCCGCCTGATGCAGAGCAATCACATCCATATACCCTTCCGCGATAAATACCTCCTTGGTTTTCCGAATTTCGAGAACCGCCCGATCCAAAGCAAACAAGGTCTGTCCCTTTTTGTAAAAATCCGATTCCCCGGAATTCAGATACTTGGGACCCGATTCAGAAAGTAAACGCCCCCCAAAAGCGACAACCCGCTCCTGATGATCCCTAATGGGAAACATCAGCCGATGCGAAAAAAACGCAAGCCCCGGATCCTTGGGATTAAAAAGCTTCGAGGATGCGAGAAAGGCCTCCGAATAACCCTTCCCGGTAAGAAACCGAAACAGCCAACGCTTGTCCCTCGGCGCGTAGCCCAGCCTAAAGGCTTTCAGCATTTCAATGCTGATCCCTCGGTCTAAAACATACTGAAAAGCCGGTTTGCCTTCAGACGTTTCGGTGAGAAAATAGTGAAAACTTCCCGCCACCCGGTGGTACAATTCCGCCATTTGATCCCGCCGGGCGAGCCGGGCTTCCGCATCGGACCGGGATAAGGAAGATTCGTACGCCACCGGCACGCCGTAACGTTTCGCCAGGGTTTCCACCGTTTCCGCGAAGGTGAGTTTGTCCATATCCATCACAAAGCCGATGACCGTTCCCCCCTTGCCACACCCGAAGCAGTGGTACAATTTTTTTTCGGGATTTACCGAAAAGGACGGAGTTTTTTCAGTATGAAACGGACAAAGGCCCATATACCGGCCCCCCCGCTGTTCAAGGCGCACGTAATTCCCGATCACATGGACCGCATCGATCCGATCCGTTAATTCCTGTATTGTCGATTTTGCGATACTCATCCGGAACCTACTTTTGATTAAACCGCCCGGGGCTAACTGTTCTGATTTCCCTTGACATATAACACGCCTGCTTTTATATGATCGTCAAAGGTGCGGGAAAAATAATGCTTTCCTGTGGCGCCGTCGACCAGTCTGAAATAAAGATAATCGCTCGATTCCGGGTTGAAGGCCGCCTCCAGGGCAATCGCCCCCGGCGCGGAGATGGGACCCGGCGGAAGACCCGGCATAACGTAAGTGTTATAGGGATTTTTGATTTCCGTGTCCTTATTATAAATAACCTTAGGATGGGGTTTGCCGAGAATTTCGGTGATTACATATTCCACAGTCGCGCAGGATTGTAGGGGCATCCCGATATTCAGCCGGTTGTAGAAAACCCCGGACATAACCTTCGCTTCTTCATCGACTCGGTATTCCCGTTCAATGATTGAGGCGAGGGTGACTTTGCGGTAGAGTTCCTCCGGACTGAGGCTTCCGGGGTCTGCTCCGGTTTCTGCAAGTCTGCGGAAAAAGGTGTCCGCCATAGCCTTCACCGCGAGACTTGGGGGATACTCGGCGGGAAAGAGGTACGTTTCGGGATATAAAAATCCTTCCATCGTATCCCCTGGAATCCGGTACTCCCGGAGAATTTCCGGGTCCCCCGCCGCCGCGAGAAACTTTTCGGCCTCGCAGACTCCGGCGGCATCGAAAATATGAGCTATCTTCTTTAAGGTGACGCCTTCGGGGATGGTCACCCGCAGGAGCGGTTCCTTCGCCCCGGCCACGAGCATTTCCCGAAGGTCTGTCTGGGATATGGGCATGGCAATACGATACCTTCCCGCCTTGATCGACCGCTCATCCAGGCGCAAGAGCACGTACCAGAGATGTCTGCTCTTAATAAGCCCGGCTTGTTCGAGGCGGGTTCCCACGGACAGAGCGGTTTCGCCTTTGTAGACCTCGAAAGAAACGGTCTCCCCGGCTTGGCGGGGCGGGGCGTTCCAGTACCAATACGCGCCCCCGGCAAGCCCCGCGCTTACCAGGGCAAAAGCTCCGATCCCGGCTAGGATGCTGATGGCCCGATGCACCTTTTCCCTCCCTTTGGCTGAATCGTTTACAAGATAAGCTCCAACCCTTCTACGGCTAGAGTTACCGGCCCTGAGAATTCTTTTTCCTCGGCGTAGCTTTTGGCGGACTGGAGGATATTATATACCTCTTTATCGGTATACGTCGGTTCGTGGTGGAAAAGAACAAGATGTTTTACTCCCCACTTGGCCGCAAAGTCCACCGCGGACCGGAAGGAGCTGTGTCCCCAGTTATATTTTTCGATAGCGTCTTCCAGAGTGTATTGGGAATCCACCACCGCGAGGTCCGCGTTTTTGAAAAACGAGGCGTTTTCGTCGGTATCGAGGAAATCCGCGGGGCATAATTCCGCGTCGGTGGCGTAGATGAAGCTATGTTTGCCGTCATCCACCCGATATGCGTAGGAATCCCCGGGATGTTTCACCTTTTTGTGCCGTATGGCGAGGAATCCCCCGGAAGACGGCAGGGACAAGGGTTTGTCTAGGAGATTGTACGTTTTTGCCGCGCCCATCATATCGAGGGTTACGGGAAAGTAGGGGTTTCGCATCTGTCCTTGTAATGCTTCTTCGAGGTTCGGCTTGGGGGAGTAGAAGCTCAGATTCACCGAGGGATCGTAGCCCGGATTGAAAAACGGCAAGCCCATCAAGTGATCCCAATGGAAATGGGAAAAGAAGATGTGATACGATGCCGGTTTCGGCTTGACTTTAGCGGCGGCGAGGCCGAGTTCCCGAAGCCCCGAGCCGGCGTCAAAGACGATGCGCTGAGTTGGGTCCCCCCAATCGAGGGATACGCAGGAGGTATTGCCTCCTACGGTACCGAAGACCCAGGTGGGTAGTCCCAGGAGGAACTGTTCTTTTGCCTCGGGGCTTTCGATGTCTTTTGCGGTAAGGTGTTCGAGGATTGACCGGACTTTATTCTGAATTTCCGCCGGGACCTTCGGCGCCGGCAGGGACCCTCGGACGCCCCAAAATCGGATACGCATTTAGCATCCCCCGGCTAACGGCGTTTCCGGGTAATAAGCGGTTCCGCTGACTGTTTTTGTAAGCATGATTCAATATCATCCCTTGTAAATAATGTTCCCTTTCCCATTCCGGGGCATTCCTCGGCTATCCGGTCCCATATCTGTTGGGATCTGAGGTGGGCCTGCCAAAATGGGAAGGTCCTGCATTGGAGGGGGCGTCCTTCATACACTGAGCATCCGTTATTCCAGAAAATACAATCGAAATCGGATGTTTCTTTGAGGGAAAGACGTTCTTCTTCCGGCGCAGGAACCCATCGACAATAGGTTTCTATAAAAGAAGTATAGCTCATTTTAAGACATTTTGCTAGAATAAGCGCATCTTTTTCAGAAAGAAACACAAACCCGCTTTCGTAACGGCAACAGGCAGAGCAACGAGCGCAGGTAAATCGAAGCCCCGGGGCGTAAAACGGCTGATCTGGCATATTCTGAAGACTCCAAAAAAGAAAACCGCCCCAGGGGACGGTTCTCCTGATGGGGAGAGAAGGATTCGAACCTACGAAGCCGAAGCAACAGATTTACAGTCTGCCCCCTTTGACCGCTCGGGAATCTCCCCGGATATACACGAAGCCATCTCCCGGAGTCGAACCGAGGACCTCGTGATTACAAGTCAGGCGCTCTAACCGGCTGAGCTAAGATGGCGTCTTTCCATACATTGTAATAATACTCATTTCTTCTTTTTCGGTCAAGGCCCATTTCCTTTTTTTAAAAAAAATCGGAATCAAACTCTACTTTCAGGAAAAATTCAGCAAAAAATAGTTGAAAAAAACGTTGAAAAAAGACACTATAAACTTATGGGAAAAGTGCGGGCTGTTTGTATCAGCGAAGCAAAAGGAACGCCGAAACGTAATGTAGGGTCCGGAGAATTTGCGGTTCAGCACGGCATTAAAGGCGACGCTCACGCCGGAAATTGGCATCGGCAGGTCAGCCTTCTAGCTTACCAAAAAATCGCGGATTTCCGGGCAAAAGGCGCGGAAATAGAAGACGGAGCTTTCGGGGAAAACCTCATCGTGGAAGATATCGATTTCAAAAACCTGCCTGTCGGCGCAATCCTCCACTGCGGAGACGTAACCCTCGAAATAACCCAAATCGGGAAAGAATGTCACAGCCATTGCGAAATTTTTAAAAAAATGGGAGACTGCATCATGCCGAGAGAAGGAGTTTTCGCCAAAGTCCTCCACGGAGGAACCATAAAAATAGGAGATAACCTCTATGCCGAATGAACCTTACCGAGTCGGCGTCATTACCGCCAGCGATAAAGGCGCGCAGGGAGCTCGGGAAGACCTAAGCGGGCAGGTTATCCGGGAACTCGTGGAAAAAGCCGGGTACGTCGTGACCAGCTACCGGCTCCTGCCGGACGACCAACCCGGCTTGGAAGAAGAACTAAAACGGCTCTGCGATGGAGAATTGGCGGACCTCGTTTTAACTACCGGCGGAACCGGATTTTCTCCCCGGGACTGGATGCCGGAAGCTACTATTGCCGTCGCGGAACGGCTGGTCCCGGGGATCCCGGAAGCCCTCCGGCAGTACAGCCTGAGCATCACCAGCCGGGCTATGCTTAGTCGGGCCGCCGCAGGAATCCGCGGGCGAACCTTGATCGTCAATTTGCCCGGCAGTCCCAAAGCCGTCCGGGAACACCTGACGTACCTCCTCCCGGAATTACCGCATGGTTTGGCCATCCTTACCGGCCAAGCCGGCGAATGCGCCGGGTAAGAAAAGTCCCGGGGCCTAAACCCCGCGGGCGGGTCAGATTACGTAGTCCCAAAACTCTTCCTGCTGGAATTCCTGATATTTCCAAACAGGTTGTTCATCGGTTTTGTATTGGAGTTCGGGGTTTTTCACGCTTACCTTTGTTTTTTCCGGCACTGACTTGGTAACAAAGGCGTTACTGCCTATTACCACTCCGGTACCGATAATCGTATTTCCTCCCAAGATCGACGCCCCGGAGTAAATGGTCACGTTATCTTCGATAGTAGGATGCCGTTTCGCGCCTTTCATGCTTTGTCCGCCCCGAGTAGACAGTCCGCCTAGGGTAACCCCCTGATACAACTTGACGTGGTTGCCGATAATCGTAGTTTCCCCGATAACAATGCCCGTGCCATGATCGATAAAGAAATGATGCCCTATCCGCGCGCCGGGGTGAATATCGATGCCGGTGACGTTATGCGCGTACTCGGTCATGATACGGGGTATCAGGGGAATCTCCAATTCGTAGAGAACATGGGCCAGCCGGTACACCATAATCGCAAAGATCCCCGGATAAGAAGAAATGATTTCGTCTTTGCTGTACGCCGCGGGGTCTCCGTCGAAAGACGCGGAAACGTCCATCGCAAGGTACTCCCGAACCTGGGGCAGACGGGACAAGAAATGGTAGGTGAGTTCCTCGGCTTTGGCGTCCGCTTCTTGAGCCGATTCAGCGCAATCCTGCCGATGCTGGAGGGCTTTTGCGATTTGCTTGGAAAGGTTGAACATAATCCCTTCGAGTAAATCTCCGGCGTAATACTCCACCGAGCCGGCGGAGATATTTTTCTTGCCGAAGTAGCCTGGAAAAATAATACATCGCAGTTTATCGATTATATCGATAAGAACACTCCGGTTAAGCTGATTCTCGCTGTCTATTTTGATAATTCCGGCTTGATCCCGATAACTTTGCAACAGAAGATGCATTAGTTCTTTGATGTGGGTATCCGCTTCTTTTTTCATGATTTTTAAAACCTCCGCTTTCTTATAAAACACCTAATACTACTAGGGATGTTTCTATCAAGATAGCCGAATCCCCAAAAAATGTCAAGATTTTCCCCCGGTCCGCCCCCGGCGGCAAGGCAGAAAAAAGCTGGAAACTGTAAATTTTTAGAAAAAACCCCTCCCGGATGATTGGAATGGCTAGGCCAGAATATTCACTATATTTCCCACGTTGGGGTCCGTAAATACTCCGGTCTTTTCCAACAGTTTCGACAAGGCGTCGCCTTGAGTCTGTGCTTCGTCCAATACCATACTTTGGACCTGTACCGCCGCCTGTTCTCGGGTTTGCTGGAGGTAAAACCCCACAGATAATTGTTCTATATTCATGCTTTCAGTATCGGTTGATGGGGCGAATAACGCAAGCAATACTTTAACGCCGCCGCAGTAAGGCTTCTAAGACGCCGCCGGCGATGGCTAAAGCTTTATCCGATACGGTAAAGCAGTGGGCCCTTTCGCATCGGGGATCGATGTCGCCGGCTTTAAGTCCTTTCCATACAGCTATACCGGAGGGCAGAATCCCCCGCAGAATTCCGTCTAATCCGGCCCGAATCGGAACATCCGGAGCTTTTTCGGTATGAATTATCCCTACGAGATCTCCTTTTTTTACCGAATCTCCGATTTCGGCTTTTCCCTCGAAGATACCGTCGGCTTCTGCCCGGAGTAATCGCTCGATGGTAAAGCCTCCGATATCTCCTGGAACTCCGGTGTTGGGTAACGCGCCGCCTTTGGTAATAACCCGTCCCAGGGTATGTCCTCGTTGGGTCTCGATTACGGCATGGCAGTCAAGCCCGGCGATAAACCCCGGTCCAAGGCCGATAACTATCGGCGCATCGGTTATCCGGGTCCCGAGATTCCGCTTCCCGAGAATCGCATCGATTAGCCCGGCGGGTTTCAGCCGTTTTACTGCCGCCCCGGCCGGATCGACCAGGATCGGAATCCGTTTTTTCTCCAGAGCCTCCCGGAGACCCGCATCGTCCGGCACTAACACGCCGACGGCGTCTTCGACTTGGGCGGTTCCTTCGTACACGGCCCGGCAGAACGAAACGGTTCGCCGGACCGCCATAGGCTGAGGAATTTCGGTCAGGGCGATGGCAAAACCCGCATGAAACAGCCGCAGGGCGATTCCGGACCCGATATCCCCGGCGCCTTTTATGATTATAATATTTCCCTCCGTTCGGCCCGGCGTAAAATAAGCTCTCCGGCGATGCTGATGGCGATCTCCGCCGGGGTTTCCGAGCGGATTTTTATACCGATAGGAGCGTTCATTTTGTTAAGGACTGCTTCCTTTGCCCCTTCCTGCAAAAGCCGTTCTTTTATAGTAGCGATTTTTGTTTTACTGCCGATGCATCCAAGGTACGCCCAATCCCGGGCGATAAGGCGCCGCAATACCTGAAAATCCGAGTTGTGAGTCATCACAATGACATAATCCTCCGGAGAAACCGGAACGTCAATATGATCGTAATCGATCAACTCCAACTTGGCGGACCTCGAAAACTTCTGGGGATTCAAAAATTCCGGCCGGTTATCGAATACCGCGCATCGGAATCCCAGGCCGCTTAACACCGGTTCCAGGGCCTGGGCGACGTGTCCCGCGCCGAAAATTAAAACCCTTCCGGGGGTGTTTATAGGTTCGCTGTAGATGCATCGGTTTGGGCCCTGGAGGAGCGCGGTTTTGGGCTTCGCTAGGGAGGCCGCTTCTTCGGGGGTCACCGGGCCGGGGGTGAGGGGGAAACCGGGTCCGTAAAGCTGAATCTCCCATCGGCGGGGATTCGTAAGGTCGATGAACAGCCATAGGGATTGGTTGGTGCTTTCGATGTAATCCAAGCCTTTCCGGAGCAAGTCCCGGACCGGACTTTCCCGGGGGATATATTGAAAGAGAAGATCCACATCTCCGCCGCAGATCATGCCGAGGTCTTCTTCGTCGTTGCGCCGGAGCCGATAGGACTTCCGTAAGGAACGCCCTTCCCGGAGCAAGGTTAGGCCCTGGCGAATCGCCGCGTATTCGACAGGCCCCCCGCCGATGCTTCCGCAGACCCGGCCGGCTTGGGTTATCAGCATATTTGCGCCGGCTCCTCGGGGGCTGGACCCCCTTTGGGATACGATAGTCGCCACGAGGGCATCTTCATCCCGGCGGCCTAGGATTTTGCATATTTCTTTCATACTTTAATATTTTACAGCAGGCAATAAAGAAAAACAAATTTTTTATCCTGAAAAGGGTTACTTGCCCAGGGTATCCTGAAGGACGGCTAAGGTTCGTTTTGCGCATTCGTCCCAAGAGAATAGGGCCGCCCGTTCAAGTCCTAATCGGCGGCATTCCCGGTAGACTTCTCGGTTGGTGCTGAGGGTTATCATTCGGGTGGCCATATCTTCGGGGCTGTAGGGGTCGAAGTAGAGCGCGCTGGCATCGGCGGTTTCCGGGAGACTTGAGGTTCGGGCGCAGGCCACCGGCGCGCCTGAAGCCATGGCCTCCAGGGCCCCGGTGCCGAAGCCTTCGTATAAAGAAGGAATGACCACAAAATCCGCGCCGGCGTACAATTCCGGGAGGTTTTTGACGGGGAAATGGCCCGTAAAGAAAATATCGTTTTTGTAGGCCGAGGCGGCCGCGGCTTCCTTTACTTTTTCCGCCTGATAATCATCCGAACCGGCCAGCACCAGCCGATGCGGGTAATTCGTTTGATCCTTAAAAATCCCGAAGGCCTCGATTAACCTTACATGGTTTTTTACCGGATGCTCAATTCGGGAGATGTAAAGGATATAGGGTCTTCGGAAACTGAAAGGCTGAATGAGAACCACCCGTTCCTCGTTTCGGGGCCGAGGATAAAAGGCCGAATGATCCAGGCCGTTCAGGACCACCTCAATGAGGGATTCCTTTACTCCGGCCAGTTCCACCAGTTCCTGTTTGATCCAATTACTCACGGCGATGATTCTATCGAGGCGCCCCAGGGCCTTGATGAGCAGGGGCCGCCCCAGGATATCCCCTAAATCTCCCTTCTTTTTATTTATCCAAGCCATATCATGGACTACCCCGATCGTAGGACAGGGCGATTTATAGGGCAAACCCTTATGGGCCGCCGGAAAAAAGCAGGCCTCGTAGGAGCGTTCCCGGGCAAACCGAGGATACGCGGCCAGCCGCCAGAGCATATTCGCGGTCCGGCCGGGAAACCGGCATCGGGAAACAAATTCTAAATCCAGCTCGGCTTCGCTATAGGCAAAGCGGTCGAAATCCCACCCAAATAATTCAAACAAAGCCCCGGACGGCGGAGCCCGTTTTAATATCTGAGTCATATAAACGCCAATCGCTGTTTTGCCGCCTTCGCACCCGAAGGTATCAACCCCTATCTTCATACAAAACCAAAATAAGCATATCAGCAGAAGCCGGCTATAACAAGTATACCCAAAAATGAAACCCCGCCCCGCCCCGGGCTTCTGCGCCGAGGGGGCTCATAGTCCGGCGGGACTTTTCCCGATCCGGCTCTGAGAGCCTCGTAGCCTGGGGGGAAAGCCTCATCCCATGGGGGGAGAGCCTCGTAGCCTGGGGGGAAAGCCTCATCCCATGGGGGGAGAGCCTCGTAGCATGGGGGGAAAGCCTCATCCCATGGGGGGAGAGCCTCGTAGCATGGGGGGAGAGCCTCGTAGCATGGGGGGAGAGCCTCGTAGCATGGGGGGAAAGGCTCGTAGCATGGGGGGAGAGCCTCGCAACATGGGGAGAGAACTTCCCGGCAAGAACGGGCCGGCGCAAGAGACTTGAAGGAACTGCCTCAGAAGGCTAATGTAAAGGGACGCAAAAGGGTAATTGCAAAATATCAGACGGGAGGAAAAAGGATGATATACTTTATCGGCGCGGGCCCGGGCGCGCCGGATTTGATAACCCTCCGGGGACGGGAGCTTTTAGGCCGAGCCGACCGGATTATTTACGCCGGCTCTTTGGTCAACCCGGAACTGCTGGGTTTTGCCAGGGCCTCCTGCAAGGTCTTAAACAGCGCGGCCCTGACTTTGGAGGAAGTGATTGCCGAATTCGCGGCCGGGGAAAGGCAAAAGGAAATGACCGTCCGGCTCCATACCGGAGACCCCAGTCTCTACGGAGCGGTTCGGGAACAGATGGAGGCCCTGGATCTTTTGGGGCTGGCCTACGAGGTCGTCCCCGGGGTGAGTTCTTTTTGCGCGGCCGCCGGGACCCTGGGGGCGGAGTATACTCTGCCCGGGGTTTCCCAAAGTCTTATTATCACCCGGGCTGAGGGCCGAACCTCGGTTCCCCGCCGGGAAGGAATAGCCGAGCTGGCCTCCCATGGGGCGTCCATGGCGATATTTCTCAGCGCGGGCCTGCTGGCGGAAGTCCAGAAGGACCTCCTCGCCGGGGGCTACTCCGAAGACACTCCGGCGGCTCTGGTGTACCGGGTCTCCTGGCCTGACGAAAAGGTTCTCCGGGGAACCGTAGGGACCTTGCTCGCCTTGGGGGAAGAAAACCGCATCAGCAAAACCGCGCTTATTCTCGTGGGAGATTTCCTCCGGGGCCGGAAAGAACGGAGCCGCCTCTATGATCCGGCCTTTTCCCATGGGTTCCGTCCGGGGCCGGCATGACTATCGCTCTTTTCGCCTTTTCCGGGGCCGGCCAAGCCCTCAAAGCCAAACTGGCCGGCCTGCTCGAACAGGAGGGCCACCGCATCTTCCCGGAACCCCCGGAATCTTCCTGGTCCGAAAGAGTCGGCCGGGCCTTTCATGCCGCGGAAGCTCTTATTTTCATCGGGGCCTGCGGAATTGCAGTTCGGGGGATCGCGCCCTTCGTAGCGTCAAAAACCACGGACCCGGCAGTACTAGCCATGGACGAAAAAGCTACCTGGGTCATTGCCCTGCTTTCCGGCCATATCGGCGGGGCCAATGCCTTAGCCCGGTCCGTAGGAGCCCTGCTGAAAGCTCAGCCCGTGATTACCACCGCCACGGATTTGCATCAGGTCTTCGCGGTGGATCTTTGGGCTAAGAAACAGGGCTTGACCCTCAGCTCCCTGGAAAAAGCAAAAGTTTTTTCGTCCCGGCTTTTGGCGGGCCAGGAAATTCCGGTAAAAAGCGATTATCCTCTGCCGGCCCTTTTGCCAAAGGGATTAAAACCAACCTCCCAGGGCACCGAATCCTTCGGCCTAGCCCTAACAATCTTTTCCGAGCCCCAAAAGGATTGGCTTCGGGGTATTCCCCGAAGGGTGTATTTGGGAATTGGATGCCGAAAGGGAATCCGCCGGAATACCTTGGATCGGGTTGTCGCCGAAATTCTTGCGGAACAGCACATTGACATCCGAAGCATCGCCGGCGTAGGAACGATCGACCTGAAAAAAAAGGAACCCGGGCTCCTGGAACTATGCCAAACCCGAGGCTGGACCTTGACTTGGTATTCCCTGGAAGAACTCAAGGCTCTGCCGGGAAATTTTACAGCTTCGGCTTTTGTAGAAAAAATTACCGGCCTAGATAACGTCTGCGAACGATCCGCGGTTAGGGCCTCCGAGGGCGGGAAACTGCTTTTCGGTAAACGCTCCGGCGAAGGAATTACCGTCGCCGGAGCGGAAAAATTCTTCCCCCTCAGCTTCGAGGAAGATTCCCCCGGTTTCCCAGGAAACGAAAACCGGCTAATCTCGAATTCCTCTTGCTGAAATTCCGCCTCAAACCGCTGGAAATAAAATAAATATATTCAGGTTTTTGCTTTGAGCTTGCAAAAATCGCAGTCAACGGTTATACGATAAAGGCAGTAAAAGGGTGTTACCGTTTCCGCCGAGGATTCGCGTTTTGGCTTCTTCGGAAACGCCGCTGGCGTCTAGGTCTTTGAGATACCGGGAAATCGGTATCAGCGGAAAATCACTGCCAAAGAGTATTTTTTCCCCCAAACCAAGGGCGCAAAGGGTTCTATAGATTTTCGCATCGTACAGAAAAACTGAAGCCGCAGTATCGTAATAAACCTTCCGGCACTTTTCCCGCATTTCCGGCATCAGCTCGTAAAAGAGAAGCCCTCCGCCCCAATGAGCTAGGATAACCGTCAGATCAGGATACTGCTCAATAAACCGTTCCAAGGAATGCAGAGGAGTATCAGTTTTTCCGGGATAGTAATGCCCAACCGGTTCATTGGCGTGAATCAGCACAGGAAGGTTTCGTTCAATGCAGGCTTCCGCGAAGACCCGGGTATCTTCAGCCTCGTCGATGCGGAAATCCTGCCCGGCGGGAAAAATCTCGCCGGCTCCCCGAAGCCCGGCGCGATAACAGCGGTCTATTTCTCGTTCCGCTTCTGGATGCTTCGGCGGAATCGCCATATACCCGATAAGCCTTTTCGGAAATTCCCGAACTTTAGCAATTACATAATCATTGACCAGCCGGCAAAGCCCCAAATCCCGAAAGCCGAATCCGAAAACTACGGCCTGATCAAATCCGGCGGCATCCAATTCCCGAATTACCTCTTCCGCAGAAGCGAATCTGTTTTTGGGATTTTCCGCCAGCCGAGCGAAATACGGCTCATTTCCGGCGTATCGGGAAACGTTCCCGCTAATCTCCGGCGGCGTAATATGCACATGAAAATCTATTTTCATCTTTTCAAAATTTAAAAACGTTCCTGAAGATACATTCTTACTTCGCCGTAAATTTCGTCCGCAAGGGAAAGGGATTCTTCCAGCAAAGCCCGGCTTTCATAGAGATACTGTTTCCCGAAAGCGGCATCCGAAATGGACGCAAGATTGATAAGAATAGTAAGCTCCGCGCCCTGGGCCGCGGTTTTCAGGCTTTGAGCGGCTAAACCTAAATCGCTGGCGGTAACAAGGTAATAGGACGACGAAACCTGCTTCGCCAAACGCAAACCCTCCAGCGATGCGCTCAGAATGGCGTAGGGAACAAGAGCCGCGTTCTTCAGGGCGGTCTGCACTTCCTCGGAATCCTTCGGCATTGCCTGTACCGCCCGGTAAGCCTCGTAAGCAGAGGAATCTTCGTCTATCAACGACAAGAGCCTTTTCTGCAAGGTTTCGGCGGATTCGGTTATGCGCTGAAACTCTTCCGCCTGGTCAGCGAAAGCGCGCCGCCCCGCGGTTATGACTGATACCTTCGCGATAAGGCTCGCCCCCAAGGCGCCGGACAGCGCGGCTGTCGAACCGCCTCCCGGGGTCGGACTCTTAGAACCGAGAGCCCGGGTAAAATCTTCTATGCTTTTCTCCGCTAATTTCATACTTTCAGTATACGGCGTTTTTCCAGG
>JAIRPY010000119.1 GCA_031256905.1 Spirochaetaceae bacterium
CGGGGAAGCCCGAAATACAAAAAGAAAAGCTGAATCATAAGGGGCGTATTTCGGGAAAGTTCAATATAAAAACCCAGAATAGGCCCTAGAACCGGGGTCCTGAAATACCGGATCAGCGCACACAAAAGCCCGATCCCCAGGGAACAAAGGGAACCCCAAAAGCAGAGTTTCAGCACGAGCAGGAGCGCATCGATATACATCGGCGTAAATTTGGCGATAAACCCGGTATCCACTTACGGCAATTCCCGCCGTCCGGCGGGGTCCATCCTTCCGGCCCTGAAACGCGTTCTTTCCGCGCCGGTCCCGCCGATTAGTTCAGCTCTATTCATGCGGTAACTATAGGATACAAAACTAGATGATGCAAGCGGTATACCCAGGCATCCGGGTTTGTACTTCCGTTTGCCGCCCGTAAGGAGGTACTCCTTTATTTTGTTATTTCTTTTATCTTTTCTTTTACGTATTCCAAGTTATTATTATGCAATAGCGGTATCATTTTCTTTATTTCAGAAATTGGCAGGTCCCACCATTTTAATTTTAACAGTAATGCAATCAATTCATCATCGAATCTTTTACGGATAACTTTCGCGGGATTTCCCGCGATTATTGAATAAGGTTCCGCATCGCTTCCCACAATACTTTCTGTTCCGATTATGACCCCATCCCCAATTTTCACGCCGGGCAATATGACGGCCTTTTGCCCTATCCATACATCATTTCCAATAACGGTATCGCCTTTTAACGGCAATTTATCCAGTGAAGGCGCGTTTTCATCCCATTTTTCAAAAATGTAAAACGGGAATGTCGAAACACAATTCATTTGATGGTTCGCCCCGTTCATGATAAATTCCACGCCGGAGGCTATTTGACAAAATTTTCCTATAATTAATTTATCCTTATAAAAATCAGGATAAAAATGAGTTACCTGATTTTCAAAATCCGCATCGCTGAAGTAGGTAAAATCCCCGACAAGTATATTTTTATTTTTAATCGTTGGTTTTATGTAGGTTACCGTTTTTATATGGGGAACGGGAAATACGGCATTTGGATCGGGTAATATATTATTTTCCATAGTATGAAGTTTAACGTATTTTTATTTTTTGTCAATGGGTTTTACAAATTTACCCCTATGTCTGGCGGGGAGGTTTAGGGCGAGGGGCTGTCGGCTTCAAGGTTGTAGATTCTGATTTTGTTCAAAATCGTCTTCCGGCTGATGCCCAAGGCTTCAGCCGCTTTCGTCCGATTTCCTTGGTATCGGATAAGAGCTTCCCGGACCGCTTCTTTTTCTATGTTCTCCAGAGTTGCAGGATCCGAGGCATCGGCGTTCCCGATGTGCAGGTTATTGATATCAATATCATCCGAATGTATGTTCTGTCCATCGCAGTAAATTAGGGCCCGTTCCAGGATGTTCTCCAATTCCCGAATGTTCCCCGGATACCCGTAGTCCCGGAGCTTCTCGGCCGCGTCGTCGTTTAGGGCCGGCGCGGAACGTCCCATCCGGGCGGCGAGGCGGTTCAGCAGTTGGGCGGTCAGAACGGGGAGGTCTTCTCGGCGGTCCCGCAGGGGGGGCAGTTCAATTCTAAAAACGTTGAGCCGATAGTACAAATCTTCCCGAAACGTTCCTTCCCGAACCATCGTTTCGAGATCCCGGTTCGTGGCGGAGATGATGCGCGGATGGATAGGAATGTCCGTGGTGCCGCCGAGTCTGCGGATTTTGCGTTCCTGCAAAACCCGCAGGAGTTTTACCTGAAGGGGCAGGGGCATTTCGCCGATTTCGTCGAGGAAGAGACAGCCTTTGCCGGCAACTTCGAACAGTCCGATCTTACGGCTCAACGCGCCGGTAAACGAGCCTTTTTCATGCCCGAAGAGCTCGCTTTCCATAAGCCCCTCGTGAATTCCCCCGATGTTGACTGCGGTAAAGGGTTCGTCCCGGTTTTTGCTTCGGCTGTGAATTTCCCGGGCCGCGACTTCTTTGCCGGTTCCGCTTTCGCCGGTGATGAGAATAGTTACATCGGTTCCGGCGATTTTATCGATCTGGAGGGAAATTCGCCGCATCAGCGCGCTTTCTCCGGTTAGGCCGGCCGGCAGGTTCTCTTTGGCGTTACGTTCGTGGGCCGGCAGGATCGTCCGGAGCTTAGAAACCAGTTCTCCGGGGTCAAAGGGTTTGACGAGGTAATCTTTCGCGCCGGCTTTCAGCGCGGAAACGGCATCCGGGATTTGCCCATGCGCGGAAATCATAATCACCGGCGCGGAAATTTCCCGTTGAATCATCCATTCAAGCACTTCCTGACCGCTCATGCCGGGGAGTTTCAGGTCCAGCAGAACCGCGTCGAAGCGTTCCCGGTCCAGCCAGGCGAGGGCGGCTTCTCCGGTTTCCACGCATTCCGCTTCGATTCCCTCCAGTCCGAGGTATTTTTTCATGGAAATGCGGATATTTTTTTCGTCGTCTACGATGAGAACCGCCATTATCCCGCGCCTCTGGCTAAGGATTCGTCCCCCGCTTCGGGAGGACTTTCCGGCAGGCGGACTCGGACGAGGGTTCCGCCTCCTTCTCGGGCTTCGAGCGCGATGAAGCCCTCAACGGCTTCGACGAATCGTTTGCTTACCGGGAGGCCAATGCCGGTTCCCGCGCTTTTTCGGGTGAAGAAGGGATCGAAGACTCGTTTCAAGTCCGGTTCCCGGATGCCTTCGCCCCGATCAAAGACGTCGATGACAATAAACCCGCTATTTCTGGTGACGGTCACGCCGATTTCGGCTTCTCGGCTTCCGGATTCGAGGGCGTTCCGGAGGATATTCTCAAAAACCGATCTGGCTCTGCAAGGATCCATCGTTATGATCGGGTCCCCGAGGGCGTCTTGCCGGACCATATCCCGGCCGCAGAGCCGCAGACTGATCTCCCGCAGGAACCCGCAGACCTGGATGGGGACTTTATGGCCCTCCGCGTCTCGCAAAAAGTCGTTGACTCGGTAAATCAGTTCCGAAAGTCTTTGGACTTCTTCGTCGATGATGGCGAGTTCTTCCTGACCGCTTTGGGGCAGGATTTTCTTGAGGATTCCCGTTTGCAATCGGATGGAAAGGAGGGGATTTTTAATTTCATGCGCGAGGGTACTCGCCGCAGTGCCGAGAACCACAAGATTTTTTTGGGCTTCGATGCGTTCCCGGTATTCCCGATTCCTAAGATAAAGCCGGCGGATGCCGAAAACCGCGCCGAGAAGCGCGATTTCACAAATCGGAAAGAGAATCGCCGTAAGGGTTTGGGTCCGCCAATACGCGGGATGCTGAATATCGATGTAGACGTATTTGCCGGCGGTGAATATATTTTCCGGTTTTTTTTCCGTTTGCCGCCGGAGGGGTTCCCGCGAAGACCGGGGCGGTTCCGGGACCCGCTGATAAAGGACGAATTTGACTCGGCCCTGCTGAGGGTCCTGGATCGTATACCGGTTGAAGCGGTTTTTCTCAAGACTGTCAAGGATGCTTTCCCGGAAGATTTGGGGGGCGTCGCCCCAGCGGTATCGGGCGGAGAGGTCTTCGCCGTAGACCGCGAAGCCGCTTATCCGTTCCGCGAGGATCGGATTCGACCGGATGGCGGTCCCCACATCTTCCTGTCCCCGCAGTTCCACCGCGATGAGGGTAAACATTCGTTCATTATCGTTATCTCTGATGAGTCTTGCCCGGTCCCGGATACTGCCGAAAACAAAAACCGTCAGCCCGGACGCCCCAAGCCAGCACAAAAGACCGGCTATGCAGGACGAGGTACGGATCGATATTTTCATACCCTTAGTATACCGGTTTTTGGGAATTTTTGAAACCCTTTCATAAAAATTCCCCTTGTATTTTTAAGCCCCTAGAGGATATACTTCTGGAGAAAAAATTAGGAAAAAAAGAATTAGAAAAGAAGCAAGCGAAAGAGAAAAAATAATCCTCGATAAGCTGTCCGCGGATGAGGCGGTTTCGGTGGCGGTGTTGGCCCGGGAGTTGGGGCTGTCGGAAGTGACCATCCGCTCGGACCTGAAGTCTCTTGAAGAATCCGGCTGGCTGAATCGGAAACGAGGCAAAATCGCGTCCAGCCTCCATCCGAAGATCCTTGAACGCCGCCGGGAACGCCAGGACGAAAAAAACGCCATCGCCCAAGCCGCGGCGGGACTGGTTCGGGATGGGGATGCGGTTATGATCGAAGCCGGAACGACCACGGCCCTCATTGCCAAGCATCTTTGGGGAAAACGGGATATTCATGTCGTAACCAATTCGACTTTATTTTTTTCGTATTCCCGGCAGTATCCGAATCTGCAAATAACCATAACCGGCGGAGAGTTCCGGCGGGCCACGGAATCTCTGGTCGGTCCTATCGCGTTGGAAACTATTGCCCGGCTTAACGTGCGTCTCGCCTTTGTGGGGACCGACGGCTTCAGTCTCGACCGGGGCATGACGACTAATCTCGTGGAAGGAGCCGAAATCGTCAAAGCCATGAAACATCATGCAGAAACCACAATTCTGCTGGCCGATTCCGGCAAATACGGTAAAATCGGGTTTATGCAGGTCTTCCCCCTCAGCGAAATGAACCTCATCCTTACTGACGACCGCCTGCCGGATCAGGCTTTTCAAGAATTGACCGCCGCAGGCCTCACCGCCGAACGCGTAAAAGTACGCCCCCGCCCGGGGATTGCAAGTTACCCAAGGAGAAACCATGAGAAGGATTGTTAGAAAAATATCGGTTACCGGGATTCTGATTTGCGGAATTGTTGCGCCGGGATGTTCTCAAAGCGGCCCCGGGCAGTACCTTACGCCGGAAATCGTCCGGAATTGGATTATCCATCGGGAGACCTTATCCGACGCGCTCCAGAATCTGGCGGAATCTGATCCAGACCTCGAAATACAAGCCCAAACTACCGCATATATGGAAGAAATAGAAACCTTCGTGTACCGTTTCGCGCCGCTCTTAGAAAAAACATGGACCGGCAACTCCTCTGGGGAAGATAATCCGGCTCAGCTTTACCGTAAAATTCTGCGGATCCCCGTTCCCAGGGCCGTCAAAAGGGCCTACGAGGAAAACGGTTTGGGAAAACAGGGGCATCAAGTCTTTATGTGTCTGCTGATAGGATTATTTTGTTTTGAAGTAAAACAGCAGAATACCGACTTATCCAATAAGGCGCGGAAACAGGTAAATCTTTTTGAATCCCTGATACATCCCAAAGATTTTGCCCTTATCACAGAATTCGCGGAGGATCTTTTCTAAACCGGCGGATTTCGGCGGGGGGCTTATACCGGCGCCTTTTCTTGCATGAACCGTTCATACAAGGCATCGCCCACACATTCCCGGGCGTATTGACACCACTTCAGGCAGGTTTTGGTATCGTTATAGGCCACAAAACCGCAGACGTCGCATTTTGCCTGCATATCAATCGAAAACAGGTCGATCTCATTACCGCAGACCGGACAAACTTTTGTGGTAAGGGTGGGAGTTCTGATATTTTCCGTTCCCGGACATCGGTATGTCATACTTTTCTCCTTATAAAACCCGCGACTTTAATGAAATTTAATGAAATCGAGCAGGGCCCTGTAACTATAGTCTATTATGTAAGGATAGTAAAGGGATTTTCCCGGGTTTACCGGCCCGGGCCTGGTTATGCTATCCTTGGCTTTTGAGCCGCCGGACTAAAGCATGGAAGTTTCGGACTAAAGTCCGGGAACGCTAGACTAAAGCCTGGGAACGCCGGACTAAAGCCTGGAACCGCTAGACTAAAGCCTGGAACCGCTAGACTAAAGTCCGGGAACGCTAGACTACAATCCGGGAACGCCGGACTATAGCATGGAGCCGCCGGACTAAAGCATGGGAACACCGGACTAAAGTATGGAAACGCTAGACTAAAGCATGGAGCCGCCGGACTGTAGCATGGAACCGCCGGACTAAAGCCTGGAAACGCTAAACTAAAGTCCGGGAACACCGGACTAAAGCATGGGAACGCCGGACTAAAGCCTGACGCCGCTAGACTACAGTCCGGGAACGCTAGACTACAATCAGGGAACGCTAGACTACAGTCCGGGAACGCTAGACTAAAGCATGGAGCCGCTAGACTAAAGTCCATGAACATCGGACTAAAGTCCGGGAAGGGCGGATTTAGCGGCGGAGTATACAATAAGGTTTAAAATCCTTGGTCAGGATTTTCAAGACCCGATATTGAAAGGCTTTTTTCATGGGCCCTGACCTTTAAGACGCAAAATCCGCAAGGATTTTTACGTTAGCCCTTGTTATGGCTATCCTCTCTGGGATATACTTAAAATATACTGTGGGAGTTCCCTGGGTTCGGCTGTCGCCGTCTGGGAGGGGGCGATAAAGGCCCCAGGAACCCCCTCGGCGGGGAGGCACAGAATGGCTATTGCCGATGGAGTGCGGGGAGCCTTGGGGTCCGCGTCCAGGATACGAAAAATGTTTGAAGAAGGCGCGCGCCTTAAAGCCCAATACGGACCGGAAAAGGTGTTTGATTTTTCTCTGGGGAATCCCGATGTAGAACCTCCTCCGGATTTTCATCGGGTTTTGGTGAATCTCGCGTTGGAAGACGCTAAAGGTTCCCATGGCTATATGCCTAACGGCGGATATCCCCAGGTACGGGAAGCCATCGCTGTTAAAGCCGGCGCGGAACAGGGCCTTCCCCTCAAGGGTTCCCATATCGTTATGTCCGTAGGCGCGGCCGGAGGGCTGAACGTCATCTTCAAAGCCATCCTGAATCCGGGCGACGAAGTGATCGTTTCAAAACCCTACTTTATGGAATACCGAAGTTATATCAGCAACCATGGAGGACGGATCGTTGAAGTTCCCGCTCGGCCGGATTTCAATCTGGATATTTCCGCCATTCAGGCCCGGCTTTCAGAAAAAACCGCGGCGGTTCTCATCAACAGTCCCCATAATCCTACGGGCCGGATTTATCCGGCCGAAACATTGCAGGCCCTAGGGGAGGCCCTCCAAGCTCAGGGGGAACGGCAGGGCCGATGGCCCTACTTAATTGCGGATGAACCTTACCGGGACATCGCGTATAAACCGGTTCCGCCGGTTTTGCCGGTGTACCCGGAGTCCCTGGCGGTGACGTCTTATTCCAAAAGCCTTTCCCTGCCCGGAGAGCGGATCGGCTATATCGCCATCCATCCGGCTCTGCGGGATGGGGACGACATGGCAAAGGCCCTGATTTACGCGACCCGAATCCTCGGCTTTGTGAACGCCCCGGGGCTGATGCAAAGAATCGTGGCGGAACTAACCGAGGTCCGGGTGGATCCCGGGATTTACGCCCGGAGACGGGAGGCCCTCAAGCAGGTTCTCGCCGGGGCGGGCCTCGAGTACGCCGAGCCGGAAGGGGCCTTTTACCTGTTCTGCCGGGTCCCGGGCGGTGACGATGAGGCCTTCGCGGCTCATCTCCAGGAGCATCTGATTCTGGGGGTTCCGGGGCAGGGTTTCGGTCTTTCCGGCTGGATTCGATTCGCCTATTGTGTGGATGAAGAATATATTCTCTCCTCCGGAGGGGCCTTCAAAAAAGCAATGCAAACCTATAAGGATTACCATGGACCTTCAAAAACTCACTGCGATAAGACCCCATGAACGCCAAATCGCCTGGCAAAAATTGGAATTTACCGCATTTCTGCACTTCGGGATGAACACCTTTACCCATCGGGAATGGGGGACCGGGCAAGAATCCCCGGCCCAATACAACCCATCCCGGCTCGATACCGACCAATGGTGCGAAGTAATGCAATCAGCCGGTATAAAGGCCTGCGTGCTTACCGCAAAGCACCATGACGGATTTTGCCTTTGGGACACCAGATACACAAAGCACAGCGTCAGGACCTCGCCTCAGCCGAAAGACGTAGTCGCAGGCCTGGCCGGATCCTGCAAAAAGTACGGCCTAAAACTCGGCCTCTACCTATCCCCCTGGGATAGGCACGAACCATCCTATGGAAAGGGCGAAGAGTATAACGATTTTTTCTGCGGCCAACTAGAAGAAGTGCTGACTCGTTACGGAAACCTTTATTCTCTGTGGTTTGACGGCGCCTGCGGCGAGGGAGCTAACGGCAAAAAGCAGATCTACGACTGGGACCGGTATTACGCGCTCATCCGCCGGCATCAGCCTTCAGCGGTAATCGCCAGCGTCGGCCCGGATGTCCGATGGATCGGCAATGAAGCCGGCGCAACCCGGCCATCCGAGTGGAGCATCGTTCCCGCAAAATTGCAAAACGCGCATAAAATTGCCGGGGATTCTCAGCAGATTGACGGCTCCCGCTTTCGGGAACAGGGCGTAAAGCATCAGGATGAGGACTTAGGAAGCCGCCAAGCCCTGGAAAATGAAGAGAACCTCGTGTGGTATCCGGCGGAAGTGGACGTTTCGATTCGGCCCGGGTGGTTTTATCATCCTGAAGAAGACGATAAGGTAAAATCTTTGGAGACTCTGCTTCGTTTTTATGAAACCGCCATCGGCGGAAATGCGGTTCTGCTCCTTAACATTCCCCCGGATACAGAAGGGCGCATCCACGAGCAGGACCGCCGGCGGCTTTCCGAACTAGGCAAGCGTTTGAAGGCGATCTTTTCCCGAAACCTGCTGGACGAACCGGGAACGGCGATCTTTTCCAACGGCGAGGATCTTACGGCTCTGCTCAAGGATGACGATTCCTACTGGAAATCCCCCGGAGAAGCGGCGGAAATCGAAATTATCCTGCCGGGTCCCCGAAAAATTTCGCATCTGGTATTGCAGGAACAGATTCAAGAGAGCCAGCGCATCGAAGCCTTTACTATAAAAGAATTCGAGTATTCCGGGACCACGGTAGGGTATAAAAAAATCTGCCGGTTTGAGCCGGCGGAAACAAACCGAATCCGAATTGCAATCCAAGAAAGCCGGGAGTTTTTCACCTTACGGTTTATCGGCGCGTATTTAGATGCCTGATCCTTCCTCGGAAAAATCCTGGAAATCGAGTTACCTGGCGATTTTAATCGCCGAAACTCTGGCGATTGGCGGCTTTTCTCTTTCGATGCCGGTTATTCCCCTCTTTCTTGAGGAAGACATCGGTTTGCAGGACCCTCAGGCTTTGAAGATTTGGGTCGGGGCGATTCAGTCTCTGCCGGCGGTTACCCTTGCGGTATTTGCCCCGATTTGGGGGCATCTTGCGGATGTGTTCAGCCGGCGGATGATGCTCCTGCGGGCTATGTTTGGCGGAGCGGTGATTGTTTCGCTCATGTACTTTGTGCAATCCCCCGGGCATCTGCTGGTTCTGCGGTCGATTCAGGGATGCTTTACCGGCACAATAGCCGCCGCGACGGTTTTGACCGCCGGCATTGTGCCGGGTCCCCAGGTGGCGTTCGCCCTGGGTCTGCTTCAGACCGGAGTTGCGGTGGGCAATTCTCTCGGTCCTTTGATGGGAGGGCTTATTGCCGATTTTCTCGGACGGCGGGCGGCGTTTTTGAGTACCGGCATCGCGCTTGCCCTGGCGGGAGGCATCGTTTTGAAAGGCGTATCCGAGGACGCCCATCCTGCTCAAACCGAAAAAAGCAAAAAAATCCGGTTTCTGCCGGAGCTTAAACCGATTCTGCAGTCTCCGGTTTTGATTACCCTCCTGACCGCGTCGTTTACGATTCAAGCGGCGAATAGTATAGCCGCGCCGATGTTGCCCTTGTTTTTGAAGCACCTGGCCCTTCAGAGTCCGGACCCGCCGCAATATATTGCATCGGCTACGGGGTTGGTTTTGGGTATCGGCGCGGCCTTTACAGCTATCGCCGCAACGTTGGCCGGCAAATACGCGGCCGGTTTTGGGTATTGGAGGACCCTGACGGGATGTCTTTTTTTGGGCGCGTTTTTTACGGTCCCCCAGATGTTTGTAACGAATATGGTTCAGCTTGCGGTATTTCGAGGGGCTTCCTCCTTTTTTATCGGCGGGGCTTCTCCGGTGCTGACCGCGATTATCGCGGTCAGCACGGACAAAAAGCATCAGGGGAGTGTGTACGGATTTAATTCCTCGGTATCCTCTGGGGGAGGAGCCTTAGGTCCCCTGATTGGGTCTGCGGTAGCGATGCTGAACTACCGGGCCGTGTTCCTGGCGGCCGCAGTCCTGCTTGGTCTTGCGGGAGCCGAAACGTTTCATCGGCATCGGCGTTTACCCTCGGCAAAGCCGGGTTAAAGTCTTTGCCGAGGGTTTATTTTGAACTTGAGCGGCTGCCATCGCTGAGTTTTTCGTACCAAATTTCGTAAGTGCCGCTGGAGCCTTTGAATCCCTTTACTTCGATGAGAATTTCGGAATTTTCTTGGACTGAAACTACCGGGGGGTCGTTGTAGCCCGAATCTTTTTGGTAATACAGGGCTTCTGTGTTTTGGAAGATACTTACCTGTACATCGCAGGTCATTTTGCCGTCTCCTTCGAGGGCGTCGTTCCATTTGATGATATACTGCCCGGGAGTTGCGGTGAAATGATACCAATTAGAGGGTTCTCCGGCTATGATTTCGTCTTCCAGATGGCGTTTGCTCCGGAGGGGCGCGCCTTTTGCCCCGGAATTGCTTATACTGCTTTCGATTTTCTCGTAAAGGAGTTCGATGAAGCCTTCGGCGGATTCTTTTACCTTTTCCACGTCGGTTTCCGACAGGGACGTACTGCAATCCAGGACAAGGTAAATCACCATGAGCTTGCTTTTTTCCGAGAGGGTAACCTTGTTATCCGTGTTATACTCGCTGTTGCGCCGCCAATTTCCCCCGGGTTCCCGATACCATTGCTTGATATTTTCCCATTTTATGTCCGCTACTTGTAAATCGTCAAAGGCGTAGTTTACTTCGGTTTCGTCGAAGGTGCCGGTTATTCCTCCCCATCGGGTGGTTTGCCCTAGGGTTGGGAATCCGACGAGGGTGACATCCTCTAACGTATAATCTTCATCTCCGGCGTATATTTTTCCCTGAATATACTGTTTTGAATTCTGCATATCCCCGGGAGTAGGCTTCTCGCCGGACACGTCAAAGGTAAGCCGTATTTCCGTATTGTGGGGGTATGAAGGAGTTTGGAGGGTGAAGTTGAGCAATTGATTGCTGTCAATCAGGGTATTTGCGATTTCTTTAAATTGTTTGTTTAATTCATCGATGTTGGCGAGGGGATATACATTATCTTTTGACGAGGCTAATCCGCTGAGGGATTCTTTAAATTCGTTGGCGTCATCCACGTCATTACCCTGAACGCCTACCGCGTAAGAGGTAAGGGATACCGGTTTTGTTGTTTTTTCCGGGTCCCCGAATTGGACCGTTTTGATCTTATCTTCAACGAATCTTTTATAATTGCCGATGGGTTTAGCTTTAAAACTTTCTTCCGAATTGAGATCCGGAAGACCGAGACTCGTCGAGTTGTTGTCAAGTCCATCGGTAAAAACAAGCAGATTTACCGAGGTGATGTTCGCATTAAAGTCGGCGGTCTGATTTTCCAACTCCGTGAGAGCCTGATGTACCGCATAATACAGAGACGTACCCGACCGTTCCGCCAAAGCGTAACCCGACAGGGCCTCAGAAATAGCTTCCCGGTCCGCGTCGAGCAGGAGCAACTGACCGTTCCCCAAGGGGTATACTTTATCCGCGAAGGAAAGCACTCCCACATAGACTCCGCTGTCTTCGCCGGATCCGGAACCATCAGCTCCGCGGTTTCTCTGCCGGGAATTTGGGGTTTCTTCTTTAGGTTTGGCGCATCCATTCAGAGCGATCATTCCTGCCAACAGTGTTCCGGCTAAAGCCGGCCACATCTTTTTCATACTCTTCCTCCTAACCCTGGGTTTCTACGCTTCTCGGCGCATTAATACGCCGCAGGCCGATCAAATTTTCCAGCTTTGTCTACTTATAAAGTATAACACACACCGGCTCTTTTTCACTAATCAAACTTTCCGGCTTCTCTTAAAGCCGGTTTTATTATTATCGGTTTTCTTTAAATTTTTTTTTAGTGTTCCGTCATGGATTTACCGAAACGGCGAGGGCTTTACACTGCCCAATACTTTTGATAGGCTGGAATCAACAAATTTTAAGGAAGGAATAGTATGTCACGAGTATGCGATATATGCGGGAAACACACAATTACCGGCAATAAAGTAAGTCATGCCAAAAATCACACCCGCAGGACCTGGCGGCCCAATCTGATAAAAGTAAAGACCGAAATGGAAGGCACCACCGTTACCTTGAAAATCTGCGCCCGATGCCTCAAAAGCGACGCGGTTACAAAAAAAGTGTAGCTCTCAGGCAGGGCCTCGGTCCTGCTTGAACAGCTTCGAGCTGTATATGCGAATTGTATCATGGAACGTTAACGGAATTCGGTCCGCGGAAAAACAGGGATTCCTCCAATGGATGCAAAAAGAATCCCCGGATCTTCTCTGTATTCAGGAAACCAAAGCTCGGCCCGAACAGCTTTCCCCGGACCTGCTTCATCCCCCGAACTACGCCTCCTACTGGGCCAGCGCGAAAAAACCCGGGTATTCCGGAGTCGCCATCTACGCCAAAATTCAGCCCCGGGACGTAAAACCCTTGGGCGTCCCGGCCTTCGATAACGAAGGCCGGGTCTTACAAGCCGATTTCGGAGAATTCGTCCTAATCTGCGGGTATTTTCCGAATTCTCAAGAAGCCGGAGCCCGGCTGGGCTACAAGCTGGCTTTTTGTCAGGCCCTAGGGGAACGATGCGATTCCTTGTCCGGCGCAGGCCGGCCCTGCATCCTCTGCGGAGATTACAATATAGCCCATGGGCCCTTGGACTTAGCTCATCCCAAAGAAAACGAAGGAAACCCGGGCTATCTGCCGGAAGAACGGGCCTGGCTGGACTCCTTTGCCCGGGCAGGATATGTCGATACCTTCCGGGCCTTTCATCCCGAAGAACCCGGACAGTACACTTGGTGGTCCTACCGGAGCAAAGCCAGAGAACGAAATATCGGATGGCGTCTCGATTACCATTGGGTCAATTCGGGATTTATGCCCCGGGTGAAAGCCGCCGGTATATGGTCCGCCGTAACCGGTTCGGATCATTGTCCGGTATACTTGGATATAGAATAAGGAAAAAAATGCGAATAAAATACAACGCCCCAACGGTATTAACCTTTACGATTATATGCGTTTCGGTAATGGCCCTTTCTGAAACCTTGATTCCTTCTTTAAATGAAGCCTGGTTTACGGTTCCAGGCCAGGGAAATTTTTCCCTCAAAAATCTGCGGAATGTGGTAACTTTAGCCTCCCATGCAATAGGACATGAAAACTGGAATCACCTTATATCAAATTTTTCTCTGATTCTCTTGGTCGGTCCTTTGCTGGAAGAAATATACGGCTCTATAACCATGCTCTGCATGATGTTCATAACCGCGGCGGTTACGGGTATTCTCAATGTAATCTTTTTTTCTACCGGACTTTTAGGCGCGTCCGGGATAGCCTTCATGATGATTCTGCTCTCTTCGGTAACAAACCGCAAAAAAGGGGAGATTCCGCTTACGTTTATTCTGGTAGTGATCGTATACCTCGGAGGCGAATTTATAACCGCCTTCAACAGGGACCACATCTCGCATTTCGCGCATATCCTAGGCGGTTTTTGCGGAAGTCTCTTCGGCTTTCTGCGGGAGCCTAATCCGCCTCCGCCTCAGCCTACCCAGCTTTACTAACAAGCCGATTTAGGTTACCCTGCGATTATGGCAAAATTAGAAGTCCTGCAAGGGGATATTACCAAACTAGAAACGGATGCGATTGTCAATGCCGCCAAGGAGAGTCTGCTCGGGGGCGGCGGCGTAGACGGCGCGATTCATCGGGCGGCAGGTCCCGGGCTTTTAGCCGAGTGCCGGACCCTCGGAGGATGCCCCCCAGGAGACGCCGTGAGTACCGCCGGGTATACCTTGCCTTGCAAACGGGTGATTCATACCGTAGGACCCGTTTGGCGGGGAGGAAACGCGGGAGAACCGGCTCTGCTGGCCTCTTGCTACCGGAAAAGCCTCCTTATCGCGCAAAAAGAAGGGCTGGAAAGCATCGCCTTCCCGAACATCAGTACCGGCGTCTACGGCTACCCCAAGGCCCCCGCCGCGGAAATCGCGGTCCTGACGGTAAAAACCTGTTTGCCGGACCTTCCGGGGATAAAACGGATCGTGTTTGTCTGTTTTGATCGGGAAAATCTCGATTTGTACCGAAATCTGCTCGCCGATTCCCCATGAATTACGGCGATGCGGATCCTATTGCCGCGCTGGCCACACCCCCGGGAGAAAGCGCGCTGGCGGTTATCCGAATTTCCGGGAATGCCGCGGTTACCCGGCTGTCCGATGTGTTTTCCCGTCCCAAGGCGTTACGGGAAGCCCCGGGGAATACCGTAATTTACGGCTGGATCCTTGAGGACCGCCGAAAGATTGATGAGACTCTGATCTCGGTATACCGGGCACCCCGGAGCTACACCGGGGAGGACAGCGCGGATATTTCTTGTCATGGAGGTATTGCCGCTGTTCGGGGAGTTCTGCGGGTTCTGCGGACAGCAGGCTTCCGGGACGCCCTGCCGGGAGAATTTACCTTCCGGGCCTTTATGAACCGCAAACTGGACCTCACCAAAGCGGAATCGGTAATGGAGCTGGTTTCCGCCAAAAGCGATAAGGGACGGGAACGAGCGGTGGGCCGGCTTTCCGGTCAGCTTGAGCAGGAAATTCAGGGAATCAAAAGCTTGGCGACCGAAGTTCTCGCCGGGGCCGAGCTGTTTTTGGATTATTCCGAAGACGAATTCTCCGCGGATTCAGACGAAGCCGCCGGGCATCTTCCCCAGAGGTCCCTGGCGGAAGCGGTTCTTGCGCGGCTGGACGCGCTGGCGGCGTCCTATACGATGGAACGGCTTTATCAGGCCGGCGCGCTGGCGGTCCTTGCCGGGCGTCCTAATGCAGGGAAGTCGAGTCTCTTCAATCTGCTTCTCAAGGAAGATCGGGCGATTGTCGCGGATAAGCCGGGGACGACCCGGGATTGGATCGAAGCCTGGATTTCGCTGGAGGGTCTTCCGATACGTTTGGCGGATACCGCAGGCCTCCGGGACGCCGAGGACGAAATTGAACGCCTCGGGGTGGACCGAACCCGGTCCCTGGCAGAGGAGGCTGATGTGATTCTCTACGTAATTGACGGCCTCCAGGGATTTACCCCCGAAGATAGGGCCTTTTTTCAGGAACATCCGGATCGGGTTATCGGAATATGGAACAAAATCGATGCCGCGCCTCGGCCGGAAAACCTTTGCGCCGGGTCCCCGTACAAAATCTTGGGAGTCAGCGCGAAGACCGGCGCGGGAATTCCTGAGCTGTCCGGGGCGGTGATCCCTTTGCTGACGAAATCTTCTTCCTCGGCTTCAGGTCCGGGAATAGCCTCGGAGCGGCAGAAGGTTCTCCTAGAAAAGGCCCGGGGCTGTATCCGGGAGGCTTTGGCCCTAGCTGATCAGGGACAGCCTCTGGATGTGATCGCTCCGGCCTTGCGGGAAGCGGTAAACGCCCTGGGGGAAATAACCGGCGAAGTTTCCGCCCCGGACATTCTGGAGGTTATGTTCCGCAAGTTCTGCGTGGGGAAGTGACAACCCGGGTCAAAAAAGAAGAACGAGGTCTTCATCCCTTAAAATATTCTTGACCCGGCCATTAATTTTTTGTATATTAATATTACATAGAAACGGAGGATAATTATGAAGGTAAAACCTTTAGCGGATCGGGTGATGGTGAAACTTGAGAAAAATGAGGCGAAAACCGCCGGCGGAATTATTATCCCGGATACGGCGCAGGAAAAAACTCAAACCGGTCTCGTGGTAGAAATCGGCGGCGATACGGAGGTCATCAAGGTCAAAGCAGGGCAGAAAGTCATGTATGATAAGTACGCCGGTACCGCCGTAAAAATCGACGGAGAGGATCATCTCATTCTCAAGATGTCAGATATCATCGCGGTCATCGAGTAGCCATCGCCTATCCCGGGTATAAACCCGGGCTTCCCAAGAAAAGCCGGTCGTTTCGACCGGCTTTTCTTTTACCGCTGAATCCGGGCGGAACCGCCTTTCGCAAAGGCCTCTACCTGTTCCAAGGTTGCCATCGAAGTGTCCCCAGGGGTGGTCGTGAGCAAGGCCCCATGGGACCAACCCAGCCGCAGAGCTTCTTCCGGGCTTTTCCCGGACAGAAGTCCGTAAAACAGCCCGGCCGCAAATCCGTCTCCGCCGCCGACCCGGTCGTATACGTCCAGTTCGCAGGCCGGAGCGGTGTAACTTGCGCCTTCGAGCCACAGCACCGCGCTCCAGGAGTGGCGGTTCGTGGAATGAACCTCCCGCAGGGTCGTGGCCACCGCTTTAATGTTGGGGAAATCGTTCGTAACTTGGCTTATCAGGCCGAAAAATGCGGCCGGATCAAGTTTTCCCTTAGATTCTACTTCCGGTCCTTTTAGCCCAAGCCCTTTCTGGAGGTCCTCCTCGTTGCCGACCAAGACGTCTACATGACTTACGATTTTCCGCAGAGTTTTCGCGGCCCCGGCTTCGGCTTGGGTGGAACTCAGGCCCTGTTCGGCCGCGGCCACCGCCCAGAGCTTCGCGCGGTAGTTCAGATCGAAAGAAACCAGGGCGCCGGCTTTTTTCGCGGCTTCCATAGCTTCGATTACCAAATCCGGGGTGGTAAGGGAAAGAGCTGAAAATATGCCTCCGGAATGAAACCACCGCACGCCTTTAGCGAAGATCGCTTTCCAGTCGAAACTGCCCGGTTTGAGCCGTCCGGCGGCTTCGTTTGAGCGGTTATAAAATACGACTGGGCCTCTTACGCCCTGACCCCGGTCGCTCCACACGAGGGCCATGTTGGGACCCCGGACGCCGTCAAAGGCGAATCGCTGGTAGTAGGGGGTTACTCCGGCTTTCCGCACCGCGGCTTCGATTCGTTTGCCGATAGGGTAGTCCACAATCGCGCTGGCGATGGCGGTTTTGAGACCAAAACAGGTGGAAAGGTTAGCGGCTACGTTATACTCGCCTCCGGATACATGCAGAGCGTACGTGTCCGCCTCGGCAAACGGAATGATTCCAGGATCGAGACGGGTCACCAAAGCTCCCAGAGCCAATAAGTCATGTCCTTCCGCGGATGCCGCGGGAATTGATAGCGTCATAGCGCCCTCCTTGCTATTCTAGTATGCTTAGTATACCAAACAATTTGTAAATAGAATAGAGGGGCATACCCGGACCCCAACATCTGCGCAACCTCTCTCTTATCTTTGCGCGAAAATAACTCAAATTTTAGGCATTGACAGAATCAAAGACTTCTATTAGATTTTTATTTGAATTAGTAATGAAGCTGATCTCCCCAGGTGTTCTCCTGGAAGGCAGTCAGCTTCTTACCGGTTCATCTTTTGACTTCCGCAATCTGTTGCGCTCGTATTAAACACAAGGCTTGAGGCGCGCTGGTATTCACTCCAGTCTTGAACGCGCTTTGAGCCTTTCCTTTTAGATTATTATATAGGGTAATTGTAAGGTATTGCCTTATAACCAAACTGCGTTAAAACCTTCGACCTAACCGGAACGTTATGCAAAATGCGGACGTGAAGCTGATTTAAAATAAAGTTTTCTGAAAAATTACCGATACTATAAACAGTTACAGGAGGATTTTCTATGTGGATAAAAATTTCTTTTGCTTGTATTGTAACTATTTTATTTCTCAAGCCTGTTTTCAATCTTTTTGCTTATTTTATAAGTTTTATGTATTTTCATTTCATCGTAAAAGAAAATACTGTTAGGGGGGGGGGGGGGGGGGGGGGGGGGGGGGCGGGGCGCCGCCGCGGCGCCCAGGTGAGGGCCATACAGGTGTGAAGGGGGGAGTAG
>JAIRPY010000135.1 GCA_031256905.1 Spirochaetaceae bacterium
GGTTTGGACGCGCTCTTGCAGGAAACTCTGCGGAAGCCGGTTTTGGTCCAGTATATGCAGGAGGTTGAGTATTACAAGACGGTATATTACTTCGCCGCCGCGCTGTACAACGACGGCAACACGAAGCAGGTTCCCGCCCGGCAGTTGTGGACCTTTTTAAGCCGCCGCTCTGAGATCGCCGAGTGGAGCGGCAAAGCGAAAAGCCAGCTCCGCGCGCCCTTCGCCGACCCGGTCATTGAAATGCCGTAATCCCTTAGGGCATCAGTTCGGTGTAGAGTTCATTGGTTTTGGCAATTATCCGGTCCGGGGAAAGGCCTTTTCGTTGGGCGTATAGTACAGACCCTCCGGCGCCGACTCCTTCTTTGACATATCCTATTTCATAATCCCGCAGGCCCTTATGGGGAGAATGAGAAAAATTCAAAGGGGCCGCCCAAGTTTTAAGGCCTAAAGTCTGGGCTAATTTTGTAAAACCGGAACTTTCATCCTTTTGGACATACTTTGTGGTGGCGACCAGAGGGAGTTTTTGCGCGCCCAGGGCCCGCAGAAGAGCCGCGACAGTGAGCATCTGAGTTCCTCCGGCGAGAATTACTTCGGTTTCTGGGGGTAAAGCCCTCACGAATCCGGCTACGGCGGCTTGCATCGGGTCGCCGAATTCCGTGAGGGCCCCGAGGGGATTCTTGGCGAACCCCCCGGGCAGGATGCGGACCCGATCTGACGCGTCCTGCCATACTGATTCTTTCAGGGATACTGGATTTTTCGGTCCCGCAGAAGATACCATTTCAGCATAACCCAAAGCTCTGAGAATCAAGAGAGCCGTTGTTGTGCCTCCGGGGACGGATTCGGCGATCATCAGAAATTGTTCTTTTGCGAACAGGGTTTTCGCAAGTTCTCCTGCGGTTTCTAGGATATTTTCGGCTTCCGGCAGAGCTGGTTCAAGCCGCGGGTCCCTGCCGAAACTAAGATTCAGCTCGATGTAGGGCGGCGCGGGAGGGGTATAAGAACCGGCTCGGATCACACAAACCGGAAGATCCGCTTCCAAAACCGCGGCTCTGGTAATAAGCGCGGGAGACGGATGCCCTTCCGGGTCCAGGGGTAGCCCGGAAACCACCTTAGGCCGGCCGAATCGGATGGTATCTGCGTCGGCCGGCGCGGTAAAGGGTATGACTTCAGGATTCGCGCCGGCCGCGGAAAGGCCCGGAACTTTTGACAATTCGGTTCCGCTGATGAATAACAAAAACATATTTTTCTCCTAACGATAATTGAGCTGAACCGGCGCGCCGTAAAACGCGCCATGCCCGATTTTTGTATGCCGGGAAAGGGTAACGGTTTCGAGGTTTGTGCAATCTCCGAAGGCGTACTCTCCGATGGCGGAAAGGGAGGCAGGCAGAACGAGTTTGGTGATTCGGACGCACCGATAAAACGCATGATTTTTGATGAGGGTAAGGCCTTCAGGAAAACGAAGATCCGAAATACCGCATCCGGCGAAGCCGTAATGTCCGATAGCGATAAGCCGTTCCGGGAGGCTTATGCTTTTTAGTCTAATACATCCTTCAAAAGCCCAATCGCCGATATAGGCGGTTTGGAGGGGGATGCTGTATTTGGTATCTTGTCTGCCCCGGGGATACCAGATAAGGATGCTTCCGGTTTTATCGAAAAGCAGTCCTTCAATACTGCTGAATTGCGGATTTTCTTCGTCTACGATAAATTCGGCGATGCGGCCGCATCCGTCGAAAGCTCGTTCCCCTAGAGCTGTCAGTCCGGCGGGTATAGATACCGATGCGAGGCCCATACATCCGGAAAACGCGCTTTCGCCGATAGATTCCAGACTGTTTGGGAAAACGATGCTTTTCAGTCCCCCGCATCCGGCGAAGGCGGATTTTTTGATGCTTTTCAGGCCCTCTGGGAAGGCTAGGCTTGTAAGGCCGGTACATTTTTCGAAGGCGTATTCGCCGATGGCTGTAAGGCTTTCTGGAAATACAATAGTTCTTAGCGCGCTGTATCGTTTGAAAGCGAATTCTCCCACCGCGGATACCGGCAAATTATTGATGGATTCGGGTAGGGCGATTTCGCCAAGACTCCCTTTGTACCCCGTGATAGCGACGTATCGAGTTTTTCCTGCGGTTTGATACTCTATTTTAAAATCCTGGGGATCAATATCATTCATGATAGTTTCAGTGTATCTTATTTGAGTTATTAGGGCAAGCGGGGAACCGGAGGTTCCTTTTCGTCGGGGTTTTGCAGGATTTCTGGGACGGGATGCCGGATTCGTTCTATAGAACGGGCTTTGCCGGATTTATCAATATCGATTAGGACTCCTTGGATTTCGGGTTTACTCCAGCTTTCTTTGGTCCAGTCCGGGATGCCGGTAAGGTATTCCTGTATACGGCTTTGGGGGTCTGCGCCGCCCACGGAATCGGCGGAGCCGGTCCGGCCTGCATCGGTGATGACTGCGGTCCCGCCGGGAAGAATGTCTGGGTCTGCAGTTTGGACCCGGGTATGAGAACCTATTACCGCAGAACAATACCCGTCGGCCAAGGCAAAAAGGGTACGTTTTTCGGCGGTGGCTTCGGCGTGAAAATCGACGATAATGCAGGACGTTTCTTTCCTGAGCCGTTCAAGCAAGACTTTTAGCATTGAGAAAGGGTTATTACCATGGAGCCGGAGGAAACCGCTCTGCCCGAGGAGGACTAGGACCCCGATTTTTTGGTTTCCGGCTTTGAAAATACGGATTCCCGATCCGGGAGCTTCTGGGTTTAGGTTTGCGGGCCTGAGCAGGTAAGGCGTTTTGTCGATATATTCGACTAAATCTTTTTTATAGAAGCAACATTCTCCGGTGGTGATGGTCTGGGCGCCGAGTTTATGGAGGTATACTGCGTGGCTTCGGCCGAGGCCATTACCGTTTGTTGCGCCGTCTCCGCAGGCGATGACGAAATCGCAAGATTTTTGGTCCTTGAGTTCCGGGAGGCCCTTTTTGAAGGCGTAAATTCCCGGTTTACCTATTAGTTCTGCGACGTAGAGAATTTTCATCCGGGGCCTGTATTGGGGCGGGTTTTGTATTTTGGGTTGGGGAATCCGGGTTGGAAGGAGAGGCCTGACAGGATTCGCTCGAATTCCGCGGCTCCCCGGTAGTCCTGTAATTCCCGGCAGGCGTCCCGCAGGTTATATAGGGCGTCGTAGTACATGGGGGCAAGGCGGATGGCTTCTTCGAAGCAATGCCGGGCTTCTTCGTAACTGCCTTCGGTGAAGTACAGCGCGCCGAGGTTATTCCAGGTTTTGGGGGCGTCGCCTTCGCGTTCCAGCGCGGCGTGGTAGCAGGCTTCGGAAACATCGAATTGTTCCATTTCGTAATAGATAAGCCCCATAGAAACCCAGGCGTCGGCTAAGGCGTCTTCGATGCAGACGGCCCGCTGAAAGCTGTTTAGAGCTTCGTCGTAATCTCCTGTGCGTTGTTGAGCGATGCCCAAGTTGAGCCACAGGAGGGGGTTTTCCGGTTCCAGGATGAGGGCTTTCCGGAACAGAGAAATTGCTTCATCGGGCCGGTTTGCTTCGGTAAGCGCGATGCCGGAGTCATTCAAAATCGCCGCGGTTTCCATATTATCCTCCTTATTCAAAGTATATACGGTTTAGAGGATAATACAAGAAAATGAAAGAAAGGAGCCGAATTTTTTTATCCAATTTTTGACAAGCCTTACGGGAATCCCTATACTTAGGGCATGGCGATTATAACGATTTCCCGGGAATTAGCCGCCCTGGGCGATGAGATTGCGTATGAATTGGCGAATCTCTTGGGATACCGGTTTGTGAATAAATCGATTCTTGAAGAGCGCATTAAATCGTACGGCCTAGCGGATCACAAGTTTCAGAAGTATGACGAGCGGAAGCCTTCGTTTTGGGCGTCTTTATCTCAAGACCGGGATGATTACCTGCATTACCTTAAAACCGCGGTCCTCACCGAAACCGAACACGGCGATGCCGTAGTTATAGGCCGAGGCGCGGCCGTGCTGTTTAGAGATGTCCCTGGAGCTTTATCGGTGTTTCTGGGCGCGCCGATGTATATCCGCATAGAACGGACAAAAAGCTATTACCACTGCGATGACAAACGGGCAAAGCAAATTATCGACCGGAGTGATAAAGACCGGAAGGGCTTTCATCATTACTTTTTTGACGCCGAATGGCGCCATCCCGGAAACTATCATCTCGCTTTGAACACCGGGCATTTACGCCCGGGGATCTGCGCGGAGATTATCAAGTATCTGCGGGATCAGCTTATTCCTCCGGAGGTGGAGGAAAGGTCCGCCCTGCGCCTTAAAGAGTTACTTTTAGCGCATCAGATTAAGCATCACATCCTGTATGATAAGGATATTCCCATCCATTTTTTGGAAACCGAAATTACCCAGGGACAGCTTGCGCTGTACGGCGTAGCGAACGCCCAATCCGTCGCGGACGCCGCGGTCTCGGCCGCCCAAGAATTGATCGGCCCGGATTCGATCCGCTCTGAAATTCAGATCGTTCAGGAGTATAACGTCATTCCTTAACCTTGGGGCTTGGGGCGTTGTTTATCTCCCCGGGGATTTCCCGGGGATTTCCCGGGGAAAAAGAGTGTTCCAGGATTCGTAAAAACCCTTGTTCCAGGAAGTCTTGATTCGGTTTTTTTCGGGGATCAAAGGTATGAATGAGGGTTTCAAACCGGCTCATCTGGTGTTCTATAAAAGCCTTGAGGATGGCGTTCGGAGGCTCCAGGTTCAGCTCTGTTCCGGATTTTTTCCGTTGTAATAACTCTTCCAGGACTTTTGATAGGGCCGGGTCGCTAGGGCCGGCGGTTAAGGTTTTGAATTCTATGGGGGGGCTTTCGTTGTATCGTTCTATCCAGATACACCCGAGGAGGGGGCGCAATACATAGAAATATTTTTTTATTTTTACTTTATCGGTTTGGAGGTATCGCTGGTAATTGCCCCGGGCCATGTGCAGATAATGGTACACCGACGATAAAGGAGAGAAATATTCTTGGGCTAATGCTTGCAATACCGAATACGAATAGGGTTCTTTAACGTACACTTGGGGAGACCGGAGCCATTCAAATAATACCGGATTTGATTTATGCAGGAGAAACAGGGTTTTTCGGAGGTCCCATCCGGAATAATCGAAGTCCCCGGTGATGGGCTCTTCGATTACGTCTCGTTTGGGAAGAATATTCAAATACCAATTTTTTTCATGGGCGTAGATAAACCGGATGTCATAATCGCTGTCTTGGGATTCAAAGCCCCAAGCTCTTGATCCGGATTCTACGGCGTATAGCACTTTTACTTGATATTCCTGTTCTATAGCGAGCAGTTTTTTTGTTATGCTTTCGATTATTTTTTGTTCCATAGATAAAACAGGATAATCGGATTGAAGAAAATAGCAATACCCTCAGGGCCTTTAAGGAGAGCAAAGGTTAGAAACAGAACCGGGGGGAATCAGATCGGGCCGGCCCTGGAAAAAGTTTTTTCCAGGACAGAAAAAAACTTGGCAGGCCTGGAAAAAAACTTTTCAGCGGCTGAAAAAATCTTGCCAGGCCTGGAAAAAATCTTTTCCAGGCCAGAAAAAATCTTGGCAGGCACAGAAAAAATCTTGGCAGGCCTGGAAAAAATCTTTTCGGCGGCAGAAAAAAACTTGGCAGGCCTGGAAAAAATCTTTTCCAGGCCAGAAAAAATCTTGGCAGGCACAGAAAAAATCTTTTCGGCGGCAGAAAAAAACTTGCCAGGCCTGGAGAAAATCTTTTCCAGGGCTGAAAAAAACTTGCCAGGCCTAGAAAAAAACTTTTCCGCGGCTGAAAAAAACTTGCCATGCCTAGGGACAGAAAAAACCGCATCTGCGGCGGGCTTGACCCTTTGGGTCCCGAAGGGTACGCTGGAAGCATGAAACACGGCAGATTTGGCGATTACGGGGGGCAGTATATCCCGGAGACCCTGATGAACGAAATTATCAATCTCGAAAAGGCTTACGAACACTACCAAGGGGATCCCGATTTTAACGCGGAACTGGACAGCCTCCTCCAGGAGTACGCAGGCCGGCCTTCCCGGTTGTATTACGCCGAAAAAATGAGCGCCGACCTGGGAGGCGCGAAGATCTATCTTAAACGGGAAGACCTAAACCATACCGGATCCCACAAAATCAACAATGTCTTGGGGCAGACTCTGTTGGCAAAGAAAATGGGCAAAACCCGAATCATCGCGGAAACCGGCGCGGGTCAGCATGGCGTGGCCGCCGCGACCGGGGCCGCCCTTTTCGGCCTGGAATGTGAAATCTTTATGGGCAAAGAAGACACGGAACGCCAAGCTCTCAACGTATACCGGATGGAACTTTTGGGCGCCCGGGTGCATACCGTCACGTCGGGTACCCAAACCCTCAAAGACGCGGTCAACGAAGCGATGCGGGATTGGGTCAGCCGGGTCCAGGATACGCTCTACGTGCTGGGGTCGGTCATGGGACCCCATCCTTTTCCTACTATAGTAAGGGATTTCCAAAGCGTCATCGGCCGGGAAGCCCGAAGCCAAATTCTTGCCCGGGAGGGCAAACTCCCTTCAGCGGTCCTCGCCTGCGTCGGAGGCGGAAGTAATGCCCTGGGGATTTTTTATCCTTTTATCCCGGACCCGCAGGTCAGGCTCATCGGGTGCGAAGCCGCAGGCCGAGGCATCGATACGGACCAGCACGCGGCGACTATTGCCAAAGGAAGCATCGGGGTTTTCCATGGCATGAAATCCTATTTCTGCCAAAATGAAGAAGGCCAGATTGCCCCGGTATATTCGATTTCCGCCGGCCTGGATTACCCCGGGATCGGCCCGGAACACGCGTATCTGCACGATACCGGCCGGGCCGAGTATGTGCCGATTAGCGACGAAGAGGCCGTTTCCGCTTTTGAATATCTAGCCCGAACCGAAGGAATTATTCCGGCCGTGGAAAGCGCGCACGCGGTAGCACACGCGAGGACTTTTGCCCGGAGCCTCAGCAAAGAGGAAAGCATCATTGTCTGCCTTTCCGGACGGGGGGATAAAGACGTCGCGGCGATTGCCCGATACCGGGGAAAAACCCTCCGGGAATAAGGGACCTTTCCTCCCGGCCTTAGGCATGGGGGTTATTGACCCAGGGGATGGTTCGCGCCGGCCCTCAGGAAGACCGGAGTCATCCCTTCGGGAGGGCCGGCCAGGGAACAGCCGGCGGTTATCCATCTTCCGCCTTCGTAGGGATGGCCGTCAAAAAATCCTATCCAATCCCCTTCGGGAAGCCGCACGGGTCGGGTCTCGCAGTTTTCCTCCAGGGCCGGCGCGACCAGGATCCTTCGCCCCAGCATAAACGTGTCATCGATATTCAGACATTCTTTATCCTGGGGATAGTCATCCCCTCTGGGACCTTGCGGATATCGCCGAAATGCACCTCAGGGATAAAACTATACCCACTGCCTATTTTACCACCGCAGATAGACTAGCCTTCGCGCTGATTCGGGCGTTGTATGAACGAGGCGTCAGAACGCCCCAGGATGTATCGGTTATCGGTTTTGACAATCTTACTTCGGCGTCGTGTTTCATCCCCTCGCTTACCACCATCGCGCAGAACATCGAACAAAAGGCAAAAATAGCGATGGACGCTTTGTTCCGACAAATGTCAGCAGGTAATAGGCCTGAAAATCTTATCCTCGATGTGACTCTCGTAGAACGAGAAAGCGTAGCGATGGCCGGGCATATTTGCGGATCAGGATGTACCGATCCGCAAAGTTTCTAAAGGCCTTTCAGCTAGTGATGATGTCCGCCGCCGGAACCTTTGTAGGTAGTGTGCAGGAGGTGGTGAGACTTTTCGCCGTTGGGTTCCCCGAGGAAGTCCTTGTAAATCTTCGTGATAGCCGGATTCTCGTGGGATTTCCGTTTGGGTAAGGCTTTGTCGTGATCAAACGTCGCCTGCCGGCGGTTCGCGTAGGCTTCAGGACGATCCGTATCCACAAGCAGTTTCGGCTGACCCCCGCCGCTCACGCAACCTTCGGGACAAGTCATCACCTCAACAAAATGCAGATCCAGCGTACCGGCTTCCAGTTTCTCTATCACCGGCTCGATGTTCTTCAGGTTAGTTAGCACCCCTACCTTCAAGGTCAAATCGCCGACCGGAATTTCCGCAACCCGAAAGCCCTCGGTGCCTCGGACAGGAAGAATATCTACATCCGACAGCTCTTTACCGGTAATCAGCTTGTAGCCCGTCCGCAGAGCCGCTTCCATAACGCCCCCGGTAACGCCGAAAATCGTTCCCGCGCCGGTGTACTCCCCAAGGGGCTGATCGAATTCTTCGTCCTTCAGCGCGCGGAAATCGATGCCCTGCTTCTTGATGAGATACGCAAGCTCCCGGGTGGTAATCACCACATCCACATCCCGGAAACCGCTGGCGTTCATCTCCTCCCGGCTACACTCGAATTCCTTGCAGGTGCAGGGCATCACCGAAACCGTAAATACCTTTGCCGGATCGACGTTGTTTATCTTCGCGCCGTAAGTTTTAAACACAGGTCCCGCCATCTGTTGAGGACTCTTGCAGGAAGAAAGATGCTTCGTCAGCTCAGGATGAGTGTTCTCAAGATATTTCACCCACGCAGGACAGCAGGAAGTAAACATCGGCAGTACGCCTTTCTGGGTAACCCGGT
>JAIRPY010000047.1 GCA_031256905.1 Spirochaetaceae bacterium
CAGGGGGACGAGTCCGCCGATGCCCTCGGCGATCTGGAAATCCACGAGCCGGCGGAATCCCTCGTAATCAACTTCGCCGGATTCGGTCATGGGGGTTATCAGCGCGGTGAACGCGCCTCTCAACTGTATCATACAGAGAGCCTAGCAAAAAAAACGTTTTTGCGCAATAATCGAGGCTATCTTTGGAAGACAGCCTCGGTAGGTTACAGGGTTGGAACGTTTCGGGCTATTCGGAATCCCACGTAGGATACTCGTTCTCCGGGGGCAATTATCTGGGCCCGATTGCCGGACCGCAAATACCGAAGCGCGCTATACCAGCTTCCGCCCCGGACTATCCGGTTGACATTTCCTGCGCCGGTTCCGGCGGCGGAATAGGGTTCGTAGGTATCCCAGCACCATTCGTATACGTTTCCGTGCATATCGTATAGTCCCCAGGGGTTGGGGTTAAAACTGCCTACGGGCATGGTTCTTTCCCGATATAAGCCGGTAGCGTTTTTGTAGGGATAGGTTCCGTCGAAGTTGCCGTCTTGGGAGGTGAAGGTTTCTCCGGTGTTAAAAGTGCTGGTAGTTCCGGCTCGGCAGGCGTATTCCCATTCGGCTTCGGTGGGGAGCCGGTAGCCGTTGGCGTTTTTGTCCCACATTACCGTTTCTCCGTATATGATATAGGCGGGATTAAGTCCTTCTTTTGTGCTTTTGGCGTTGCAGTAGGCTACGGCTTCGAACCAATTCACCTGTTCGACCGGCAGATTGGGATATTGTTTGAAATAGCTTGGATTAGTTCCCAGGATTGCTTCGTATTCCGCCTGAGTTACTTCGTTTTGGGCGAGATAGAATGCATTGATCGAAACGGAATGTTGAATTTCGTCGGAATCTCGGCCGATTTCGGCGGCTGGAGTTCCCATGATAAACGTTCCGGCCGGAATTTTTATGAAGCCTTTAAAGGGGTCTTCTGCGGGAGGCGGTGGGGCGGTCTCGGTTTGAGCGGTTTCGGGGACCGACCAGCGGTCGTCTACGGTTGAGCCGGGCGCGGCGGCCAGGGCGTTACCTTCGCTGACGGGATTGACCGGACTGCTTTTTCGGTTGAGGAGGGTATCGGAAAGCTCTGAGACTAATTCCATATCTTCCATGAGGAGCCGGTATTCGAGATCCCCGTCGTAGACGGTGTTTGCGTTTTGGGTATCCACGATGGAACTGATGAACAGGTTGGTGGTTCCTAAGCTGAGGAGGTCTCCGGTGAGGACGTAGCGAATCTGTTTTGCGGCGCCGAAGGCTTTGATTGGTTCCGGGTCGATGATGCCGAAGTATGAGCCTTTGAAGGCGCCCACGAGGGTTTCGATAGGCAGGGTCCAGGGGAATACGGTATAATTACCGCTGTTGGCCACCTCGATGGTGAGGTATTGGAAGAGGATGTTGGCGTCTTTGATTTCTCTGCCGCTGGGAGTATAGAAAGGAAGGACCGTAAGATTAGGCAGATCCGGATTGATGGGTTTGCCGGTATCGGCGGTCATTGTTTTGGCTATATCGGGCAGAGCGGAGCGGACTTCGCGAACGCTTCCGTATCGCTGGTAGACTCCGGATATTTGCTGAAGGTTTTCCATGCGGATCAGGGAGATGAGGGCGATACTGCCGGACCCGATTTTTTCCGCTCTAACCAGAAGGGCGAAATCCACGTTAAGCCGGGTTCGCAGTTCATCGGCGAAGGCCTGTCCCGAAGGAAAATGCTGGGACCCGACTTCGTTCATAAGGGCGTCGAAATTGGTGTCCGCCGGGATTATGTTAAAGGAATTTCGCAATTCCTCCTGATTCGCCAGCAAGATGGTGATAGTTTCCTCGTCTTCGCCGATTTTACTGCTGAAAGGCAGAATCGTCATACGGGGTTTTGAGTCTCCTGCGGGAAGGGCCTGTCCCAGAGCCGGCGGGGATTTTTCTGAGGTCTGGGCGGCGGGGATTTTTACCGGACTAGAAGACGCCGGAGTTTCGTACACGGACGCATCGTACATTGGCGTACCGGCGTCGTAGAATTCAAAGGATGACACGGGTATTTGGGATACTTTTGCGGGGCTTGGGGCGGTTTTTGCCGCCGGCGAAGGCTTTGCCGTCCCGAGGCCGCCGCTCAGAATCTTAGCGAGCTGGATAAGGTCGTCTAAGCTGTCCGGGATGGTTTTATATTCGACGTTTCCGGTTGCGTATAATCCGGCCGCGTCGGTTGCATTCGCGCTTAACATGGAAGCCATGAACAGGTTGGAGTTTCCGAGGTTCAGGATGTCCCCGGTGAGGACGTAACGGACGTCGGTTTCTTCGCCGAAGTCGTCGATGCTTATTTGGTCCGCTACGCCGTAGTAATAGGGGATCCGGCGGTCTTTGGTGAAGTTATCCACGACCAACGCCCAGGGATAGACGGCGTATTTGCCGCTGTTGGTCAATTCGATGTTGAGCAGTTGGAAGAGAATATCCGGGTCGTTTCCGGCCACTCGGCTGTAGAAGGGGAGGACCGAAAGTTTCGCTAAATCCGGCTGATTTTGGGGACCCTGGATAATTTTTTGGGTGATGTCTGGCAGAGCCGGCAGGATGTCCCGGACCGCTTTATATTTCCGGTAATAGCCGGCGACTTGGCGCAGGGCGTCGGTATCGAACAGCGAGAGGAGCAGGAGACTGGAGGTTCCAGCTTTATCCGCCCGGACCATGAGGACGAAATCCGCGTTGAGCCGTTTTTTTATTTCCGCGATCACCTCGGCTTCATGGGCGAAATCGCCGGATTCTATCTCCCCGGCGAGTTCGATGAAATTGCTGGAACAGGGCATGATCCCAAATTCTTTGTGGAGCGATTCCTGCCGGGAAAGCAGAGCGGTGATGGCGTCTTCGTCGCCCCCGGGGATTCCGGTGTAGGGTAAAATTGTCAAGGTCTTTTTTTGAGCTTGAACGGTAAAGGATACGAAAACGCTAAAGAATAACAGCAATAACGTTTTAGACCATTTTTTCACAAGAATATTCCTCCTGAATATCTTTTAAAATACATGGGTATCTTTTAAAATGCCTGCATTTTAATATAATTCTGTTTTAATATCGTCATATTTCGGAGGCCCCTTGAGATTTAGCTTAGAAATATCGTACTATACATCCATGCGTGAATTGAATCCTCCGGAAAAGCCCCTTCAAGGAACCGCAGAACGCGGACTGGCGGCGTACCGGCAAACTATCCAGGGAAAAGAAGCCGATCCCGCCGCGCCAAAACCGGAAAAAAATAAGACCCCGGGGAAAAAAAATACCCGGGGAGTTTTGGAATTGCTCAAAACCGATGCCGGAGCGAAACTCCTCGAAACCCGCTTCAAAGAAACCAAAAAAGAAGAAAAAGAAAAAACCCCGGAAGAGAAACTTCAGGCGAAATACCGCCGGGTCGCGAAATTACTGATTCTCATTGGACCCGAGGAAGCCGCGCCGATTCTCAGCCACTTGGACCCGGAACAGGTAGAAATATTATCGAAGGAAATCGCGGTCACCCGGGGGGTTACCGCCGAGGAAGCCGCGGCGATTCTCATCGAATTTCGGTCCCTGCTTTCCGGTTCCGCCAAGTATTCGGCCCAGGCGGTAGGCGGAGTTACCGCGGCCCGGGAACTGTTACACACGGCTTTCGGCCCGGAAAAGGGAGAAGCTCTCCTGCGGAGAACGGTTCCGGCCGCGGCCGCGGCCCGATTTGCGTTTTTGGAAGACCTCACCGGGGAGCAGTTGATGGTCCTCTTCAAAGACGAAAGCCTCCCGGCGGAGGCCCTGGTTCTTTCCAAAGTTTCCCCAAAACTTGCCGGAGAGGTCTTGAATAATTCTCCGCCCCAAAGAAAAATAGAGCTTATCCGCCGGATTGCCCATCTGGATAAAACCTCCCCGGAAGTGCTGGAACGAGTGGCGGCGGCTCTGAAGGAGAAGGTTAAACGCCTCAAGGAAGCGGTGGGACCCCAGACAGATACCGAAATTGACGGCCTGAACGTACTCAGCGCGATCCTGAAATCTTCGGACCCGTCTTTTGGAGAGCGGATTTTGCAGGAATTCGGCTCAGAAGACCCGTACTTGCAGGCGGATCTAAAGGAACGCCTCAACACCCTAGACGATGTAATCAAAGCCGAAGATCGGGCGATTCAAACCAAGCTCTTCAGCATGACCGATCAGGAAATCGTCCTGCTCTTAAAAAACCGCTCCCCGGAATTCACCGAAAAAGTGCTGTCTAATATGACCGCCGAACGTCGTTCCTATATAAAGGATGAGGCGGATATTCTCGGTCCGGTGTTGCGCCGGGACGCGGATAAAGTCGCGAAAGAATTCTTGGATTGGTTCCGGGAAAAACGCGAAAAAGGAGAAATCTTACTCATAAACGATACCGATGTGGTAATCTGATTTTTAAAGAAGAAAAGAAAGAAAAAAAGAAGGAAAATATGAAGGAAACTACGCTGAAAGTTGGGCAGATGGTAAAAAATTTTGAGATCCTGGCAACCCCGGACCTGCCGGAACTGAGGGCCTTCGGGGTGTGGGCGGTTCATCGGGAAACGGGGCTTGAAGTATTTCATATTGTGAATGACGATAGGGAAAATCTTTTTGCCTTTGCCTTTACCACGATTCCGGAGGATTCTACCGGGGTAGCCCATATTTTGGAGCATTCGGTCTTGTGCGGGTCCGAGGGGTATCCTTTGAAAGACCCTTTTGTGATTTTAGCCCAGGGCAGTTTGCAGACGTATCTTAATGCATGGACCTTTCCGGACAAAACCGTATACCCGGCGAGTTCTACTAATAAGCAGGATTATTTTAATCTTATGGCTGTGTACGGAGACGCGGTATTTCGGCCCCTCCTTTCGGAATGGACTTTTATGCAGGAAGCGCATCGGCTTGAATTTCTTTCCCCGGAGGAAGATCAACTTTCTATTGTGGGCGTAGTGTATAACGAGATGAAAGGGGAGTATTCTTCGATTGACGGTTATACCGAACTTTGGGCAATCCGAGGAGTCCTGCCGGATACGCCTTACGCCTTTGAGTCCGGCGGGGACCCCCAAAAAATCCCGGATTTGACTTGGGAAGGTTTGCGGCGGTTTCATCGGGAACGGTACGCTCCGGGCAACTGCCGGATGTTTTTGGCGGGCAACATTCCTACGGAGATGCAACTTGCGTTTATCGCGGATAAACTGCTTCCGGGGCTGGCTCCCGGGCGGCGGGGTCCCAGGATTCTTCCGGCAAAGCGATGGACGGAGCCTCGGGCTATTACGATTCCCTGTCCCGGGGGGGAAGATCAGAAAGGGGTTGCCCTTCTTTCGTGGCTTTGCGGGGATTCGACGGATCCTTTGGAATCGATGGCTTTTCGGGTTTTGGGGGAAACCCTTTTAGGGCATGACGGTTCGCCTCTGACGAGGACTTTAATCGAGGCGGGGTTGGGCGAAGACCTGGCGCCGGCGACCGGTTTTGAGGGGAGTCTTCGGGAGTCCCTTTTTGTGGTGGGTCTTCGGGGGGTGCCCCAGGCCTCGGAGAAGGCTGTGGAAGCTTTGATCCTAAAGGAACTGGGCCGCATCGCTTTGGAAGGCTTTGATCCTTTGGAAATCGAAGGAGCTTTATTTTCGATGGAATTTGCGGATCAGGAGATTCGGCGTTCCGGGGGCCCCTGGTCTCTTGTGTGGCTTCAGCGTTCTTTACGGGGGTGGTTGCATGGGACCAAGCCGTGGGATTGTCTGCTCTTCGCGCCGGTTTTTCAGGAACTGAAACAGCGCATCGCCGCGGAGCCGGGATTTCTTGAGAAGATGATCGAAAAACATCTGCTGAAGAATCCTCATCGGGCCCTGATTTACGTCAAACCGGAGCCGGGTTTTCTTGAAAAGCAGGAAGGGGAACTCCGGGAAAAGCTGAAACGGAAAGCCGAAACCTTAAAGCCCGAAGAAATTCGGGATCTTCGGGAGAAATCCGCGGCTCTGAAGGAGAGGCAGGACGCGGAGGATTCTCCGGCGGCACTGGCCCGGATTCCCCATCTTTCCCGGAAGGACCTTTCGGCAGAGGTGGAGTCGGTTCCCCGGGCTTTTGCGTCTGCGGCGGGAATACCGGTTTTGACCCATGAGCTTTTCACGAATGGTATTCGCTATGTGGATCTGGCCTTTCCGTTGGATGCCCTGGCTCCTGAAGATTACCTATGGCTTCCGTTATTTTCCAAAATGGAAGGTTCCCTGGGTTTGCCGGGCCGGGATTACGGAGAGGCCTCGAGTCTGCTTAACCGGACCTTCGGGGGATTTTACTGCGCGTTGGAGACGGGTTCGGCCGTTCCCGGCGCAAGCGGGTCGGCCCCGGTGCCTTCCGGGATTTTTGATATAACCGGCCGGGATTGGCTTCTTTTCCGCCTGAAAACTCTGGATGAAAAGCTGGAACCGGGCTTTGATTTGGCGTTACAGGTGATTCTGGAATCTGATTTTTCGGATCTCCGGCGGATTCGGGATGTGCTTTTGGAGGCGAAAAACGATCTCGATGCGAGTCTTGCTCCCGGGGGGCATCACTATGCAACGTGCCGGTCTGCGGCGGGAATGTCCCGGTCCCGGGCGGTGGAGGAATTGTGGCATGGCCTGGCCCAGATTGAGTTTATTCACCAGACGGTCCATCTCGGGACCGAAGAAATTGCCCGAAATTTAGCGCGGCTTCGGGATAAAATAAGCCAAGGAGGGCTTATAGCGAATATTACCGGTTCCGGAGAAGGGATGCCCGAGGCGGTAAGGATGCTGGCCTCGAGATTCGGCCGATTCGGACCGGTCCGGGCGAGGCATCCCCAAAGGTCCGAAGCCTTTTACTCCCTTATTGACCCCCCGGGTATTTTCCTATCGAAGTCTTTGCAGGTGGGTTTTGCGGGTATGAGTTTGGGGGCCGCGCCGTTTCGTTCTTTTGATAACGCCGCGGAACTTGTGTTGGCCCATCGGCTTTCTACCGGGGACCTTTGGGAAGCTCTCCGCATGAAAGCCGGGGCCTATGGCGCGTTTGCCTCGGCCGACGGTCTGGAGCGGATCTTTTCGTTTTCCACGTACCGGGATCCGAATCCCCTCAACTCCTTGGATTCCTTTTCCAGGATTCTGAATTCCGCGGGGACTCGGCGGGATGATGAGGAAACCCTGGAGAAAAGCATCATCGGCGTGTATGCCCGGGAGACTCGTCCCCAGACTCCGGCGGAGCGGGGGTCCCGGGATTTTCGCCGTTTTCTTTACGGCGTGGACGAATCCCATCGTCTCAAGAAACGCCGGGATCTGCTGGCGGTTTCTGCGGAGGACCTAAGCCGAGTCGCCCGGACTCTGGCGGAAGGTTCCAGGGCCGCGCCGGCGGTTATCCTAGCCGGGAAGGACCTCGCGGAAAAAGCCGTCGCCCACCTGGGACTGCCTTTACGGACCCTGCCGGTATAAGGGGTTTTAAAAAGTGAAAGAAAGAATATATCGGCCCCGGTATACGACTTCCGGGCATATTTTTATATCTCCCAGAGATAATCCGGATCTGGTGGTGGATGCTATCCTGGACTCCGATTACAACGAGGAATTTTGTCTGGCCCTAGATTTTGATCCGGCCTTCGTCGCGCGTTTGATGGGGTCTGGTTTTTTGGTAATGTCGATGAAGCAAAAGCAGGATCCGGAAAACAGCGATCCGGATATTCCGGAATTTATTATGCTCCCGAAATTGCATCTGGTTCGGTCGGTATTATTTTTTTCTGATCTGCGTATTAAGAAATCCATCCGTTCTCGTTTGTCCCGGTATGAACTGCGGATGAACACGGATTTTAATTTTATCGTGGATCGATGTATCGCTGTGCATGGCGACGCCTGGCTTACCAAACCCTTGATCGAAATGATAAAAACAATTCGTGAATTCGGGCCCTCCTTTTTTGGGAAGATCCGCCCGATTTCTTTCGGAGTGTACCGGGACGGAATTTTGCGGGCCGGCGAGTTCGGGGTCCTGGTTGGGCGGGTGTACACCAGCTATTCCGGCTATTACGACGAAACCGGCGCGGGAACAGCGCAGATCATCTTGATGACCCAATACCTGCAGGACCAGGGTTTCGCGTTTTTGGATTTCGGGATGCCCTTGGATTACAAAACGGATCTCGGCGCGTCAAACATCGATCCCTATAGTTTCGTGCGGATTTTCCGGGAAGGCAGAGACCTATAGTCTGCGATTCGGGATTACAAAATCCGCCTCGGAAATTTCCGGCGGGTTTTTCTCAAACCTCATCCCCG
>JAIRPY010000072.1 GCA_031256905.1 Spirochaetaceae bacterium
TTGGGTTCGAGGCTGAAGGAGGGTTCCCGGGAGGAGATTGCCCGGCGGGAGGCGGAGTTGGACTTTAACGCCGAGGAGTTGGAGGCGGAGATAGCCGGGTACGAGGCGGAGATTAGAGAGGAGTTTAAGGGGGATTTGATCGGGTATCGGGAGGGGCTTGCGGAGACTGCGAAGACTGCGGCGGCGGGGAAGGATGTCAATTCTAAAGAGTTTAAGAAATTTCGGGAGGGGCTGATGAAGCAGATCTTCGAGTTGCGGCAATTTGAGGAGTGGCGCGGAAAACTCAAGGAAGGGCAATTAGGGGCCTTGGAAAAGATGGCTTTATTGCAGGAGAAGATGTCTGTCGATACGCGGCGGTCTTTGCGGTTAATGAGCGAGGCTGTGCTGAACTTGCAGAGGATTCGCGCGCAGGAAGGCGCGGTTCGGGAATTGAAACAAATGACGGATAAGCTGTACTACAGCATATTCAAGAAGGTTTCTTCGGATGTGGATTTGGCGTATGCGGATGCGATTGAGAATGTGCAGGCTGTATTAGGGAGTAAAAGTCTTGCAAAGTATCTTGGGAATTTGCATAGTTCTGGGTTATCCCTGGAAACCTTTGCGGCGGATTATATTGAGAATGCGGAGTATCGGGGAAAGATAGACGCGGTGTTGGATGAGTCCGCTCGTGTGCGTTTGCGAGAGTTACTGTACGACGGCGATGGGAAGCCTCGGCCCGGCCGGCCGGTTAAAACCGGCAAGATACATCCCCCAGGCCTCCGGGGGGATGTATCTTGCATCCTGGGGAAGTCTCCGGGGCGGGTTTTAAGACTTCCGCCCCGGAGAATTAAGACAGGCCAGGAAGCCCTCGGCCGAATCAGGAGGCCTCGGCAGGCCCTAAACTAAAAAAGCAGGCCCCTTAATTTTAAAAGGCCTTGACATTTTAATTTTGGTATATATCGTAAAAAAGAGGAGGCTGTATGTTTCATCAAAAAAAGAGGTCCCTTTGGGCGGTCTTGATTGGAGGGGTTATTTTATCCGCCGGCTGTAGTTCGGCGCCGAAGGTCGTCCGAGTCGATGCCGATACCCAGATCGATTTAACCGGAAATTGGAACGATCAGGATGTTAAAATTGTATGCGATTCCCTCATTAACGATTGTCTCAAGGCAGGACGGGTAGCCCAGTTTATTAAACAATACAGCGCGGAACATGAAGGCCGGCGGCCCAGCGCGATCGTCGGGCGGTTTCGGAACGACAGCAGTGAGCATATCGATACCTCGGTAATAGCAAAAAGCCTGGAGATTGCCATCGTACAGGACGGCCGCCTGGACTTCGTAGCCGGCGGAGAGACCCGGGACGAACTACGGGAAGAACGGCAGGATCAGCAGGCCCAGGCCAGCGAAGAGACCGCCTCGGCCCTGGGAAAAGAAACCGGAGCAGTTTTCCTGCTTACCGGAGCCGTCAAAAGCATCGTGGATAAAGCCGGAGATACAACGGTTCGATCCTACTTCGTAAGCGCAGAACTAACCAGCATCGAAACAAATACCCGTTTATGGATGGGACAAAACAGCGAAATAAAAAAAGTAATAAAACAGCCAAAGTATAAGCTCTAAATACCGGGCTTCTATCGAGGGTAACGACGTTTTCTGCGCCCTGAAACCGCTACGCGGTTTCAGGGGCGGGCAAAATGTGCTGGAGAAAAACCGCACACTTGTGCCTGTGGTAAAAGGGCGCAACCCCGACTACAGAAGGCAATTCCCAACAGGGAAATCCCGGGTGGCGAAAGAGATGAGCGCGTTCCGAATCTGCGGCAAGAGCAGTAGCGCGAACAACGCCGCCGCGATGCTTAACCGGCTTTAGGCAGGCGAGTTCTTGCTTTGGGGAGATTCGGACATGAGAGAAGCGCGTCCGGCAAAAATCAAAAGCTCCCGGTTTCTGCGAGGTTTAGCCATTTATTTCTATATAGTACGAGTTCGGGAAAGGCAGGTTTTTCCACTTCTCGGTAATCTATATCAAAATCCTTCGATAAATCCCCAAGTTTCATGCCGGTTAATGCCATTTTTGCGGTCATTGCCGCGCCTAAAGCGGTGGCTTCGGCTATATCGGTAAGGAAGAGCCGATTTGCCGGTAAGGCCCCGGCCAGCAGAGCGTTGTAGGCTGGGTCTTTTCGGAAGCCTCCTTCGGTGAAGATTTCCGCGCCCGGGGCGCATCCGATACGTTCGAAGCTCGTAAGAGACTGCAGGACGATAGAAAGCCGCAGGAGGGCGAAACTTTGCTCGTAATTTTTGAAGCATTCCGGCCGGGCATCGCCTGAACGAATCGACTCAAATGAGTAGACTCGCTGGTTTTCCACGATTCTGGCGGAGGACTTGGGGAACTGCCCGGAGCCTGGGGTCAATTCCGGCAGGAGAAATATCTTTCGGTCATGGAAAATAGAACTGAAGATTGCCGGGTTATAGGGCGGCAGATCTTCTCGTTTATGGAGGTCCCTGAGCGTTTTGGACCAGATCTCGAATTCCTGGCCTCCTAGAAAAATGGCGGTTTTTACTGGTTTTCTGAACGCGGAAATGTTGAAAAACACGGCTTTTCCCAGCTCTTCCGGCTCGAAGCCGTAGTTTTTGACCGGATTCATGCTGACGCACCAGGTTCCGGTGGAGTTCAGCGTGAAGCCGGTTTCCCCTTTTTTGGCGAAATGAGGGAGGAGAGAGGCATTCGAATCGTGGATTCCCATAGTCACCAGGGTTTTCGGAGAGAGGCCGGTTTGACGGGCAAAAGCCGGAGTGATGGTCCCCAGGGTATCCCAGGAATCCGCAAGGACCGGAGCCAGGAGCGGAGCGATTCCCAGGGCTTCGGCTACCGAGGAAAGCCGGTTTTCAACCTGATCCCAAAGATAGCCATGGCATCCCATGTAGGTGCCTTCCGCGCCGATTTTGCCGGTAAACCGAAACCCCCAATATTGAGGGTAAAGCAGAATATGCCGGGTTTGGCGGAAAGGTTCCGGGAACTGCTCTTGCGCAAAAAAAATACCTTTTCCGGGGTTTATCAGCCCCTTGAGGTTGGGCGTGCCGGTTTGGGCTTGCAGGCTTTCCGGGGACCCGAAGCGCGCGTAGAATCGGGAGTGGAAGGCTTCGCCGGGTTCATGGGTGTAATACACGCAAGGCAGAACCGGTTTTCCGTCATCGCCTACGCAGACAAAGGTGGCGCCATGGGTGGTCACGCCGATGGCTTTTATCGGATACTTTTTCCCAAAATCCGTTAAGGCTTCGATAAACCAGTGTTCCATCGACTCCAGATCGTGGGTTTCCAACCCGGCCCCCCCGGGATGTTCCACTATTTTGGGCGGGAAATTGCGGTATTGGGCCTCGATCTGCCGTAATTCTGCATCGTAAACCGCGGCTTTTTTATTGGTCATTCCTATATCAATAACCGCTATGGCATATTCCACAGGATACCTCCGTATTGTAGTATACTTTGTTTTTTGGGGAAAGGAAAGGGGAACTTCAAAAGAGGGGGGCTTGCTTAAAATGAAAATATAGCTTACAGTAAATAAAGCAGGGTTTGTGATGAGGGGGGATAGGCGCTGAGGCATACTATGAGGAGTTTGTAATATAATATGGCAAAAGATAAAGCGATATACGCTCCCGGAGAGTTGGGACGGGTGCGGCAGAATTTAGGGAATCTGGACCCCAACGAAGCCAAACGCATAGCTGAAATGCTGGGAGGAGAAGTCGGGGTGGAACGGTCGGCGGTTCCCGAAAAGACCGGACCCATAGCGAAACGGCATCCCTCCGGGAAGGCTCAGCCGATGCGGCGAGTGGAAATTCTCGATCCCCCGGTTCCGGAAACCGATTCCGCCGGGAAAGACAAAAAGGGCAATCCTAAGCTCAAAAAGCTCATCCCCGAAGATAATCCGGCGGTTCCCATTCATCAGAGCTACTTCGAGCGGCTCAAAATGGACCGTTACGCCGCGGAGACCACCTTTGAAATAAAATCCATCCTTCAGGTTACCGCTTCGTTCTTTGCCTTTTTTAAAAGGAACGAAGATTATGTGAATCCCGGGTTTGTCACGAACCGATTGGACGAATATTATAAAAAACTGGAGGTTCTTGTGAATTCCACAAGAACTATGTTCCCCCGGAACAACCTCAAAAACAACGAACAGCTCAAAAAAATGTCTCCTTTTTTATTCAGTATTCTGGACACCATTCGGAATTGGAACATCGAGCGGGTCAGTAGCGACATGGCGAAGATGCAGGCCCGGAGTAAAATGGTTAAAGTTTCGGACTTCACCGAAATTCTCAGAGCCGTGTACAAACCTCTGTTTATCCTGGAACAGCTTGATGTGGACCTTCACATAAAAGGGGCCTACAAGTTACTCTACAAAGTACTGTACCTGGATGATCCTATGGAAGCTAAAGAGAAATATCAGGAAACCATCAGGACCACGTTGGTCTCTTACGACGCGGTCAACAAGGACCTGCATTTTCTTTTATACCCGCTCCTGCTGAAACTTCTTTCCAGTAATTGGTTGCCGTACCAGCGGTTTTTCATGGAACGAAGGCATAGGCTGATGGAATTCCTCAACGTCACCGAAAAGGACCGGATCGACCCGGAAAGCCTCTTCCAAAAGCCGGAAGAAGGGCAGACTGAAGAAGAAAAAAAGCCGGAAGAAGAAGCAAAAACCCCGGAAGAAGAAGACCCCCAAGCCGCGGCTCGGCACGCGGCGAATCAGGCGGAACGAAAGGCCGTAGAACGAGGGCTTCGCACCTTGGAATCCTTGTTTCCCCAAGCCGGCTGGGACCGGCTGGACACATTTCCCGACCTCTACGTGTATTTCGCCAAGGTTTTGGACCTCAAAAACGGCTACGAACTCATCGCTCCTTCGGACCCGCTCCTCCAGACGTCAATCCTCATGCGGATCGTCGAGGAACTGCTCTTCGGACTCCGGTTCGTGAATTTCGAGATAATCGAAGGCGTGGACGCTCATCTCGACGAAATTATAAACCAATGGCGGGATTACGAGATGCATTTCACCCAAGAATACCTCACCCGGCTCCGCGAATACTGCCAAATTCTGGAAACCTCTTCCGCCGACGCCAAAGGCTCAAGTTACGCAAAACGAATACACAACGAACTCCAATGGATTAAACGGCTTGGGTATCTTCCCCACTACCAGTTCTCCAGCGTCGGCGGGTCCCCGTTCAAGAAAAACAACATCATCCCCCTCTACCCGGAGGTGCGGCGTCTGCGAAAATACCTCACCGTGGTGGCCGCCGGCATAGAACAGGCCGGCAAAGCCGGAGGCTCGGAAAAACAAGCGCCCTGCCGGGGAATCGCCAACCCCTGGGCGAATTATAACTTTCAAATTGCCAACCCTCTTTCCATGCGCCTCAATTCGCTCCTGGCTCCGTCAAAACGGCATAACGCTTCTCTCGTGTATTTCACCCTTTCGGTGGTTACGGTTCTGGACTATTTCATCAATAACGAAGAAAGCTGGGCTTACGAAAATAGTAACAGTCCGCTGTTCCGCAGTAAAGACGGAGCCGGAATCATCCCCCAGTTCGGAGTGGATGAAAAAATCGACGCCGACTCCCTCTTTAAACAGGTCATGAAGGACCGGCAAAAAGAAAAACAGGAGAAAAAAGCCCAGCAACAACAGCCCCCGGCGCCGCCGCCGCCGGCAAATCCCGAACCGCCGGCGTCATCGTCTTAGCATCCTTTTCTAAAAAAATTTCCCTAAAAAACCTTTTAGGGATTTTTCAGAAAATTTATATTTAAAGAAGAAAAAGATGTTTGAAAAAGAGAAACGAAATGTCTGCGGAACCTGGCTGATACTTTTATTGTCCCTGAGTGTGATGGTGGTATTAGCCTTTCTTTTGAGCAAGACTCCGGGGAAAACTTTAAAGTGGTTCTTTCTCGGATCCTTTCAAAACCCCTACTACTTTGGCAACCTTATCAACAGCGCGGTCCCTCTGATATTCGGAGGCTTAGGCGTATCGGTAGCCTTACAGGGAAACTGCTTCAACCTCGGCGGGGAGGGGCAGATATACGCCGGGGCGTTCACTGCAACCGTGGCTTCCCTAGCCCTTGAGGGCTTGGGCGTACCGGGAGGAGTACTTGCTCTCGGCGCGGGCGCGTTGACGGCCGGGGGTATTGCCGCCCTTTCCGCAGGCTTGAAAACCAAATGGAACACCGATGAACTCATCACTTCGTTTCTGCTTTCCAACGCGTTGATTCTCGTCATAAATTATTTCGTAACCGGACCCTTTTTGGATCCTTCAACTAACCTGCAGTCCACTCGGAAAATCCCGGAAGCCTTTAGATTGCCCCTTATTTTGCCTCCTTCGAGTCTCAGTATAGATCTTTTTTTTGCGCTGACGGCGGTTTTGCTGGTTGAGATATTTCTTTATCGGACCCTGCCGGGGTATGAGATTCGGATGTCCGGACTCAACGAGGGATTTGCGAAATACGGCGGCATCGATACGGCCTGGAATCGAATCCTGCCGATGTTTCTAAGCGGCGCGCTCTACGGAACCGCCGGCGCGCTGATGGTGTACGGCACATATTACGGGACGGTGAAAGAATTTGCCGCCGGGCTAGGCTGGAACGGCTTTGCGGTAGCCCTCATCGCGGGAGCGAAACCCTACGGAGTTATTCCAGCCGCGCTTTTTTTCGCGTGGATCAGTTCGGGAGCGCGGCTGGCCATGCAGTTCTCGGATGTAACCTTTGAAATCGCCTCGATTGTCCAATCCGCCGTTTTCTTCCTTGTTTCCAGCCCGGTCCTCAAAGAACATTTTAAACAAAAACAAAGGGTCTGACCCCGAAGCCTCAAATCTCTGGGAAAACAGGGCCAGACAAAAATCGCTTTCGGTTTTTACTGCTTCAGCGAAAGTACTTCCGCGAAAGTAGGAGGGTCCGCGCCGGGTCGGGTGCAGACGATAGATGCGGCTTTATTGGCGAAGGATAGCGCGTCTTGCAGTTCACTTTTGGTGATGACGGCCAGTTGGGTCCGGGACATCTTTCCATTGCGTTCAAGCCAGGCGAGGAGTCCGCCGTGAAAGGTATCCCCGGCACCGATAGTATCCGTTACCGAAACGGGTATCCCCGGCGCATGGACTTGAAGGAGTTGCTTGTCTTCCTGTCTAAGCAGAGCGAGGGCGCCGTCGTTTCCTAAAGTGGTTACGCACAGCCGAGGTCCCAGGGTCGAAAGCTCCTGAAGCGCGTCTTCCCAGGGTAATTCAGGATAGAGAAACCCCAAATCTTCTGCGGATATTTTCACAATCGTTGAGGCTTTGACCCATTTTTCAAATCGTTTACGGTACGTTTCTTTATGGGGAATCATGAAAGGACGAATATTCGGATCAAAGGAAATAACGGGACTTTTTTCATCCTTGTAGGTTAGTATGAGGGATTCGATGGTCGTTGCGGCCGGTTCCATGGTCATAGCGATGGAACCGAAAAGGAGGCCCCGAACATCGGCGGGCAATTTTGCCGGCACGTCCGCCGGGGCAAGGGAGCGATCCGCGGAGCCTTCGGTATAGAAAATATAGCTGGGTTCTTTACCGGCTTCTAATTTTACAAAGGCTAAGGTTGAATTTTCCCCGGACCGGACGATTAAATCGGTATGGACGTTATTTTCGCGCAGTTTTTCGATAAGCATAGTTCCGAAAAAGTCTTTGGAAAGCCGTCCGAGAAAGCCTACCGGAATTCCCAGTCTGCCCAGGGCGATGGCACTGTTGTAAGGACTGCCTCCGGGGCTGGGCAAAAAACTGGGTTTTTCTCCCGGCAAAGGGACCATATCGATTAGGGCTTCGCCGCAACATACGATCATCGTTTTTACCTTTTGCGGGCTGTGTATTTTCCGTAGGTTCGGCTGAGGATTTCTTCGGTTTTCCGGCGTTCTTCAGCGATGGCTCCGGCTTTTTCTTTGGCGGCCCGTTGTTCTTCGGCGATTATCCGGCGCCTATCCGTGAAAATTTCCTCGAACAAACGGACCGAATCTTGATAGCAGACAATCCTGTCCTCTGCCCCTTCGTCTCCTTGTCTACGTTTTTCCCGGGCTTCCGTAAATTTAGAAGATTCGCGAATCCCTGGGAAATTAGCGTCTTTAAAAAGTTCCAATTCCATTAAAACCGATTTGGAATGCCATTCCGCGGTTTCGATTTTTTGTTCCGCTTCGGCAAGCTGTTCCTGAAGCGCGGCATTTTCGCTTACCAGAGCTTGTTTATCATTCGCTTTCGCGAGATCCGCTTTCAGCGTTGTCACCTGTACCGCAAGTTTTTCTTTTTCATTCCCGGCTTCCGCGAGCTGTTTTTCCAATTCCTGGACCCGAGCGGCCAGTTCCGCGGATTTTTTCTGTTCTGTTTCAAGCTCTCCGGCCTCTCCTTGGGCGCCTTCAGAGGACTGTCCGGGCAGAAAGGCCAGGGGGAAAAAAACCATCATGAGCAGTATGATCTTCTTCACAACATGCAACTCCTTGACTTTTAGTATATCCTTATGGTTTGTTATGTCAAGGGGCTTTTTTCGGCCGCCGCAGGCCGGATATTTTTAGGAAGGAAGATGAAAACCATCGCGCTTTTGTGCATTGCAGGAATGATGAGCTGGGCCGCGCCTTCGAGCGTTCAGGCCGCGCCTCGGAAGGAACCGGAGATAGAGAAAAAACCGGGGGTTTTAACGGTAGGCGCGATAGGAGCTTTGCAGATGGAACTGCTCAATTTGGTGAAAGATGATTTGGCGGCTCAGGAGATTGCCTTGAGGGTGATCGAATTTTCGGACTATACTGCGCCGAATTCCGCGCTTATCGCGGAGCGCATTGATGCGAATTACTATCAATCCCTTCCTCATCTTGAAGCGGACCCGGCTTGGCGGGATGGGCTTAGTCCGGCTTTCGGCGTTCACCTAGAACCTATGGGGCTGTACGCCCAGGGGATAAAAAGTCTGGACGCCCTCAAGGACGGAACGGAAATTGCCATTCCGCGGGATTCCAGCGGTAAAGGCCGGGCATTACTTCTCCTTCAGGCCCATGGGGTAATTACTTTGACCTCCGGGGCGGGGCTCAAAGCGGATCTGCCGGATATTGCGGAGAACCCGAAAAACCTCAAGTTCCGGGAATTCCGGGAAACTCCATCCCTTGACAGCCTGGCCGGGGGAATCCTTTCCGGGAACGCCGCGGTATCCGCGGGGTTGGATCCCCGGAAAGACGCGCTTATTCTCGAAGGACCCGATTCGCGGTACGTTCATTGGGTGGTAGTCCGGAAAGGGGACGAATCGGACTACCGAATTCAGGCGTTGGAAGCCGCGCTTCGCTCCCAGAAGGTACAGGATCGCATAAATACCTGGCCCGGCCTTGTAGCGCCTTGACGGGTTGTATTGATTTTTGCTAGTATTACTTCTAGTATTACTTCTAGTATTACTTCTAGTATTACTTAAAGAAGAATTTTTTCAAAAAATTGAAGGGAAATTCAAAAAATTGAAGGAAAAATATGAAGAACATTCTGAACCATAGTTCGGTTCTGCCCTATTGCTGGTACGATACCCGTCGGGAAAAAATCGCGCTTCAGGCGTTATCTTCTCCCGATGCGGTATCGGTGGACCTTATTTACGGGGACCCGTACCAATACGAAAAAGAGCCGGGCGGAACGAATTGGGTGTGGCGGCATCAGGAGAAGGAGTTGAGTCCCCAATACCGCAGTCCGGAGCAGACTCTTTGGAGAGTCGAGCTGGATGTTCCGGTATGGCGCAGACTGAAATACGGCTTTCGGGTCAAAACTTCCGCTGAAACGTACTATGTCAGTGAAAGCGGTACTCTGCCTTATCACCCAAATCTTTTGGACCATATAGCGAACTTTTTCCTGATTCCCTATATCCACAAAGTGGACGCTCCGGCTGTACCGGATTGGGTTGGGAATACGGTTTGGTATCAAATTTTTCCGGAACGTTTTTGCCGGGGAGACCCTCGGCTTTCGCCTTTGGGCTGTTTGGATTGGGAGACCGGGGAGCCTGGGCATCAGACGTTTTTCGGCGGGGACCTTCCGGGGATTCGCCAAAAACTGCCGTACCTTGCTGATCTGGGCATTAACGGCCTTTATCTTACTCCGATTTTTACCTCTCCTTCTAATCACAAGTATAATATTGAAGATTATTTTGCTATTGATCCTCATTTTGGAACCCTGGAGGATCTGAAGAATCTTGTTTCTGAGGCTCACCGTCTTGGGATTCGGGTTATGCTGGATGCGGTTTTTAATCATGCCGGATCGACTCATCCGTTTTGGCGGGATGTTTTAAACCGGCAGGAACATTCGCAATACAAAGAGTATTTTCACATCCGCCGATTTCCTGTTCGGGAAGACGGGCCTCAGGATTTTGAAACCTTTTCTTTTACCCCCCGGATGCCCAAGTGGAACACCGAAAATCCGGGGGCTCGAAAATATCTGCTGGAGGCGGCGCGGTATTGGATTCGGGAGTGCGATATTGACGGATGGCGCCTGGATGTGGCAAACGAAGTTTCTTTGGATTTCTGGCGCGAGTTTGCCGAAAGGGTCCGCCGGGAAAAGCCGGATTTTTACATCCTCGGAGAGATGTGGTTTGACGGTTCGCCCTGGATCAAGCCGGGGTATTTTGACGCGGTGATGCATTATCCCTTAGGGTATGCGATTGGGGATTATTTCCTGAAAAAGCAGATCTCCGCCCAAACCTTTTCGGACCGGCTGGTTACCCTGCTTTCCCGGTACAGCGGAGTTCATTCCCCGGCGGCTTTTACTCTGCTGGATTCCCATGATACCCAACGCGCCCTGACCGCCGCGAAAGGCGACAAGCAGGCTCTGCGAAACGCCTTTGGGATGCTCTTTCTGCTTCCCGGTTCGCCGTGTTTGTATTACGGCACTGAAATCGGCCTGGACGGCGCCGGAGACCCCCACTGCCGTAAACCCATGCGATGGGACCCGGCAAAGCAGGATAGGTCCTTATTTGCTTTTTTTAAGGAGCTTATCGCGTTTCGGCGGAAGTATAGCGAACTGCTTAACCGGAGCGCGATACTGTACGCTCCGATTGACGGCCTTCCGGCATGGGATATCGCTGATCCGGAGGGAAGGAAATTGTTTTCCATCGTGTACCCGGAAGGGGCCGGAACAAAGATGCCGAAGATCCTTCCCGAAGACCCCATCCTTCGTACCGGAGACCCGGGCGACAGAGCCTTAACCGTATACAAATTTTTTTAAAAAAAACAGGGAAAAAATCTTAAAAAAATTTTAGAAATAATGAGGAGGACAAGGATGAAAAGAACAATAGCGGCTCTCGGAGCCGCGCTGATGGTATTGGGGGCTTGCACGAAGTCCGATTCGTCCGGAGGAACTTCTTCCGGAACAGCGGCGCAAACCGGCGGAAGCATCCGGGGAGAGCTTACGGTCTGGCTCGACAATGACGATTGGGCGGAGGCCGTCATCGCAGGTTTCAACCAGAAATACCCGGAGGTGGCGATTCATTATGAAAAGGTCGGGTCCGTGGACGCCCGGGGCAAGGTTTCCCTGGACGGTCCTGCGGGCATTGGTCCGGATGTGTTTATTATGCCCCATGATCATGTGGGCAATGCGATTCTCGACGGGCTGTGCGAACCTTTTTCTCCGGAGTTAAAGCAAAAGTACGAAGGGCTTTTACTTCCGGCCGCGCTTAACACGGCGGTTTCGGACGGCGAAGTCTACGCTTTGCCGATTTCCACGGAAAATATCGCCTTCTTCTATAACAAAGACCTGCTGGGCGGCGCGGCGGTTCCCAAAACTTTTGAGGAAATTATCGCCTTCGCCGAAACCTGGAACAATGCCGTGCAGAACAAATACGCTTTGCGCTGGCAGGTTGATGATTCGTATATAAATTATTTTTTTCTTACCGCCTTCGGCATGAATATTTTCGGACCGAATCATGACGATTACAAAAATCCGGGATTTGACAGTAACGCTGTGCGGCAGGGCATCGAGTTTCATAACAGTCTGCGGAAAACCTATAACGTCAATGTCGCGGACGCGACGTGGGATAACACCGTCGCCATGTTTCAGCGCGGAGAAGTGCCCTTTACGATTTCAGGCCCCTGGGCGATTGGGGATGCGAAGAAAAATAACGTCAACTTCGGCATCGTTAAACTGCCTACTATAGCGGGAAATCAGCCCCGCTGTTTTTCGGGAAACATTCTCGCGGCGGTTTCCAGTTATACGAATAATCCGGAGGCGGCTTTTGCGTTTGTGGAATTTCTTGCCGGCGTTGAAGGCGCGACTATTCAGTACAATACGACAGGAAAGCTAACCGCCCTCAAGGACATCAGCAGTATTCCCGGTCTGCGGGATGATCCTTATCTTGCGGGCATTCAGGAGCAGGCGCCCTTCGCCGATCCGATGCCTACGATTCCTGAAGTCAACCAGATGTGGGATTCTCTGAAGACCCTTTTTACGTTTACTTGGGATGGCCAGCTCTCGCCCCAAGCCGCGCAAGAAAAAGCGATGAAAGATTACGACGCCGCCCTTGAAATGGCGGGAAAATCCCGATAATCCCTGGATTCACCCGGGATTTCCCCGGGTTTGCCAAAGAGAGAGGTTTTTTTAATGAAGGTTTTTCCGGCGGTTTGTTCCGCCGTTATATGGGGAAGCGGACAGGTTATCAATAAACAGCGGGGAAAAGGCGCGTTATTTTTCGCGTTTCAGCTTTTGTTTGTGGGAATAGAACTCGGCACTCGCCGGAGTACCGGGGGCGCGGAACCTGACGCGGCCTTCCGCAACGCCGGTTTTTTCATCCGGGGAATATGGGGGCTTATTACGTTAGGAACTATTCCCCGCACATCTTCGAGCGTAAAAGTGTATGACCATTCGATTATGCTGATGCTCGGCGGAGTTATCGCGGCGGCGGTTTTAGCGATTTTTCTGTTAATCTGGATTTGGAATATCCTCGACGCGTACCGCACCCGAAGGCGCATCGAAAAGGGAGAGAGCCAGTCCAGCGTTCAGTATTTCCGCTCTCTGTGGAATAATTCTTTTGAGTATATTATGATCGCCCCGGGAATTTTAATGGTGATTTTTATTTCTATTATTCCCATCTTATTCGCTGTTTTTGTCGCGTTTACCAATTACAATCAGAATTTTATTCCGCCCCGAAATCTGGTGCAATGGCGGGGATTTGAAACGTTTATAAATGTGTTCAAGATTAAAATTTGGGGAACAACGTTTCTGCGGATTTTGGGCTGGACGGTAATTTGGGCGTTTCTTTCGACCTTTTCGTCCTATCTTTTCGGGCTTTTGCAGGCGATGCTTTTGCGGGCGAAAGGGATCCGGTTGGTGAAATTCTGGCGGGGAATTTTTATCCTGCCTTGGGCTGTTCCCGGCATTGTTTCGATGATGATTTTTCGGGTGATGTTCAACAAAGAAGGCGCGGTGAATCAACTGCTTCTTCAGGCTGGAATTATAAAAACCGCGATACCTTTTCTCTCTGATCCGCTCTGGGCGAAAGCAGTATTAGTGCTTGTGAATATGTGGCTTGGATTTCCGTACTTTATGGCGCTTATATCGGGCATTATGACGACGGTTTCCAGCGAGTTGTATGAAGCCGCCGAGATAGACGGAGCTAACGCGCTTCAGCAGTTCCGGGCTATAACTCTGCCGATCGTGCTTGCGTCGACCGCGCCGCAGATTCTGATGAGCCTGACTTTCAATTTTAATAATTTTAATTTGATTTACTTTCTCACCGGCGGGGGGCCTCCAAATCCGAATTATCAAATGGCGGGGTCTACCGATTTGCTTATCTCGTGGATTTTCAAACTGACGCTGGATCAGCGGATGTACAATTACGCCGCGGTGATGAGTATTTTTATCTTTATCATTATCGCCTCGGTTTCGGGCTGGAACTTGATGCGAACCCGCTCCTTTAAGGAGGATTAAATGAATATTTACAAAGGAAAGAAGACGCTTACGATCGGGCTGATATACCTTGAGTTTATCGTTGTCGCGATTATCGTGATTTACCCGCTCCTTTGGGTGGTCGGCTCCGCGCTTAATCCGGTGAACAGTATTTCCCGGGCCCAGGTTATTCCTGAAAACCCGACTCTGGATAACTTTGTAAAGCTGTTTCAAAAAACAAAGTTTCCCGCGTGGTACAAAAACACATTGTATGTTTCGATATTGACCACGATATTCACCGTGCTTATTCACACCGCGACAGCGTTTGTGTTTGCCCGATTTAAATTCAAGGGGCGGAAGATGGGGCTTTTGGCGGTAATGATTCTACAAATGTTTCCCAGCTTTTTGGGATTAACCGCTTTGTATATGGTTGCCCTGAATTTTGGGATGCTCAACAACTTGTATATGCTGGTGATTATCTATGTTTCCGGGGGAATTCCGGGGAATATTTGGCTTGTTCGGGGCTATATGCTGAACATTCCCAAGTCCCTGGACGAAGCGGCCTTTATTGACGGCGCAAGCAAGATACAGTTGTTTTACAAAGTTATCCTGCCCCTCTCTTTGCCGATTGTGCTGTTTATCGCGGTCGGCGCGTTTATGGGGCCCTGGATGGATTATATGCTTCCCCGGTATCTGATCAACCAAAATGAAAAGCGAACATTGGCAATCGGGCTGTTCGATATGATCAGCGGCAACACCAATGAGTTCACGACCTTTTGCGCAGGATGCGTCCTGGTAGCAATACCGATTACGATTTTATACATGGTCTTTCAGAAGTTTCTGCTCGAAGGCTTGGTTGCCGGAGCGAACAAGGGTGAATAACCCAACCGCGTCCCGGCGGGTGCTTAAAGCGTATTTTGAAGCCGCATCGCTTGCAAATTTCAATCCCTGCCGTTTTGTATCCCTCATAAAAACGGTACGAAGCCGGCATTTAATTTTGCATTTTTTTCTGGTATCCGGGATGCTGTTTGTTCCCCTGATGCACGCGATTGCCCGGCTTGATCCGTATACGTTATTTTCCCGGCTGTACGGCGGAGATTTTTCTGAGATAACCGCCGACGCGCTTACCTCAGAAGATTTTAATCAGTTAGCCTATACTTCCCATTACGGAAAAACAGTTATTCTGCCTCTGCTGGGCGCGGTGTTTTTGCTCCTGCTTATATTACAAATTGTGTTTTATCTAGGCGCCGCTTTTTTTCTTGGGTTGCGCCGCGCGCTTGACTCTTCGGATTTTTCTTTTCGAGAGCGCGCCGGCGTTTTTATTATGGCTTCGACGCTGCCTTCGATAGGTTCCGCGTTTTTTGGATTATGGATGCCTACGGTGCATATCATCGTATTTTACCTGACGGTAATTTTGTTGGGGTTTACCTTTTCATCTTGTGAAAAAAAAGAGGAAAATAAAAAGGAAAAAATTATGTATGATTTCGGTGCGGTATACGCCAAAGAAAAAACAGTATTTAAAGTGTGGGCGCAGAATGTTGATCTCATCGAAGTGCATCTGTACAAAACCGGAGATGTAAAAGATAATATTCCTATCAAAACAGTTCCGATGCGTTCTATTGATCAGGATGTGTGGCGCGCTGAAATTAACGGAGATATAAAAAATTGTTTTTATGTATACGCGGTTACGCGGAAAGGTAAAACGCAATTTGCGGTGGATCCCTACGCCAAAGCGGGCGGAGTTAATGGGTTTCGAGGTATGATTATCGATATGCGGGAAACCGATCCGGCTGGGTTTCGGGATATATATCCCCAAAAATACGAGTTTCCCAAAGACGCGATTATCTACGAACTTCATGTGCGGGATTTTTCGATGCATCCTTCTTCCGGCATAACGAATAAACATCGGGGAAAATATTTGGCTTTTACTGAAACCGGTACGAAAAATGCAGAAGGCCTGCCTACCGGCATCGATCATCTAAAAATGTTAGGAGTTACCCATGTGCATCTTTTGCCGGTTTTTGATTTTAAAACTGTCGATGAAGAAAAAAGCCTAATCCCAATCCTAAACGCAAAAGGACAGTTTAACTGGGGCTACGATCCCCAGAATTACAATGTTCCTGAAGGCTCTTACGCATCTGATCCCTTCGATGGAGTTACCCGCATTCGGGAATTTAAACGGATGGTACAATCTCTGCACGAAGCGGGGCTTTCCGTGGTGATGGATGTGGTGTATAACCACACGTTTTCGGCGATACATTCGCATTTTGAAATCCTCGCTCCAGGGTATTATTACCGCAGTAATCCCGACGGCAGTTTTTCTAACGGTTCAGGATGCGGCAACGAAACCGCGTCGGAGCGCGAAATGATGCGGAAATATATGATCGACAGCGTAGTTTATTGGGCTGAAGAATATCGGATTGACGGCTTCCGGTTTGATCTAATGGCGCTTCACGACATTGACACGATGAATGGGATTCGGGATGCCCTTGATGAGGTTAATCCTGAAATTATCCTGTACGGCGAAGGCTGGACCGCCGGCCCATCGCCTTTGCCGGATTCGCAAAAATCACTGAAAGAAAACGTAAGCGCGCTAAACCAGCGAATCGCCGTGTTTTCCGACGATATTCGGGACGGCATCAAAGGAAGCGTGTTCGTCCTTTCCGATACCGGTTTTGTCAACAGCAATACCGGCGCCCGCCGAGAAGACGTGAAATTCGGCATCGCCGGCGGAGTCGAACATTCTGCCATCGATATAAATCAGGCCCATTACTCCAAAAAATTTTGGGCCTCCTCTCCTCTGCAATCGATCTCCTATATTTCATCCCACGATAACTTGACTCTCTGGGATAAACTGGAACGCTCAACTCCGGCGGATCGGAACGAACTTATCGCCATGAATAAACTTGCCGGGGCGATTATGCTCACCAGTCAGGGAATTCCGTTTTTCCAAGCCGGCGAAGAAATCGCCCGCACTAAATCCGGAGACGATAACTCTTACCAATCGGCAGATTCGATCAATATGCTCGATTGGGACAGAAAAACCGAGTTTCTTGACCTCTACGAGTATTATCGGGGCTTGATAGCTTTGCGAAAAAAGTTCTCAGGATTCCGCTTGAACAACGCCGACGCAGTAAGAAAACGAATACATTTTCTTGATACCGAAAATACCGTTATCGCCTACACTCTGGAAAATCCAGAAGGTCCGTATCAGCGGTTTACGCTTATTTTTAACGGCTCCCCGGAAGAAACCCAGGTGCGGCTGGATTCCTCCGATTGGGATGTGCTGGTAAATCATGAACGCGCCGGCCCGGAAGCATTCGCGCGCATAACCAGCGATTCCGCGCTCCTGCCGGGAAAAAGCGCACTGATTCTGGGAAAATAACTTTTTCGAGAAACAACACGTCCGCCTGATTTAAGGCGTAACCGGCAATTTCCCCGCTATATCCCTACCGGGTGTTTCTTGCCAATGAACCGGTTATCCTCCTGAAACGCCGTCGCAAAACTGTTCCCATCATCGCCCGCTTGGCGTCATAGGTAATGCCCAGCCGTCTCAACCGCTCCCGTAACTTACGGGCTGTTTTTAAGTTCCGCTTCCCCCGCGCATGCGCCGCAATCTCCCCGCGGTAATTTTGGGGGCGTTGTTTTTTTCCCGTTTCGGACTATCTTTGACCCTGACAACGGGGACGCTGTATTGCTATGGATACAGCTATTTTGTACCCGTTGTCTTTATCCATCATACTTTATCAAACACCGCCAAAAAATCAAGGGGTTTTTAAAAAACCGTTATTATTTTTCGGCCTTCATCCCCCGCGGGTGAATTCGCTGACCGGCTTCGGCGGGCTCAGGAAGGGAATTTTGGTTGACAACTTTGATCTGCATTGGTACACTGAAACAGTAAGGAGAGTAACATGGGTTATAAAGTGCCGATTGGTATTTCTAATAAGCACGTCCACTTGAGTAACGGGGACCTGGAGAAGCTGTTTGGGTCCGGACATAAGCTGACCTTAAAAAAAGAGCTGAAACAGCCGGGGCAGTTTGCATCGGATGAGCTGGTCGATATAGTGGGACCGAAGGGTACGCTCAAAGGGATTCGCGTGCTTGGTCCTACCCGCCCGGAATCTCAGGTTGAGCTGGCTATGACCGACGCCCGCCAAATCGGGCTGAAATTGCCGGTCCGGGAATCGGGCAAACTTGACGGTACTCCGGGGGTAAAACTCGTAGGTCCCCGGGGGGAAGTCGAACTGCCCAAAGGGGCAATCGTCGCGCTTAGGCACATCCATCTGTCCCCGGCCGAAGCCGTCGAAGCCGGCGTCAAAGATAAAGACTGGGTAAGAGTTCAGACCTCGGGAACCCGCAAACTCATCTTCGAAGATGTACTTATCCGTTCCGGGGACGCGCACAAACGGGAATTCCATGTCGATACCGACGAAGGAAACGCCGCAGGCATCAACAACGACGAAGAAGTCGAAATCATTGCAAAAAAATAAGACTCCCTCGGACCTGGTAACCGAATTGCGGGAAACCTACAAAAACCTTGCCCCGGCGATTGCCGGGCGGCTTGCTGAATTTTCCGCGCTTTGGGAACGAGGTTCGGACCTGGAGGTTTTTCGGGAGATGTGTTTCTGCGTCTGTACGCCCCAAACCAAAGCCCACCGGGGTTGGTCTGCCGTTTGTGAGTTATTTGACAGGCAACTGCTTGCGGGCGGCGGGGGGCCCCAGATTGCGGAGGTTTTACGGGAAGCGGGGGTTCGGTTTCACAACCATAAGGCCCAGTATATTCTGAAAAACCGGCAGGCCTTTTATCCCGGCACGAAGGAACGGCTTCGCGGGTTCCTTGTTTTGGAGGACCCTCAATTTTCGTTATGCGAAGCTGTTGCCGGCTGGGGTTTGAAGGAAGCCGCGCATTTTCTGCGGAATATTGGTTTTGGGGATGGGGCGTGTATTTTGGATCGGCACATCCTTCGGCAGTTGGAGCGGTATCGGGTAATACCGGGGATTCCCAAGGTCCTTTCAAAAACGGTTTATCAGGAAATCGACGCAAAAATGAAGGCCTTTGCCAAAACCTGGGGTTTTTCCGTCTCTGCTTTGGACCTTGTTTTCTGGTATGAAGAGACCGGAGAGATTTTCAAATGATTTTTCCTAAAATAAGCTGAATTTCAAAATGAAACAGAATATAGAACGAATACAGGAACGGATAGAAAGGACCTGTATCAAAGCGGGAAGGAATCCTGGGGAGGTACGCCTTATGGGGGTATCGAAATTTCATGGCCGGGACAAAATGGAAGAAGCTCTGCGAGGGGGGATTCGGCTTTTCGGGGAAAGCCGGGTGCAGGAGGCGGCGGAGAAATGCGCCGGTTTTAGGCAAGCTCATCCTGAAGCGGAACTGCATTTTATCGGCGGGTTGCAACGCAACAAGGCGAAACTTGCGATTTCGCTTTTTGACTGTATTCAATCGGTGGATAGGGAATCTTTGATTGATGTTTTGGGGAATTTAGCGGATCGTCCTTTGGATATTTTGCTGGAGCTGAAGACCGGAGAGGAAACGAAGACCGGTTTTCCCAATGAAGACAGTCTTTTTCGGGGGGCTGAGAAGGTTTCGGCTTACCCGTGTCTTAGGGTGCGGGGGCTTATGACTATTGCGCCTTACACTGAGGATTCCAAACGGGTGCGGGCGGCCTTTCGGGCCTTGGCTTCTGCTCGGGACAAGGCGGCGGCCCGGTTTCCGTCTTGGGATTGGTCCTGTCTTTCCATGGGGATGTCTGATGATTTTGAAATAGCTCTTGAGGAAGGTTCTACGATGGTCCGAATTGGGACCGCCATTTTCGGCTCTCGCTCGTGATGCAATATGCGGCAGTATATGTACATCGTACAGGCTTCTTTGGAGCCGGTAAAATGCAAAATCGGCAGAACCGAAAACCTCCAGCGGCGTTTGAAAGAATATAATGCCCTGACCGGCAAATCCAAAGATAACATTTACCGGTATCTTTTTACCTGCGAAGTAAAAGACGCGGGGCAAGTGGAAAAGGATCTAAAGAAAAAATTCCTAAATCTTCGGGAGGAAAAGAGCAAGAAAATATATTTTTACCATTCCAGTCTTTTTAAGGATTATGTGGTTTTTATAAAAGCCCATGAATCTTTTTTAAAAGAAATTTTCTTGAAATCGGAAACCCCAAAAGTAAAAGTAGTAAAGAAAACGACGCCGACTCTGGAAGCGCGGGGAATCTCCCGAAAAGACCTTTTGCAGAAAGCGCGAAAAGTAAAGAACGACGAATTTTACACTCGCTATGAAGACATCGAAAAAGAAATTGGTATCTACGATAAAAACATTTGGCATAGTAAAACTGTCTTTTGCAACTGCGATGATCCGGTGGATAATGACGAAAAGCGGACCTCTGCCTTTGCCCTTTACTTTTTACGGAACTTTGAAAACCTCAAATTAAAAAAGCTGATCTGTACGCACTACAGCAAAGGCGTAGATTTATTCAACGCCGGCGGGAAAGCTTATGTTTTTACCAAAGACGGTTTTACGGAAAGACATGAAAGAAAGGATTTCCCGGCGGGATTTTCCGGCAGTTTTGATGATCCCCTGTCGTTAAAGATCCTGCGGGAAGAAGCGGACATTGTTTGCACGAATCCGCCCTTCTCAAAAGCGAAAGAGTATTGGAAAATCCTCATGGAAAGCGGGAAAAAATTTCTGATTATATCTAATCAGATCAATGCCGTAACTCCGGCGTATATTCCTTACTTTATAGCAGGAAAAGTTTGGGCCGGATATAATCGGGTGGATTGGTTCTTAAATCCCAAGAAAGAAATTGTAAAAGCCTCCGGGTATTGGTTTACTAATTTTTCGGTAAAGGATCGTCCGAAATACAAAAATCTCAAAATACTAAAGCTGAAAGAAATTCCGGAACACTATAAACGCTTTGACGATGCCCATACGTTAATTGTGGATCATAATTATATTCCCGAAGATTACGAAAAACCTTTTGCGGTATCGGTGTACCCTATCGTAAGCGGCATCCTAGAAAAGGGGTATCGCATTATTCAGGATACCCAATACTTCCCTTACATAAACGGCAAACGTTGTTTCGGCAGAGCGTTGATCCAAAAAATATAAGGCAAGAAAAGGTATGGGAAAAAATAATTCGGCGCAGACTCTTAAAGAGCGGGATATAACTCGGAAAGATATACTGCAAAAAGCGCGGAAAGTAAAAAACGACGAGTTCTACACCCGCTACGAAGACATTGAAAAGGAAGTTGCAATGTACGATAAAAACATTTGGCAAGATAAAGTTATCTTTTGCAACTGCGATGATGCAGTTAATAAAAACAGAACTTCTGCCTTTGGTTTATATTTCCTGCGGAATTTCGAGGACCTCAAGTTAAAGAAATTAATCTGCACCCATTACGGCCGAGGCGTATATCTAGGTAATCAAGACGCGTATGCGTATATATTCACGAAAGATAGTTTTACTGCGGAAAAAATTTTTCCAAAAAATTACACCGGCAGTTTCGACGATCCGTTATCGTTACAAATCCTGCACGATGAAGCGGACATCGTCTGCACGAATCCGCCCTTCTCAAAAGTCATAGGGTATTGGAAAGTTCTCAACAAAAGCGGAAAAAAATTTCTCATCATATCGAATGAAACAAACGCAATAAATACGGCTTTTATTCCCTATTTCAAGGATAATAAAGTGCGGTCTGGGTATAATAGCGTATATGAATACCTGAATCCGAAAAGAGAAATTGTCAGAGCCGCGGGGCATTGGTTCACGAATCTTCCTGTAAAAGACCGGCCGAAAAGTAAAAATCTCAAGATAATTCCCTTAAAAGAAATTCCAGAAAAATATAAAAAATACGACGATGCAAAAACGTTATTAGTAGAGGCACTCAACAATTCCGAGCGCAACTGAATAATACCTCTTTTGGGGTTTTGTGGTCAAGCGTCATGCGCGGCCTGTCGTTCAAATCTTTCGCAATTTGCGAAACCCGCCTTTGCGTCAATTCCCGAAAATCGGTTATGCCGTCCAGCATATCCCGAATTAAATAATTCGTGTTTTCGCACGTTCCCTTTTCCCACGGCGAGTGCGGGTGGCAAAAATACACTTTTATCTTCGCCCTCTCCGCCAGCTTTTTATGCTCACTGTTCTCTTTCCCCTGGTCAAACGTTATTGATTTAACCAGGCCCGGCTCAAGTCTTTTGAAACGCCGCTCAACCGTTTTGCGGACCGTCCCGGCGCCGTATTCCAGCAACAAGTCCATTTGCACAAAACGCGATTTCCGCTCAACCGTTACCAGTATCGCCGATTTGTGCCCCTTCCCTATTATCAAATCCCCTTCCCAGGGCCCAGCGATTTCGCGCCCTTCAACTTCCGCCGGACGCTCGTCTATAAGCGTCATTTCAGTGATTTTACCCCGCTTTTCAGCCTTTTCACCCCCCTTCCTCCGCTTTTTCCCCTTCAGCCGCAGTTCACTTAACGCCAGCTTTTTCAACTCCCCCTTCATGTGAAAGTGAATGTAATTGTATATCGTTCCCGCGCTCATTTTATAATTATACTCCCTTTCCAGCCATTCGGCAATCTCCGAGGGCGGCCATCTCTTCTCCAGTTTCGGCTTGGCCAGTTCCCAGATTTCATCCGTCATCTTTAATTTCGGGCATTGCAACTTCCTCATGTTCCGCTTATGCGCCTCGCCGGTGAGCGGGTTGTATATCTTGTTTTTCGTCCCCCGTTTCAACTCCCGCGAAATTGAGGATTTATCCTTCCCAAGTTTTTCCCCAATCTGTCTCATCGTCAGCCGTTCCAAATACCTCAGCCGGAATATCTCTTCCCGTTCCTCAAGCCTTATCCTCTGATAACTCATTCGCACCCCCCGTCTTCTCTTAAAATGTCCGGTCAAGAATGTTGTATTAACGCCGAATTTCGGTTCTTTTCCTTTTCTTTGAACATCATGCAAAAACACTGCAAAATGCGGTGTTTCAGTATTGGTTAAACGGTTATATAGAAATTTGTCCATAAATATTTTGTCTAACCTGTCTTTACTGGATGTTTTTACAGAACCGATAGCTTTTACATTTTTATCGTCTTCTATAATAAGGTCGTGTTGATATACCATTTGAAATAATTCTTCGTCATTCACAACCACGGGAACAGGCACAATGCCGTCTCTAACAGGGATACCTAATTCAGTGAGAATAAGCCTGACATACCGTTCAAATAAATCGCCGTTTATTTTCCGCGTCGTATTGCTTTCTCCGGCTGGCAATGCGTCAAGCGTTGCGCCTATTGATTGCTGGCACGTATAAATAAATTTGTTAAGCGTCTGCCGTGTTTCAAATTCTTGTTTTATATCTTTTATATGTCGCATCGCATAAGTAAAATGGTCTTTTGCCGCCGAAAAATTATTTGCCGAGATCATTAAATCATTATTAATCGGACGGGTTACATTAAAATTACCGTCTTTCTTGTATTGAAAAAAGCGATATTGCGTTTCATTTTGAGAGACAATAACCGCCTGAAGGTTATCATATATGAACGTTAGATATTCTTCAGAGAATGTAGAATAATCAACGAGCGTAGAAAATTTTGTTTTATTTTTTGCGTATTCCAATAATTGGGACAATTTCACCGTATTGACTCCCTCCGTTTGGCATTTGTTTTATCGTATTCTATCCATTCAGCAACACTGCGCCGGATAACGTTATCAATTCTATTGATTGCCCATGTATTATATTCTTCATTCATTTCACAGCCAATCCATTTTCGTCCAAGCTGTTCGGCAGCCACGAGCGTCGTGCCTGAACCAGAAAAGGGGTCTAACACAATATCGCCTTGATTGCTTGACGCTAATAATATTTTCCGCAATAGTTCTTCCGGTTTTTGGGTAGGATGTTTTGTTTTCTCTCCCATACCGTTACAGGTAGTTGGTATTTCAATAACGTCTTTTGGTTTTGCGCCCACAGGATGCGGTTTCCATAACTGCGCGTTCTTTTTACCGTTTCCATACTGGCTGGTTTCAGCCTGCGGATGCTCAGGATATTTTAAGGTATGTTCACTGTAGGGAACACGAATATCGTCAGTATTCATGGTAAACTGTTTCGACTTTCGCAAATGCAATATACTTTCGTGCGACCGGCCCCAGTCTTTTCCTAAATTGGCTTTGTTCCGGTAATACCATACGAGCCATTTACATTCCGCAAAAAATCTCATCGCCGGATGTTTCAAATCCGCCAGTATTTCGCTAAACCCGCAAACATACAGCGTTCCG
>JAIRPY010000068.1 GCA_031256905.1 Spirochaetaceae bacterium
GACTGGTAGTCGTGAGCCGAGCAAAAGTCTCATGCATTATCGAAACCGTCCGAATCTGCTCCTTAGAAAATTTATCAGGACGCTTAAAATCGTAAATCTTCACCCGCCGGGGAATTTCCGAAACCGGCTTTATATCGTCTATTTCGCCTTCCGGTGTAGCGTTTATCGCGGTGAGTAACTGATCTATTTCATCCTGAGAAAGAACTTCAGTCATAGCTTTCAGTATACTTCCCGGGCCAAAAAATTCAAGGGCTAGATTTATGTTTTTTCCCGCCCGAGGGGTTTTGCCGGCGGGTTTTTGCCCGGCGCATAAGCCCCCGGTCAGTCAAGGCAAAGCCCGCCGTTTCCCAGCAGAGCGAAATCTTTCTTGCTCATCCGAAGGCCTGCGGCTATCCGGGGCAGAACTAGATCCAAAACGCTGTTCCGATGTTTGTGGAACATGATGCCTCCGGGCAGACCCATAACCGGAACGCCGTCGGGATAGTAGCCCAAAAGGAACATCGACCCCGGCAGAACCGGCGCGCCGTAGGTGACAATTTCCGCGCCGCTCCGCTTGATTGCTCCGGGGGTATTGTCGTCCGGGTCTACGCTCATGCCGCCGGTGCAGAATATGAGGTCCGGCTTATCTGCCCGGATTTCCTCAATTCCGTTGACAATATCGCCGAGGCCGTCTCCCGAAAACAGCCGTTTCCCGATGCGGAGGCCGTAATTTCCCAGCTTTTCCGTGAGAAACGGGATAAAGGCATCGGGAATTGCGCCGTTGGCGATCTCGCCGCCGGTTACGACAACCCCGGCGGTCTGCATCGTATAGGGAAGCAAGCTGAAAAGCGGAGCGTCTCCGGCGATGCGTTCCGCCTCCTGAAGACGTTCCTCCGGTATGACCAGAGGAATAACCCGCATCCCCGCAAGTTTATCCCCGGCTTTTACCGGCGTCAGGCTAGGCCGGGCGGCGATGATGACATCCGGAATCAGGTTTACCTCGAAAAACCGGGCCAGGTCGATGCGGAACAGCCCGTCGTACTCGGCGGACAGCTCGATTTTGCCTTCGCTTACATCGCTCCGGGCGAAGCCTGTCTTTCCGCAGAGATCGGCGAGCCGCTGGGCGGCATCGTTTTCGTGGACCATACCGGCTTGTTCTTCCCATACGTAAATATGCTCTTTACCTAGGGCTTTCAGCTTGGGAATATCTTCGGCTTGCACCACATAGCCCTTGCGGAATTGGGGTCCCTTCATTTTCTCCGGCACAATCCGAGTTATATCCTGGCACAAGGTCAGGCCTACGGCGTCTTCCACGCGAATTTGTTTCATAACTCATTTCTATCAGTTTTTTTTCTTTTTTTAAAGGGAATTTTTGTTCTCCGAAAATAAGGATTTTTTATTTAAAAAATTCAGAAAAAAATTTAAAAACCTTGACTCTCAATGAGGAAATGGCTATATTATTTGTAGCGGGGGTGTAGCTCAGTTGGCTAGAGCGTTTGAATGGCATTCAAAAGGTCAGGGGTTCAATTCCCCTCACCTCCATACAATGAGGGCGCAACTTATCCTTCAATGGTAAAAGAGGTTTCGAGGGATTATGCGGCGGACGATGAACTTAACTTTCCGGTAAACAAACTGATCCTTGGAGATAATCTGGAAATTCTCAAAAAACTTCCCGATGAATGTATTGATTTGGTTTATCTTGATCCGCCCTTCTTTTCAAACCGTAACTACGAAGTTATCTGGGGCGACGCCGGGGAGATTCTTTCTTTTCAAGATAGATGGTCCGGCGGCATCGATTGCTATATCCCTTGGCTTTACGAGCGAGTCGAAGAAATGCATCGGGTACTTAAAAACACTGGAAGTATTTTTTTGCACTGCGACTGGCACGCCGACGCGTATATTCGAGTGCTTATATTAGATAAACTTTTCGGGGAGAAAAACTTTCGGAACGAAATTGTCTGGAGTTATAGAACCGGCGGAGCCGGCAAGAAACAATTTGCAAGAAAACATGACAGTATATGGTTTTATACAAAAAGTAAAAACTATAATTTTAATACCCAATATTATAAATCATGGCAGAATAAACGTTATGCCTATAATCCCAATTATCCCGAAATATGGGATGAAAAAGAAAAGAAATGGTATCATGAAGCAATCTGTCGAGATGTCTGGGATGACATTAATCCTATCGGTACAGAAAGTAACGAGCGCATCGGTTATCCGACGCAGAAACCTGAGGCTCTTTTGGAGCGCATTATTAAAGCGTCGTCAAATAAAGACGATGTGGTGCTTGATCCGTTTATGGGCGGCGGTACAACTATCGCGGCGGCGGAAAAGCTCGGCAGACAATGGATCGGCATCGACCAATCTCCAATGGCGGTAAAACTCACGGAATTGCGTTTGCAAAAACAAACCGAATTATTTACCGCGCCGTACACGGTTCGTCTGCACAAATACGATGAAGAAGCGTTATTTACCGAAGACCCCTTCGCCTTTGAAACATGGATAATTCAGCAATACGGCGGCATCCCTCATGGTAAAAAAGGCGGCGATGCCGGAGCCGACGGCAAAATGCCCGACGGAACGCCGATACAGGTAAAACAGTCAAAAGATATTGACGTAAATGTAGTAAAAAATTTTTACGTTTCCGCAGAACAATATAACAAATTTCGGTTTGACAAAAATCTCGCGGAGAAAAAGCCGGTGGGGTATATCATCGCTTTTTCCTTCGGTAAGGGCGCGGTGCAGGAAGCGGCTCGGTTAAAAAATACGAAAGATGTCCTTATAAAACTGGTATCGGTAAAAGAAATAATACCCTTGGCAGTAAAGCCGACAGTAACTCTGCGCATAAACGAGTTAGAAAAAAACGAAGACGGCAGTAGAAAAATAGCCTTTGTTGCCGAAGGCATTAGTTCTGCCGGTATAGAATTTTACAGTTGGGATTTTTCTTACGATACCGAAAAGAAAAAATTTAAGCCCCAAGTTTTATTAGACAAAGCAGGAAAGCAAAGCATCACTTTAAAGCCCGGGAAGCATAACATAGCGGTAAAAGTTGTCGATAATGACGGATTAGAAAACATTGAAGATATTACTTTAACGATAAACGGCGGAATAAAATGCGGGAAATAAAAGACTTTACCAAGGGCGCGAGGCCCTCCGCCGTATTTTAGAAAAAACATGGGAAAAAATGAAAAGAATCATCCTTAAAGCTGGAGAAGAAAAACGGCTTCTTGCGGGGCATCCCTGGGTTTACGATAACGAAGTGGATCGAATCCTCGGCAATAGCGGATCGGCCAGCCTCCAAGCCGGAGAAATCGCCGATGTGGAAACTCCGGAAAAAACCTACATCGGCCGGGCTTTCGTAAATCCGGCGTCGAAAATTATTGCCCGGCTGTACAGTCCCTCCAAAGAAGGGGTTGATAAGGGCTTTTTCAAGGGCCGGATTCGGAAAGCCCTTGCCCGGCGTTTCATGTACGACCTTACCCGGGAATCGGCCCGCATCGTCTTCGCCGAAGCGGACTTTCTGCCCGGACTCATGGTGGATCGTTTTGTCGGCTGGGACCTGGCCGAAGCGGAACGCGCCGTTTCCAACCGCCCCCTCGCCTTCAGGGACGTACAAAACGCGCTGGGGCCGCCCCGGGCATGGCTTGCGGTGCAGTTTCTCATCGCCGGCATGGACTGCCGCCGGGACGACATCGTCCTCGCTTTAGAAGAAGTTTTTGCCAAAGATTTCGGCCCCCTCGCCGGAATCGTGGAAAAATCCGGCGCGGCCGTACGGGAACTCGAAGGTCTGCCAAAACGAGAAGGCCTCCTCAAAGGAACGTTGCCCTCCGAGGGAATCCTGCTGTTTGAAAACGATTTCCCCTTTTGCGCGCGCCTTGAGCAGGGGCAGAAAACCGGTCATTATCTTGATCAGAAAGATAATCGCCGCAGACTTTCCCGGTATGTTCCCGTTGGCGGAAGAGTCTTGGACGCCTGCGCTTACACCGGCGGATTTGGAATTCATGCGTTGCGGTACGGCGCGGGCGAGGCCGTTGCGGTGGACGCTTCCCGGCCCGCCCTGGACGCCGCCCAAAAAAACGCGGACCTCAACGGGCTGGATCGGCGGATCACTTTTATAGAAGCCAATATTTTTGACCATCTGCGGTCCTATTCTCGGCATGATGGGTTTGATATGATTATCTTAGACCCTCCGGGCTTTGCCAAATCCCGATCTATGCTTGAAGAGGCGTTACGAGGCTATAAAGAGATAAATCTGCAAGCGATGCGCCTCCTCCGTCCCGGGGGAACTCTGGTTACCTGTTCGTGCAGTCAGGTTTTAGGAGAAAACCGTTTCAAACGGATGCTGACCGAAGCCGCATCCGACGCGGATTGCCGGCTCATCCAGCTCGATTTCCGGGGGCAGTCCGGGGATCATCCAATTCTGCTGGGCTACGATGAATCGAATTACCTTAAATGCGCTTTTTATCGCCAAGTCGGCCGGTAAAAGCCTTGCCCCCGGGGCGGGTTGATTATTGTTTGTCTATGGAGATAATATCCCTAAGAATCCTGTATTGGAATCTTGAATTTGCGCTCATAAAAATTATGCTTGACATCAGGAGGAAGAGATGCAAGAAATACCTGTGGATTCTCCCGGAAAAAGGGATACTCCCGTTTTGTTGGTTCTTATGGCTTTAGTGGTTGCCTTGGGGTTCAGCGCGTGCGATAAGGAAAAGGCGCCGCCGGGAAAAGCCGCAAACCGGCTCTCGATTTACAACTGGACCTACTACACCCCGAAATCGGTAATCGAGAAGTTCGAGAAAGAGTACAACGTTACGGTTCTCTACGATGAGTTTCCCTCGAATGAAGAGATGTATACCAAAATCATAGCCGGAGGTACCGGGTATGACCTTGTGTTTCCTTCCGGGGATTACGTTTCTATCATGGCGAAGCAAGGGATGCTTGCGAAGATAGACAAGTCGAAGCTGACTAATCTCGGCAACATCGATCCTGCTGTGCTACAGCGGGGGACCTATGATCCCGGCATGGAATATTCGGTGCCCTATTATTGGGGCGCGGCGGGAATAGCGGTAAATACGGCGCGAGTGCCGGATTTCGAGCGGAGTTGGAATATTTTCAGCCGAAGCGACTTAAAAGGACGCATGACCATGCTGGACGATATGCGCGAAGTTATGGGAGACGCTTTGGTAAGTCTTGGGTATTCGGTGAACACAAAAAATCCCGAAGAGATCGAAGCCGCCCGGCAGTTAATAAACACTCGATGGAAACCGAACATCGTAAAATTCGACGCCGAAGCCTTCGGTAAAGGTTACGCGAACGGAGATTTCTGGGTTGTGCAGGGTTATGCGGAAGTAGTTTTCGCGGAAATACCCGAAACATCGCAACTGCGCCGGGACACGTTTTTTTTCATTCCGCCTGAAGGGGGTCCCGGGTATATCGACAGTATGTGTATTTTGAAGGGCGCGAAAAATTTAGACTGGGCCTATAAATTCATCGATTTTATTCATCGCCCGGACATTTACGCGGAGTTCGTGGATACCTTCGGTTTTCCCTCGACAGTAAATATACCGGCCCGGCAACTTCAGAAAATCCCTCCTTATTACCAAACAGAAGACCTGCTTAATACCGAACTCAAGGATGACATCGGAGAAGCTTTGGAACTGTATCAGAAGGCGTGGTTCGACTCGATTCGGACGGGAAACTAGAAACGCTTGCGAACTCTGTTAATTTACCTTGCAGTTTTTGGAATTACCGGCTGTGTTTCCATCAATACGGTTTCGTACCCTCTGGGTTCCGATAACATCGAAACGCCGATACATCTGATTCTTGTCGCGGATCTGCACAGCACGATTCATGGCAGGAATCAGGATGTACTGATAAAGAAGATTTTGGACGCCAAGCCGGATGTAATACTGCTTGCCGGAGATATAATCGATGACCGCGCGCCTATTAGGGGAACTCAGATGTTACTCGAAGGCATAAAAGATTCCGCGCCGATATATTACGTTACCGGCAATCATGAATATATGCACAAAAATTTTCCGGGTATTATGGAAGTACTGAAATCTTACGGCGTGCGGATTTTATCGGACGAATATGAACGCATCGAAATCCGGGGCAATCCGGTTATTATCGCAGGCGTTGAAGACCCATACCGGGGGCGGTACCGGGAATACGATCCGGATGAAGCTATGGGGCAAGCCTTTACGGAATTAGAACTTCTGCCGGGGTATAAAATTCTCATCGCTCATCGCCCGGAACGTATAAAACAGTATAAAGAGTATGCCTTTGACCTTGTCGTATCCGGTCACGCCCATGGCGGGCAGGTTCGGATACCTTTGCTGTTAAACGGTTTATACGCTCCCAATCAAGGGTTTTTCCCCAAATACGCCGGCGGACTGTATACCCATGACAGACTTTCGCACATCGTAAGCCGGGGGCTTTCTATCAATTTTTGGCTTCCCCGCATATTCAATCCCCCGGAATTGGTGTACATCGCCGTAACTCCCAATGAGCAGTAACTCTGTTTTTGAAACATTAGGGTATTTTGTAGATCCCCTTTGACTCGGTAATAAAAGAATCTTTTTCTAAGGATGTAAAAACCGCGCCGAGGTCTGCAAGGGAAAAGCCGGTACGGGCGGCGATCTCCTCGGCGGAGGCCGCGCCTTGCGAAACAATCGACCGCATCACCGCGCCCCGCCGTTGCCGGAATGAGCCTTCAAACCGGCTTTGTTTGGCGTAACTCGCGCTTTTTCGGTTAGGGTTAAAACCCGATTTTTTTAAGGCCGCGCCGTAGTCCATAAGGGACCAATACCACCGGCGGGGATTTTCTTTTTCCAAGACCAGCGCGGATTCAAGAATAGAAACCAGATCCCGGTCTTTCACTTTTTCCTGATCCTTAAAGAAAAAATGAATCACCCCGGCCCGGATGTTCGTCTCGATAAAAACCGCCGGGTAATTATAGGCAAAACAGGCGGCCGCGCCGGCGGTATATTCTCCAACTCCCGGGAGAAGCCGCAGTTTTTCAGGCGTGTCCGGCACAACGCCGGCGAGCTGTTCTGCGATGATGCGGGAACATTCTTTCACGTACAGGCATCGGCGGTTGTACCCAAGACCGCTCCACTCCCGCAGAGCGTCTTCCAGAGAAGCGCGATGCACCGCTTCGGGAGTGGGCCACAACGTCATCCAGCGATTCCAATAAGGAACAACTCGTTCGGTCTGGGTCTGCTGAAGCATCAATTCGGAAAGCAGTACTCCCCAGGGATCAATAGAGTTTCGCCATGGAAAGTTTCTGATTTCCGTTTTGTACACGGCGTCACGAAATTCCGCGACTTGGTTCAGCATATCTTTGTTTTGGCTTTCTCGATGATCATCGCCGCGATTTCCCGGGGAGCGATGTCGTCAGTATCGATGATGAGATCCGCGAAAGTGTAATCGTCGTTATCGATGCTGTACATCCGCAGAAACCGTTCCCGATCCTGCCGATCCCGTTCATTAGTAAAGGCCTCGACGGTTTCGAGTTCTCCGCCTTCGCGTTTCCTGATCCGCGCGGCTCTGGTTTCGCTTTTTGCTTTCAGGTACACCTTGAGGTCTGCTTCGGGAAGAAGCCAAATCGCCAACCGGGAACCAAGAACGCATCCGCTTTTTTCCCGGGCCAGCGAAACTTGTCTGGTGTCAACTTCTCGGTCCCAGTACTCATCTGCGGCGGCGGCTTCCAGCACTTCGCTGAGTTCCATCCGTTTTTCCGCCGCGACGTTCCGCAGGGTAAAATTGATAAACCGTAGTCCCAGCGCGTCCGCGACCATCCGGCTCACCGTAGAGTTACCGCATCCGCTTTTCCCGGATACCGCAATCCGTACTGTGTTCAAGGTTTTTTCCATAGTCTCTCCTTATTCTATGTTTCTTAACTGTTCCCGAATATTTTCAAGAGCGTCTTTCATCGCCACAACAGCGCGGCTGGCCTCAAAAACCGGCGTTTTAGAGCCGATAGTGTTTATCTCCCGGTTTAGTTCTTGACAGAGAAAATCCAGCTTTTTTCCGGGACTCGGGTTCCGGCCGATTTCGGCGCGGAATTCCGTCAGATGCGCGGAAACCCGGGAAACCTCTTCAGCTATACTGTATTTCATTAAAAGTACCGCGGTTTCCGCTAATACCCGATTTTCATCGATGTCTTTTTGCAATTCTATAAATCGCGCTTTGAGATTTTCTTTTATCGATATTTCAAGAATCGGAATCTGCGCGACTACAATATTAACCGAAGATTCTATATCCCTCAGATAAGAAAGTATAGCTGTCTCCGTATGCTTCCCTTCCCGGATGCGGTCGGCTTCAAATTGGTCGGCGGCGGATCGCAAAACCGGTTCGAGGCGATCCCAATACGCGGTTTTATTTCCGGTTTTTTCTATTTCCAACACCCTTTCCAATCCAAGGAACGTTAGGATGTCTTTTTCAAAGATCATCTCCGGCAAGGGTTTTTCTAATCCCGAAGTTTCTTTTTCTAAAAAAAAATCTTGGGTGATTTTTCTAAGTTCGGCTATCGCTTTGAGGTACGCCGTAACCGCCCCGCGGTTCAGGGAAACCGAAAATTCCGTATCGTATTCCTTGAGATGCAGAGTTATCTCGATCTTTCCCCGGCGGCAACGTTCCGCCATATACCGGCGGATTTCATAATCCAAACCGGAAATCTGCGCCGGCAGATTTACGGTCATTTCAAGAAAACGGCTGTTATACCCTTTGATCTCCGCGGAAAGAAACATTTCTTCGTTCCGCTCTTCCTGATAGCCGTAGCCGGTCATGCTTTTCACAGGGCGGTTCCTCCCAGGCGTTCCATAAGAACTCTGCCGAGTTTCCAGTTATCTCCGGCCCCCATTGTCACAAAGAGATCGCCGGGACGCAGTATCTTTTTCAGCAGAACCGCCGCATCCGCGGGTTCTTCTGTGTAGTACACTTCATGGTGGAGGCCTTTCGTCTTTTCAAAAAGGGTCCGCCCGGTAACGCCGCCGCTGTAGGTTTCCCGGGCGGAAGCGTAAATTTTGTGCAGAATGAGAATATCCGCTTTTTCAAAACTTCCGGCGAACTTGTCGAGAAGCGCGGCCGTTCTGCTGTACGTGTGGGACATAAAACTCACGATGATTCTTCGATCCGGATAAAAATCTTTTATGCCTTCAAGAGTCACCTGTATCGCCGTAGGATGATGCGCGTAATCGTCCATAAACAAAACGCCGTTTCCTTCGCCTAGAATTTCGGAACGCCGTTTGCTTCCCTTGAAATCTTCCATGGCCCAGCGTACTCGTTCCCGGCGTTCGTCGTTCCACTCCTGATGTTCAGCCTGCATGAGGGAATCCGTCAAGGCCAGGGCGCCTGCCGCGTTCAGCGCGCTGTGCCGTCCGGGAATCCGCAGTTTCAGTTCTCCCGGAAAGCCGGCCAGTTCCAGGACTATTCGTTCTCCGCAGACTCGGTAGGAATTCAGTCTGAAGGCTCCTTCAGCTTTAAATCCGTATTGGGTAAAGGCGATGTCCCGGTTTTCGCTCCGCAGAATTTCTGCCGCTTCGCAGGCTCCGGGGTTATCCGCGCAGTAGATAAGCTCTCCGCCGGAGGGCAGTTTTCTAAGGTATTCCACAAAGGCATCCCTTATGGAATCATACGTTGGATAGTAATCCTGATGATCCGATTCGATGCCGGTAAGCACAATGCGCCGGGGATGAAAGGCCAGAAAATGTCGGCGGTATTCGCAGGTTTCGGCGATAAAGTATTTACTGCCGAGACTCAGGGTGGAATGGCCTCGGAAGACACTTACGCCGCTCCCCGCGAGAATCTGCCCGGGCAGTTTCGCCGCCCGGATGAGGGTTCCGGCGATGGCGGTGGTGGTTGTTTTTCCATGCACTCCCGCAATGCCGGAAGAGTCGAACTCCTTAGAATAGGCTCCCAGGGCGTCGGCATATTTCAGAACCGGAAGGCCCCGGCGTTCCGCTTCGGCGAGTTCCGGGTTGGTTTCCGCAGAGTACGCGGCGGAATACAGCACCGCATCGGCCTCCGCCGGAATATGCTCCGCCGCAAAAGATTCAAAGTAGGGAATATGCATCTCCGCAAGAATAGTATCCGTGTAGAATACTTCGGCGGTATCCGAACCGGATACCTGCACTCCGGCTTTGCACAACAGTTCCGCCAAAGCGCACATCCCGGTCCCTTTAATCCCGATACAGTATACCTTACTCCCTTTACGGAATAAAAACTCCTCAACCATACTTCTATAGTACTTTAGGATGCTTTCTTTTGCAATACAAAGAAAACCGCCGTCCCGGAAAGTAAAATAAATTACAGCCTTTTAGGGATTCTTTTTTTACTTTTTAAAAGCTTTTAAAGGGAAATGCAAGGTTCCTAAATTTTTAGAGAATTAAATCAGGCTGGTTCGGCGATCCCGGGCGGTCTGCAAAATTTCTTCCAGAGCGTCCCGGCGTTCCTCGGCGATGCAGGTTTTGAGTTTCTCCAGACTGCCCTGAAACTGGGTTATCCGAGGGAGCAGTTCCAGGCGGTTTTCCAGAAAAAGTTCGGTCCACAGGGGAACATTGAGCATGGCTATCCGGGTGAGGTCCTCAAAACTGCCTCCGCCGAACCGGATAATTTCCGGGTCCGATTCGCAGTCAATAAGCGCGGCGGCAATCACATGAGAAAGCTGGGAGGTAAAGGCAATCTTGCGGTCGTGGTCTTCCGGGGTGGTTTCGGTGATGCGGGAAAAACCCATCCGGAAAAGTATACTTTTAAGAAACTCCACATTTTCAGGCTTGTTTCGTTTCAGAGGCGTGAGAATGTAATTCTTCCCCTGAAAACTGCACTGATTCGATTGGGCGTATCCGCTCTTTTCGCTTCCCGCCATGGGATGCCCGGGAATAAAATCCAAATCCTCCGGAAGCCTTTTTTCTATCCCCCGGACCAGGCCGGTTTTTACGCCTCCAATATCGGTAATTAACGTACCCGGCGCGAAATCCGCCATATGGCGTTCCATAAAGCGAATCAGACTGGACGGATTGAGGCACAGAAATACCAGATCGCATTGGTTCAGCATACCTTCCGGGGATGAAAATCCCTCCCGGATGGCTCCTGCGGAAACTCCCGCCCTAAGAGCCGCCGGGTCGATATCGCAGGCCAGAACCCGGCCCGCCCGGATCCGCCCCAGGGCCGCCGCAAAAGCTCCGCCCATCAGCCCCAAACCGACCAGGCCCACGGTACAATCTTCTATTTTTTTCATGCTCTTTTTATTATTCGCTTTTTGCCAATAATTTCCAGAGGGTTAAAAATCTTTTTAAAAAGCTAGACATATTGACGAAACTCCCTTTTTTATTTTATAACATAGGTATGTACGCATTGGTAGAATTGAAAGGAAAACAGTACAAAGCCGAAAAAGGCGCGCTCTTGAAAGTTGACAGCCTTAACGCTGAAATCGGGTCCACCTTGGATATAGAAACAGTGCTGATGATCTGCGGAGAAACCGTATCCCTCGGATCCCCCTACGTAGCCGGCGCAAAAGTGTCCGCCACCGTAGAATCCCACAAAAAGGACAAGAAAATTATCGTCTTTAAGTATAAACCTAAAAAAGATTACCGCCGCAAACAAGGCCATCGTCAGGGTTACTCTTACATCAGAATCGGGGATATCGCTGGAGCCTAGATGATAAAAATCACCGCCGAGGTAGATAACGAAGGAATTCTCAAAACCTGCGGCATCGCCGGCCACGCCGAAGGGGGTCCCAAAGGAAAGGACCCAGTCTGCGGAGCCGTATCCGCGCTGGCCGGAACAGCCCTGCGGGTCCTCGCCAAGGAAACCGGCGTCTTCCTGCGGGCCGATGTATCCACAAGAGGTCAGCTCAAACTCGAAACCGAATACGCCCCCGAGGGCAAAGCCTTTCTCTTCGCAGTAGGCGCCTTCCTGCTCGAAGGACTGCAATTCGTTTCTGAAGAATATCCAAATCATTGCACTATACACATAAAACGGAGGAATTAATATGGCTCGAAAACGAGGAGGCAGCGGCGCGAAAAACGGACGGGATTCCAATCCCCAATACTTAGGAATCAAGGCGTCCGGAGGATCCTACGTAAAAGCCGGGAGTATCATAGCCCGCCAGCGGGGGACAAAAATTCACCCCGGCGCAAATGTGGGATGCGGAGGAGATTACACCCTTTTCGCTTTAATCGAAGGCACGGTGTCGTTCACCCGCCGGAAAGGACGAAAACTGGCGGGCGTCATTCCCCTAACCGCAAACTAGCTCTCCTTGAGACTTTCCTTGCAAAGGAAAAGGCTAAAAACCCATGACTTTAAAAAACTCAGCCGGGCGGGGGACAATACATTCCGCGGAATTTCGCCCTAAGATCGATATTAAACGCCCGGGCGCATCCCCGGGCGGAGGCGGGTTTGCCGACGAAGCGTTAATCGAAGTGGCGTCCGGGACCGGCGGCAACGGCTGTGTGGCCTTCCGCCGGGAAAAATACGTCCCCCGGGGCGGTCCTGCCGGCGGCGATGGCGGCCGGGGCGGCGATGTGGTTTTTATTGTCCGCCGAAATCTGCGGACCTTATCTCATCTCCGGCATCGGCCCTTCTTCAAAGCCGAAAACGGCCGAGACGGCGAAGGCGCAGGACGCTACGGCAGAAACGGCGAAGATATAATCATCCCGGTCCCGCCCGGAACCGCTCTGAAAGACGCTGACACCGGGGAATTGGTCCGAGACTTTGGGGCAAACCCCGGGGAATTCCGTTTCCTCCGGGGCGGCAACGGAGGATGGGGCAACATTCACTTCAAGTCTTCGGTGAATCAAGCCCCCCGTAAAGCTCTGCCCGGTCAGCCCGGACGCCATGTCCGATTACAGGTGGAACTACGGCTCATAGCGGATATTGGCTTTGTGGGTTTTCCCAACGCGGGTAAGTCTTCTCTGCTTGACCGGTTCACCAAGGCCCGTCCTAAAATTGGGGCTTATCCTTTCACCACGAAAATCCCGAACTTGGGGGTTCTCACCATCGGCGATGAGGATCTTATCCTTGCGGACATTCCCGGCCTCATCGAAGGCGCGTCCTGCGGCTTTGGGCTGGGAATACAGTTTCTCAAGCATATTTCCCGTACTTCGGCGTTGACTTTCCTTATCGACCTGTCCGAAGAAACCTATAGGGACCGTTTTGACATTCTCTGCAAGGAATTGGAATCCTTTTCCCCGGAACTGCTCAAAAAGCCCCGGGCGATTATCGGCACGAAGCTGGACATCCCCGGCGCGGCAGAGCGGTTGGCAACCTTGGGATCGGCCTATCCTGGGGAAACCGTGCTGGGGATTTCGGTTTTTTCCGGGGAGGGCCTTGCAGAAGCCGCTTCGCTCATGGCGAAATTGTCTGCAGGAGCAGTCCCCCAGGATTGGGGGTAAGAAATGCCGCCCGTGAACTCCTCCGTAACTTCCCAAGAAAACCTCCCCCCAAAGCCGCCGACCGCGGCGGTGCTGGGAGGAAGTTTTAATCCGGTTCACCTGGGGCATCTCTTTTTGGCGGAGGCGGTGCGGTTTTCTTTCGGCTATGATAGGATTATCTTCGTTCCGGCGTACCAATCGCCCTTTAAGCTCGATATTTCCATGGAAAACGCGAAGGACCGGCTGGATATGCTGTCTGCGGCGGTGGCGGGAAACCCGTATTTTACCATTGATGATGCGGAAATCCGCCGGAAAGGAGTGTCCTATACCATCGACACCCTTCGGGATCTAGCAGACCGCTACCGCCTCGGAGGGAAAATCGGGTTGATTTTAGGGGACGACTTGGCGGAAAATTTTTCCAAGTGGAAAGACGCCGAAGATATTATCCGCAGGACCGATATAATCATCGCTCATCGAATGTCCCCCCAGGAAATGGCCTTTCCTTATCCGCACAAAATACTTAATAATGAAATCCTGACCCTTTCTTCCGCCCACATTCGGGAGCAGATTCGGCGGGGCGGGAGTTGGCGTTACCTCCTGCCGGAAGGGACCCGGCATATTATCGAAGACCGCCGGCTTTACGGCTATGAGCCCCCGGTTCGGGATTCCGGGGTTTCCCAAGAACTCATAGCCGAAGTGGAACATACTGTGCGGACTAGGGTTCGGGGATCCCGGTTCAGCCATTCCCGGAATACCGCGTCGCTTTGTTGGGATTTGTGCCTTAGGTTTGGGCTTGATCCGTCGGCGGGGTATCTTGCGGGAATTGCCCATGATATATGCAAATCCTGCGATGACGATACGATGCGGGCCCTCGCGGAAAAGGATGGGGACCCGATTTCTAGGCAGGAACGCAAAAAGCCCTCTCTGCTCCACGCGAGGGCCGGCGCGGTGTTTCTGCGGGAACGTTTTGGGATTCAGGATCGGGAGATTCTTGAAGCGGTAAGGTTTCATACCGTCGGAGATGCGTCCATGGGAGATTTGGCGAAAGTGACGTATATCGCTGACAAGATCGAAATCTCCCGGGAAGGCGTCGCCCCGGCAATTCGGGACCTGGCAAAAACCGCGGCTCTCGACGAGCTGTTCGAGGCCGTTTTACATGACGCGGTAGCTTATCTTCGTTCCCATGAAACGGACATCTCCGAAGGGACTCTGCGGCTCCTCGAGGCGATACATAAAAGGAATAAACGGTAATGGCGGCCGAAAAAACCCGGAAAGGAGATTCGCCTAACCCCAGGCTCCAGCGGGAGAAGCCATGAGACCTAAAAAAACCCGGGTTATGAAATTCGACGCCAGCATTTTTTTGCTGGGGCTTATCGTTGTGCTTTTAGGCGGAGGCGTGTTCGTCACAATTGGGGCCTTACGGGCAGACCCCATCGAAGGAGCCGTAACCCGGGATAGAGTCATCAACAGCCTGTTCGTGTTTGAAGGAGCCGGCAAACCCCTAGGGACCTACGTCTTCATGTACTATCCGGGGACAAAACGGGCGGCGGTGTTCGACATCCCCGGAGAGGTGGGCTTGATTCTCCAGCGCATCAACCGAGTAGACCGCATCGACGCGGTCTACGATCCCCAAAAAATCGCTACCTTTGAAAACGAAATCGAGCGGCTGTTGGACATCGATATTGGGTACACCTTCGTGCTGAACGCCGAAAATCTGGGAAAAGCGGTGGATCTTCTCGAAGGAGTGGAGATTTTCATCCCTTCGCCGGTGGAAATTTACGCGGAAGACAGGACGGTGCTTTTTCCTTTCGGGTTGACTCGGCTTGACGGGGACAAATCCCAACTTTACATCACCTACGAACTGTCCTTCGAGAACCCTGAAGTGGTGACCTTCCGCAGACAACGGTTTTTCTTGGGTTTCATCAAACGTTTAGGCGAGCAGAATGAAGTTTTGAAAAATCCCATCGTCGCGCAGACGTACCACAGCTTGTTCAAAAGCGGTTCGAGTCAGCGGGTCCGGACCCGGCTGTTCGATGAGTATGCCGGCGTCGATGTCGAGCGGGTGTCGATCCAGTCCGTGGGCGGCAACGTGCGGGAGGTTTCCGGGAAAACTCTGCTCTTTCCGTATTACGACGGGAATCTCATCAAGGACATCGTGCGCCAAACCTTGACGGGCCTCACCCGCCAAACCGAAGGAGGCTTTACGGATCGGGTATTTACGGTAGAAATTCTCAACGGCACCGCGACGGTGGGGCTTGCGGGCAGAACCGCGGAACTCCTTCGGGGCTTTGGGTATGAAGTGATTTCTATCGGCAACGCAGACCGGAGCGATTATGACGCCACGGTTATTATAGACCGTTCCGGGAACGAAAATATGGTCCGGACTTTCGGGGATATTATCAAGTGCAAAAACATCCGTTTTGAACAGCCCCTCGAAATTCTCGAGGATGCTACGATACAAAACTTCGAGTATCGCTCGGATTTTATCCTTATTATCGGCAATGATTTTAAAGGACGCTACGTTGAAGAAAACTAAATTTTTCCCCAGCCCAGGGGAAGAAAAAATTTTTTCCCAAGAATCTTTAGAGGCCGAGGAGTTAGGAAAGTCTTTGGGGATCTTACTTTGGGAACATCGGGGAGGAGACGTGATCGCCTTAGATCTGCGGGGCGAAAATACCTGGACCGACTTTTTCGTGATAGCCACCGCAACCAGCGGCGCCCACCTTGCGGGTTTGGAACGGCAGGTTCGGGAATTTTGCGGGGAAAAGGGGATCGACATTTTGCGGGTTTCTCCGCGATCAAAAGGAATCTCCGAAGACGAATGGCTTGTCATCGATTTGGGGGCCCTGGTGATTCACCTTATGACCGGGAAAATCCGAGAGTTTTACGAACTGGAACGATTATGGGATACAGCGGGGGTTTTGTTTCGATCTCCCCCGGCCGCATCCCTCGGCAGAGCTTCGCCTTAGTTGGCGGGCTTAGTCTTCGTCCTCGTCTTCGGCGAAGAGGTCTCCGTTTCCATCATCGTCGAAATACTCGTCATCATCGTCGAATTCTTCGTCGTCATCGAAGTCGTCATCGAAGTCATCATCGAAGTCATCATCGAAGTCATCATCGAAGTCGTCATCGAAGTCGCCGCCTTCTTCAGAATCCCCGGCGGCTGTATGGGCTCGGGGGATATACGGATGTCCTTCCCGGGTTATCGATGCCCACGCCCCGGACGCGGCAGATTCCGATTCGGGGACCCCGAGCCGCCGGGTATGTATGGTCTCATACAGAGTCATAGCATTCTCCATTTGCTTTTAGTATATCTTGAAACATAAGAGAGAAATTCGATATTTGTCAACATCCCTTGAGAGATAGAAAGCCGAAATGAAAAAAAAGGCAGAAAAAACTTTACAAATATTAACAGATGTTAGTATATTTAAAACATGAATCCCCGGCAAAGCCTAGAAGTTCCGGCCCCCTGCAAAATTAATGTGCATTTACGGATAAAAAACCGCCGGGCCGACGGGTATCATGCCTTGGAAAGTATTTTTTTAGCTCTTGCTTTCGGGGATGTTTTGCGTTTCGAAGAAGTAGAAGAGAAAGGAACGCAGGTTACGATGGACTGGCGGATCCCTGAAGGGCCCATCGAAAATAACAGCGTACTGGCGGCGGCGGCGTTGTTTCGGGAACGGACAGGATTCGGAGCGGGGATTCGGATTCAGGTTGAAAAACGAATCCCCTTAGGCGCGGGTTTGGGCGGAGGGTCTTCGGATGCCGCCGCAACCCTCAAAGCCCTCAACCGCCTGGCGGGAAGGCCCTTGAAGAATCAGGCCTTGCAGGAAATGGCGGAAAAGCTCGGAAGCGACGTGCCCTTTTTTCTGTCCGGCGGAGCGGCTTGGGTTTCCGGCCGGGGCGAGAAAGTCGCGCCCCTGCCCATCCCGCAAGGCATCGAGGTTCTGTTGGTCTACCCCGGATTCCCCAGCGACACCAAGAAGGCCTTCCGCTTGCTGGATGAGGTTCGGTCCCGGTCCGGCGATTCCCGCGGAGAGGAGGAACATAACGATTTGACGGAGCCTCCGGCAAAATGGAAATACCGGAACGATTTTTTGCCGGTTCTGTTATCCGCCGGAGATTCCGGCGCGGCGGAAGCGTATCGGGCCCTTTTGGGGAGCTTAACCGAAGGGGGCGCGGATTTTACCGGTTTGTCCGGGTCGGGTTCGACCTGTTTCGGAGTGTTTACGGATACCACGGCGGCGCGTAAGACGGCCCAGGCGGTCGGCGGAGAAAAGAATTTCGTACAATTAACTTTTCCGCTTGCACATTTCGCTAAAGAGGTGTTAGAATAAATAAGCTATTCTGGACCATTCTAAGGAAGGAGGTGCGTCATGGAGATAACCGACATTAGGGTCCGCAAGGTGACCGGAGAAGGAAAGTTAAAAGCTTATGTAACGGTTACGTTTGATGACTGCTTTGTTGTGCATAATATTAAAATTATCGAAGGGAAAAACGGCGTGTTTATCGCCATGCCAAGCCGGAAAACCAGGGCAGGAGAATACAAAGATGTCGCCCACCCGATTAACCCGGATTTCCGTACCGATTTGCAAACAAAAATACTTGATAAGTACGACTCCGGTAGCGGTCCCGACGATCTTTCTATGGAAATATAAAAAGGGCTTGAAATATATTAGCCAAGGAACTATGCTAACCTTGGCTGTTTTATTTAGAAAAAAACTGGGACGTAGGCAAGTGGTTAAGCCACCGGGTTTTGGCTCCGGCACGCACAGGTTCGAATCCTGTCGTCCCAATCTTCAGAAAAAAGAAAATAAGGAGCAATTGTGAGTCAGATAGTTTTGAAAGCCCGAAACCGTAGCGCGAACGGGTCCGCCGCGGCTCGGCGGCTCCGGCGGGAAGGCAGACTGCCGGGAGTAATTTATGGCCGCGCCGGTCAGGCGAAAGCCATTGATTTAGACGCCCTGGAATTTGTAAACGGCATAAAAAACATTACCGATACGACTATTGTCACCGTAGACATCGAAGGCGAAGCCCTCAACGCTTTTGTAAAAAATACCCAACGGACCATTCAAGACGGAAAAATACAGCACGTTGATTTTTATGAAGTAGAAGCCGGGGTGCTGTTGCGGGCAAAGGTGAAGCTGTTCATTCAGGGCAACCCCGTGGGCGTCCGGGACGGCGGGACCCTCGAAGTGCCTATTCGGGATGTGGAAGTCGAATGTCTGCCCAAGGACCTGCCGGAACGGATTTTAGTTGATGTTTCCGAGCTGAAAGCGAATCAGTCGATTTATGTGCGGGACCTCGGCCTTGGGGAAGGAGTCCGGACCATCACAGGAGGCGAACAGGTTGTGGCGGTGGTGAAATTCGCCAAAGCCGCCGAAGCCGAAGCCGCTCCGGCCGAAGCCGCCGCCGCCGAAACTCCTCCTGTAGACGCCAAAGCAAAAGCCAAAGCGTAAAGCCCGTGCTTCCTTTTGAAGTTACCGTGGCTTCAAACATGGGAAACTGGACCCAGAAAACGGTTTTCCTTGCCGCGGTCTCCGGAGGAGCGGATTCAACGGCTATGCTTGAAGCTTTAGCCGCTATTCAACGCCGGCAGGGATATACGGTCCATTGCCTTCACGTAGACCACGGCATCCGGGACCCCCAGGAACGGCAGGAAGACGCGGAAGCGGTCGGCCGGCTCTGCAAAGGGCTGAATATTCCCTGCCGGGTCGTCCGGATAAGCCCCGGGAAGGTTGCGGAAACCGCCAAAACCTGCGGTATCGGAATGGAAGCCGCGGCCCGGGTTTTCCGGCACAAGACCTGGCGGCAGGAAGCTCGCCGGCTTGGCGCAGAGCGGGTTCTCGTCGCCCATACTCAAGACGACCTCCTCGAAACCGTGCTGATGCGGGTTCTCCGGGGATGCGGTCCCGCCGGGCTGGCGGCAATGCCCAAAGAAAGGGGGCAAGTTTTGCGTCCCCTCTTGACCCTCAGCCGTTCTGACGTATTGGCTTATCTGGGGGCAAAAAAAACCTCCTTCAGAACTGATTCCACTAACCAAAACATCAGATATCTGCGGAACCGCATTCGGCGCGAACTTGTTCCTTGTTTGGATGCCTTTTTTCCATATTGGCGGAAGACGCTTCTTGCCATGGCGGAAACTCAAAGCCGGACCGCGAAATTTCTTGAATCCGAGGCGCGTAAACAGGTAGCTTGGACGCAAAAAGGTTCGCTATTGGTTACTTCCGGGGAAAATTTCTTTTCCCAGTCTGAGATAATCCGAGAAGAATCGCTGTTTCGCGCCGCAGACCATCTGGGGAAATTTTTTTCCGCGAAAGCCGGCGATTTCGAGCCGGATCTTCCCAAGAAAAAAACATCCCCCCAACCCCGGCGGAAAACGCTCCGGGGATTCGGCGAAGGAAAAAAGATAGACGCAGGACCCATACGAATCGAACATTCCAACGGGGACGTGTTGGTTTCTTTAAAAGAAAAAAAAGAAAAAGAAGGAGCCCTGGTAATACTTTCCCCCGGAATTTACTCGTTCATGGGCTTTAAAATTGCGTGTCAATTTCCAGAGGACCTAGAAAAAAAAGAAACGCCTGGGTCCGGGTTTTTTGTTCATCTTCCTTTGGTCGTGCATACCAAGAAAGGGCTTGAAAAAAAAGGCGTTTCGGGGTATACTGCTATAGCGGAAGACCAGTACGGTCTCCCGGAGCATATCGTTTCAGATATGCTACAATTATCATGGAAAAAAGAAACGCCCCATAGAGAGGACCAGCGTCTTGCTTTTATCATGGTTTCTGGAGGTAATGATGTTTAATGACGATAAAACGCCGCCTCGCCCGAATCCCCGGGGAGGACCTGCTCAACCGAATGTGATTGCCCTCATTGTGTTTCTTCTTATGGTTGGGCTGTTTGGGGCTTACTTTTTTCGGGGAAATTCCCGGTCCATTCAGGAAATTCCTTACTCAGCCTTCACAAACCACCTGGAACGGAACGATATTACGGCCGTCAAAATTCTCGATAATACCTCGATAGAAGGCACTTTGCGGGGCGGTTCCGGGGACCCGGTCCACTTCAAAACCCTCATCCCCTACCAAGACCCAAACCTTCTGCCCCTCTTGCAGGACAAGGGCGTCAACGTGTCCGGGGGAGTTTCAGGGTTAAGCCCCCTGCGGCTTCTCTTCGAATTCCTTCCCTGGCTCATTGGTTTCGGATTTATCTGGTTTATGTTCCGCAATATGCAGGGAACCGGCAGTAAAGCCTTCCAATTCGGGAAAAGTAAGGCGAAACGCTACCTCGAAGAAGGCAAAAAAGTCAGCTTTTCAGATGTCGCCGGGCAAAAAGACGCCAAATACGAGCTTGAAGAAGTGGTTTCCTTCCTCAAAAATCCCCAAAAATTCACCAAAATGGGCGCGAGAATCCCCAAAGGAGTGCTTCTCGTCGGAATGCCCGGAACCGGCAAAACCTTAATGGCAAGGGCCGTCGCCGGAGAAGCCGGAGTCGCCTACTTCCATATGTCCGGGTCCGATTTTGTCGAAATGTTTGTCGGCGTCGGGGCCAGCCGAGTCCGGGACCTCTTCGAACAGGGCCGCAAAAGCGCGCCCTGCATCATCTTCATCGACGAACTCGACGCGGTCGGCAGAACCCGGGGCGCCGGCTACGGCGGCGGCCATGACGAACGGGAACAAACCTTGAATCAGCTTCTCGTCGAAATGGACGGCTTTGATTCAAAAGAAGGAATCATCATCCTCGCCGCGACAAACCGCCCGGACGTTCTCGACCCGGCTCTGCTGAGACCAGGCCGCTTCGACCGGCAAGTCGTCGTCGCCATGCCGGACATCAAAGAACGGGAAGCCATCCTGCAAATCCACGCGGCCAAAATTCCCTTAGGCTCGGACATCGATTTAACCCGCATCGCCAGAGCAACCCCCGGAATGAGCGGCGCGGATATCGCCAACCTCGTCAACGAAGCCGCCCTCTTCGCGGCAAGAAAAGATAAACCTACCGTCGAAATGCCGGACTTCGAAGAAGCCCGAGATAAAATCATCATGGGAGTCGCCCGAAAAACCCTCGTCATCTCCGATAAAGAACGCCGCATGACCGCAATCCACGAAGCGGGCCACGCCTTACTGCACTATTACCTCAAAAACGCGGACCCCCTACACAAAGTTACCATAATCCCCCACGGGCGGGCCCTCGGCATGGCAATGTCCCTGCCTGTCGAAGACAGCTACAGCAGAACCAAAGGCTGGATCGAAGACCGCATCGTAATATGCTACGGCGGCTGGATCGCCGAAAAACTCTGTTGTAGCGAAACCACCACCGGCACAAAACAGGACATCCAGCAAGCCACCGATATGGCTCGCCACATGGTCTGCGAATGGGGAATGGCCGACGAAATGGGTCCCGTGGCGTACGGCCAAGAAGACGAACCGATTTTTCTCGAGAAAGAAATAGCCCGGCACAAAGATTACTCCGAAGATACGGCCCAGCAAATCGATAGGGCCGTCAAAAAAATTTTGGACGCCGCCAAAACCCAAGCCGAAACCATACTCTTAGCCCAAAAAGCGAAACTCGAAGCCCTCGCGGACGCGCTCATGTCCCGGGAAACCTTAGTCGACGATGAAATCCGGGAACTCCTCGGCTTCCCGCCCCGGGATAATACGAATACCCTGCTCGTTCCTACGGCAACCGAAACAAACCCTTAATTTTTTAAAAAAGGAAAAAAAATGAAAAAAAAATCTCAAAGACTGGAAAAATTTTTTCTTTCGTATAAACCGGGGCTTGCGGTTTTATGGTTAGGAATTATTCCGATTCTTTACGCCCAAACCGGGGATAAGGCTATGGCGGAACGCTACACGCTGTGGGCGCAAAACGCCATGGCGGAACAGCGATGGACCGACGCGCTGGCGGCTTTGGAACGGGGAGCCGATTTTTCCAACGTTTCCTCGGATATCGATTATTTGCTTGGATTGGTCCGTTTCCATGAGCGCCGTCCTCTGGGAGCTGTCTTGGAGGCGATAAATCGGTCCCTCGAAACGAACCGTTGGAGCCGGTACGCTCCGGCCCAGGCGAAACTTCTGCGGGCTGAGGCCTTGCTCAGACTGGGCCGGTACGCCGACGCCCTTTCCGAAGTGTCCCAAATTCCGCAAAGTATCGATACGATCTGCCTCAAACTGCGGGCTTTCCGGGGGCTTAACGACCGGGAAGCCTTTGCGAATACTGCGGCCCAAGGGATGGATGCGTATCCTCGGGACCCTCGGCCGGTCCGGCTTTTTTTTGAGTACGCGGCGGATCGGCTTCCCCGGGCCGGAGAAACGGACCTTATGACCCTCGCGCTGAAACGGCTTCCCCTTTTGCTTCAGACGGACCGGGACCTGGCCTATCTGGCGGTGAAATTTATCCCGGACCCGGACGAAGCCCGGCGAATCCTCGGGGCCTATCGGGCAATTCCCCGGGGGAATCCCGCCTCGATTCCCGAGGCGTTAAACTTAGGTTTAATCGACGGAAAAGACGCAGTCGATGAATTGTTCGCCCCGGTTTCAGATGAAAAAAGGATAGATAAACGTTTGCTCCTGGCGGTGTGGAATCTTTTGCGAGATGACCCTCAGCGGGATCAGTTTCGGGAGTATATCCGTACTTTTTCGGGAACGATAATCGAAGACGCCGACCTGGACGGCTTCCCGGAAACCGCGGTTCGCTACGCAAAGGGCTTGATCGCAGGCTACTCCTACGATGCGGATCAGGATGGATTACCCGAACTAACGGTGTTTTTTGAAGCCGGAGTTCCGATAAAGATGGAACAAACCTCTTCTCCCGCCGCCGGAACTATGGCCGGCTATCCGCCCGTAAAAGCGGAGGAACGGATCAAAACGACGCTCTTTTGGGAGCAGTATCCTGCGGTTTTGGAATCCCATTGCGATGGCGCGACGTATATTCCGAAGCCCTTTGATTTTTTCTATTTTCCCTTGTATTTCACAAAACTTGAGAGCGGAGGCGCGCTTTACCCGGAGCGGAATCCTCATCCGCCGGAGCTTTCCCGGCAAACCTTGATGGCTCAAGCTCTGCTCATTGAAAGACCCAGCCGGGAATTTCCTGGCGGGATTGAACGCATCGCGTTAGATCAGGGCGTTCCTCAGCGGGCGTGGGAAATGCTCAACGGCAGAGTGGTTTCAGAAACCGATTACCGCCTCGGCGTACCAAGGATCCAGCGGATCGATCTTGACGAAAACGGCTCTATGGAAACGGTCCGGACATTTATCTTGCAAAAAAATTCAGAAGAACCCGTAAAAATCGCCTCTTCCCAAAGCGACTGGAATGAAGACGGCCTCTACGAATACGAAGAACAATTTTCTTATACCGAAGATTCCTATAGGGTAATCCGTTTTTGGGATGTCGATAGAGACGGAGTCCGGGAATTTTCCGATTCCCTTTGGTACGTTCAACCGCAGGATTTTTAAAAAATGAAATTTTTTTTCCCCTTTTTCTTTTTTTTCTTTCTTACCTGCGCTTCTCAGAAGGACAGCGAGAGCCGGCTTGACCCGCCGAAACGAACCAACGACCTGCGGATTGAGGATATACGGCAGTATGTGCAGGCCGATCCGGCCCGGGCGATCCACCTTATCGGGGTTTACGAGCTTTTGTACCCCGAGGACGCCGCCGCCGCGCCGCTGAAAACCGAGGCGATAGCCCGTCTGGAAGCCGCGCAGATGCAGGCGATTACCGAGAAGCGATGGGATGATGCGGCGTCTTTGGCGCGATCCCTATCGGCGCTTGAAATTCCGGTGGAAAACGCCGGGGACGAACCGGACTTCATGCTGGCGGATGCGAAGCAGAAGCTCGCGGACGGCAATGACTTGGGGGGCTTTCTGTCCGCGGCCCGGTCCCATGAACTGGAAGCTCTTTCGTTTGAGAATGCCCTGCTTTTTCTTGAACGGGCTGTTACAGTTAAGCAGAGACGGACCGCGGCGTTTTTCCTGAATGCCGCGGCAAAAACCGGCGGAAAAATCCCGGAGGACCTTCGGGTCTACGCCGAAGGCAAGGATGCCGCCTCGGATATGATTAAGGGCGTCGCCACCGTCGTGGTGGACCGGGGGATGCGGATTGAGCGGGGCTTTGGTATGGCGGATCGGGTGTTGGGGTCGGCGTTTTTCGTGGACGCCGCCGGGTTACT
>JAIRPY010000102.1 GCA_031256905.1 Spirochaetaceae bacterium
TTTCCTCGTTTTTGATAGAAATCCTGTATATCAATACAGGCGCAAGGCACGCCGAAGTGCCGGGCAGTGGATTCGGCTTTAGCGTCTTTCCTGCTGGAAAACACCCCAACTACCTCAAATGGACAGCCTTCGGAGGTTTTTTCCATTTCCTTCTGCAATTCATACGCTTTCCAGAGAGTATCTCCAGAACCTGAAGCGTAGCCTATTACCCGAAGTTTTCCGGCTCCGGGATTGTGAATCGATGTCAGCATATTTTTTCCTTTCTAATTTTTTCTTTTTTTAAAAATAGTTTTACTTTTTTACTTTTTTAAAAATTTATTTAGCCATTGAAGGAAGCCAAGTTGAAAGTCCGGGGATGATAATGACAAACAGTTGTACTATCAAAAGCGCGATAATAGGACCCCACGCGGCGCGGATGATGTCTTTAATCGGGATGCCGGTAATGCCGGAAGCCGCGTATAAATTCGTTCCCACCGGAGGCGTCACAAAACCTATTGCCAAATTCGCCACCATCATAGTGCCGAAATGAATAGGATTTAACCCGATATTTACCGCAATAGGCAGTAAAATCGGCGTGAGAATTACTATCGCCGCAAGCGCTTCCATAAACATTCCCGCGATTAACAAAATGACATTCATAAAAATAAGAATAAGAATCGTGTTATCCGTGAGACTGAGAATGCCTTCAGCCAGAGCGGTAGGAATGTTCTGAATAGTAAGAATGCGCCCGAAGACCGTCGCGATTGCAACGATAAGCAGAATCGGCGCGTTCAGCCGAGCCGCCCGAAGCAGAATCCCGGGGATTTCTTTGAACTCAAGGGTCTTGTAGATAAACTTACTAACGATAACGCCGTACAACGCGGCAACGCCTGCGGCTTCAGTGGCGGTAAACACGCCGCCGTAAATTCCGCCCAAAATGATAACCGGACAAAGTAACGCCCAAAACCCGTCGAGAAGGCTCTTAAATACGCCCATTCGGGGTTCTTGAGATTCATCGATAGTAATAGGATGAGTTTTGGAAAAAATATACGCGTATATCATTAACGCAAGCCCGCATCCGACTCCCGGAATAATGCCCGCCATAAACATATCTCCGATAGACGCGCCGGAAGATACGCCGTACATTACCATCGGCAGACTCGGGGGAATCAGTACGCCTAAGCCTCCGGAAGCGGCGGTCAACGCGGTAATGAAACGCCGGTCGTATCCCTGCTTTGTCATAATAGGAATCATAATCGTGCCGACCGCCGCGAAGGTCGCTGAACCTGAACCGGATATCGCGCCGAACAGCATACAGGTAAAAACCGTCGCCATCGGAACGCCTCCGGTTAAGCCTCCAAGACAGGCATTTGCAAAGTTGAAGAGCCGTTTTGAAATGCCTCCTTTCGCCATAATTTCTCCGGCGAAAATAAAAATCGGCACCGCAAGAACCGGAAAGGAATCCAACGCAGATACCATACCTCGACCGATAAACGCAAGCGATACGGTTTCCCCGAAAATCGAGTTAGAAAGAATACCTAATCCCATCGACGCGGCAATCGGTACGCCCAAAGCCATAAGCCCGAAAAATATGACGAATAGTAAAACTGCCATTACGCCGCCTCCTTCTTCCGTCCGGCAAGACCTATAATCTGCAAAACTAAATTGCGGACAATCCGAATCGTCATAAGTCCCATACCTATCGGAAGAGCCGCGTAAACGTACTGCATAGGTATCTTCAGGGCAGGACTCAACTGGGGACGGGATATTAAGCTGACGCACATATCAACGCCGATCTTCGTCATTATCACCGCAAATAACAGAAAAACTATCTGACTAAACAGATTCAGCGCAAGTTTGAAAATCCCGGAAACGCTGGTCTCAAGCATATCCACCCGGATATGACTCTGAATCTTAGCCCCAAGACTCGAACCGATAAAGGTCATCCAAATAAACGCATATTTAGCCGTCTCTTCAGTCCAGCTCGCAGGCATTTTCAGTACAAACCGGAATACAATCTGAAGAATCGTTACGGTTACAAAATATCCCATCATCAGAGAAATAAAAATTTCTTCCAAATGATCGTCTAAAAACCGAAAAATCTTTTTCATCTTTTTCCCTCTTTTTCTACTTTTTCCTTTTTTAATTTTTTTTCTTTTTAAAAATACTTCTTCCGCTTTCTTCTTTTTAAATTTTTGAAAAAATACTTTTTCTGTTTTTTAAAAAAATCTAAAAATATACGGGGCGGGAAATCCGCCCCGGAAGGCTATTTCTGCGCGGCTTGTACCGCGGAAAACAGTTTATCGATAAGAGCCTGTCCGCCGACTTCTTTCGCGATCATCGCATTTACCGGGGACGCTTTCTCTTTCCACTGATTGAACTCCTCGTCCGTGAGGGTTGTTACGGTAACGCCGTTGTCCGCAAGGGTCTTCAAATAGCCGTCGTAATTTTCCGCCGACTTTTTGCGCTGAAACAGCGTTCCTTCCATCGTTGCATCCCGCACGACTTTCTGTAAATCCGGAGACAGCTTATTAAACCACGCGGGATTCGCTAAAAACATTCCGGTCGTGAAAATGTGATGCGTCAAAGTAATGTATTTCTGCACCTCATAAAACCGCTGGGAAATAAAAAGCTCCAAAGGATTTTCCTGAGCGTCAACCGTTCCCTGCTGAAGCGCGGTATACAGTTCCGCAAACGAGATCGGCGTAGGTTGGGCCCCCAGATTTTCCCAAATCGCATTCTGTATCGGATTGGTCATAACCCGAATCTTAATGCCTGTCATGTCTGCGGGAACGCGCACCTGCTTCTTCGCGGAAAGCTCCCGATACGCCACAGCCTCAAGCCAGCCGAGTCCAACCATACTGCCCTTCGATTCCATCATGCCGAGCATCTCCTGCCCGAAAGAACCGTCCAGCACCTGATAAGCCGTCTCATTCGAGGGAAACGCAAAAGGAACTTGCAATACCCCAAGTTCAGGCACAAAGGAAATCAAATTGCCGGTATTCGTAAACATCAAATGAACATCCCCTTCCTGTACAGCCTCGACAATCTGAGCGTCGTTCCCAAGCTGTCCATTCGGATATATATCCACCTGAAATACGCCGTTACTGTTCTTTTCCATATACTCTTTGATTACCACAAAAGCCTGATGCGCTAAGGTAAGCTCCGTGCCGGTATGGGTCATCTTTACCTTTATGGTTTTCTGCGCGGCGCTGGAAGAAGACGCGGCAGAAGAACTGCCGGAAGAATTCGTTTTGCCTCCGCACCCGAAAAAAAGCAGAACCGCGGAAAACGCCAATACTGCGCCGGCAATATTTTTTATATTTTTCATTTTTCCTTAACCTCTCTTTTTTTCTTTTTTAAAAACATTTTAAAAAAGAAACCTAGCCCTGTAGTTTTGCTTTCTCCCGCACTCGGGGATTCACGACGTTGTTAGTCCATTTGCCGGCGAGAACGTCCAAAGTCTGCCGGGCGAGTTTGTGATACATATCCGCCATCGCTTCTTCGGAATACATTCCGACGTGAGGCGTAAAGATCACATTGCCCATTCCCAAAAGCTCGTGACCTACGGGCAAGGGTTCTCCTTCGCACACATCAAGCCCCGCGGCAGAGACCTTGCCGGACTTCAACGCGGCGATTAAATCCGGCGTATTGATCACGCCCCCCCGGGACGCGTTGAGCAGAATCACTCCCGGCTTCATCATCCCGAACTGCGGCGCGCTGATCATGTGCGTCGTTTCAGGAGTAAGGGGCGTGTGAATAGAAAGCACATCCGCTTTCTGCAACACTTCTTCTACACTGCCCGCTAAAGCGATGCCGGGTTCCTTCAGCTCTTTCAAAAAGGGATCAAACACCAAGACGTTCATTCCCATTCCGAGAGCCATCTTCACCAATTCCCGGCCGATCTTGCCGTACCCGAGAACCCCCAAAACCTGCCCTTTAATGCGCCGGCACTTGATTTCCGCGCCCTGAGCGTAGCCTCCGGCTTTCGCCCGGGCGATAAACGGAAGCAGTTGCCGCTGAATCGCTACCATCAGGGCAAAGGTGTGACTCGCGACTTCGTACGTGCAGTGATCCGGTACGTTGCACACGACTACGCCCCGATCCGCCGCGCTTTCGATATCGACGTTATCGTATCCGATGCCGCATCGGCCGATAAACTTCAGGTTTTTCAACCCGGCGATCACATCCGGGCCGATCCGCACCGCCATCAGAATTACCGCGTCCGCGTCTTTCGCGCTGTCGATTACTTCCTGACTGGTTTTGCATCCTTTGAAAATAATCTCCTGCCCGGCGGCGGAAAAATCCGCAGAAAGTTGCGCCTTATTCTCTTTGGTGAGAAACTGTTCGTCCAAGAAATAGGTTTTCATCCTTCCTCCTTTTTACCGGATAACCTGCGCCGCGAGGTCCTTGAATTCCTGCCGAGTTAAGTCCCGTTTGAGCTGAATCGCCCGGTCTTTGACCTGATTCACCATTTCTTTGACCTGATCTTCGGTAAAGGAAATTCCCAGTTCTTCTGCGACCAACAGCACATTCGCCGCGCCGCTTTTTTTGCCGGTGTAGATGTACGGCGCGCGCTGATTCACCAGCGTCCAAAGATAAGGAAGCATCACCAGAGGGTCGGAATCCTTGCAGTTCTTCCACATTCCGACGGGCATTCCGGTTTCCCATCCGAAAATCCGTTCTCCGACAATGGCTTTTACCGGCGAAACCGGCATTCCCGACCGTTTTTCCACGTCTTTGGAAAGGGCAAGCAGTTTCGAGAGATCGATCCCCGTATCGATGCCGTAGAGCGCGTGAAGACATACCAACAGAGGCTCCAGAGGCGTGTTGCCGGTTCGCTCGCCTATGCCGTTGACCGTTACGTGCGCGCAGGACGCGCCGGCTTTCAGCGCGGCCAGGGTCGTCGCGACGCTCAACCCGAAATCTTCGTGACAATGCACTTCAATCGGGCATTGCAGGCGGTCGATCATTTTGCGTACCGTATAAGCCGCGCCTTCCGGGGAAAACGCGCCGAAGGTGTCAACCAGCGTTACCGCGTCTACGTGACCTCCGGCTTTGATCGCGTCCAGCGTATCGAGCAGGAAATCGAGACTCGCCCGGGAGCCGTCCGCGGGAAAAAAGGTCACCTTCATCCCAAGCTGATGCGCCGCGGTGGTGGCTTCGCACGCGGCTTTTATCGCTTTTTCCGCGCTCCACTTCATACCTTTGTTGAGGAGGTGTTCGCTTCCGGGGACTTCCGCCAGCACGCCCTGAACGCCGCATTTCTTGGCAAGCTCGATATCGCTGACCACGTTCCGGACGAAGCAGTAAATCTCGGCTTTCAGCCCGGATTCGCAAATTTCCTTGATGGCGTCCGCGTCGCCTTGGGAAACCGCCGGGGTCCCGGCTTCGATTTTGTGAATCCCGATGGCGTCCAGTTCCTTCGCAATCGCCACCTTATCTTCCCGGCTGAATACAATCCCGGGTTGCTGTTCCCCATCCCGCAGGGTGGTGTCCAGAATTTTCAGATTCTTCGCAAACCCAAGTTGTCCCGTCACTTCCGGCGCGTAATTCGCCGGCGCAACCCACCATTTATCTTCCCGATAACCCATACATTTCACCTCATATTTTTATAGCTTAAGTTAAATTTAGGGTATACCTCTTTCATAACCTTGTCAACAAATTTTTTATATTTATAGGAAAATTTTTCTTGATTTTTTTTTATCCTTATAAACCAGCTAAAGGCTTGTAAAGTTTTTTTTTCTTCTATAAAATATTGAAAAATATTGAGAAAATATTGAGAAAA
>JAIRPY010000105.1 GCA_031256905.1 Spirochaetaceae bacterium
AATTTTAGTCATGGCGTATGGCTATGGACGGAACAACATAACCACAACAATATTGATTTTAGCTGTGAATCTCCTAAAAAAAAGAAAATAACAATCGGCGACAGAGCATGGCTGGGACCGAGGGTTATCGTTTTACCCGGCTGTACAATAGGGGAAGGCGCTGTTATTGGAGCGGGCGCCATTGTAACAAAGGATATTGAACCTTTTTCAATAAATATTGGTATCCCTGCAAAAAAAATTGGCGAAAGAAATAGAAACATAAATTATGTGTTTGAAGATAAACCTTCACCCTTTATCTAATAAACTTGTTTAATAACATGAATAATAGTATAAATTGCAAATGAGCAAGGGAAAGAAGGGGCGATGCCTCGGCGGTTTTTCCCTTCCCCCTCCCTCCCCCCGTTTATTATACGTTATTTTAGGCAAAACATTTGCTTGAATCGCCTTTTTAACCTATACTTAAAAAAACGTTTTTTTGAGGTACCCAATGAAATTTATGGATAAAGATTTTCTCCTGACCAATAAAACCGCCCAGAAATTGTACCACGAGGCGGCTTCGGAAGAGCCGATTTTCGATTATCATTGCCATCTCATCCCCAAAGAGATCGCGGATAACCGCCGTTTCCCGGACCTCGCATATATGTGGCTCGCCGGGGATCACTACAAATGGCGGGCAATGCGGGCCAACGGCATCGCCGAACAGCTCATCACCGGGGACGCCGAACCCTACGATAAATTCCTCGCCTGGGCGGAGACTATGCCCCGGCTCCTCGGCAATCCCCTCTATCACTGGACTCATCTGGAACTCCAGCGGTATTTCGGCATCGACGAAGCCCTCAACCAAGCCAGCGCGCCGGCCATATGGAAAACCGCCCAAGAAAAATTGCAAAAAGACGAAAGCCTTTCCGTATACGGAATCTTTAAACGATTTAAAGTCTACGCCGTCGGCACCACCGACGACCCGGCGGATTCCCTCGAATACCACGAAAAAATCGCCGGGCAAAAAGAAAAAACCCCAAAGATTCTGCCCTCCTTCAGACCGGATAAGGCCCTCAATATCGACAAACCCGAATTTCCCAACTATATAGTCCAGTTGGGAAAAGCCGCCGGGCAAAACATAAACAACCTCGAAGACCTGGGGACCCTTTTAAAAGCCCGGCTTGACCTCTTTGACCGCCGGGGATGCCGCGCCGCAGATCACGGTTTGGTAACTATTCCCTTCGAGAACAGAACCGAAGAAGAAGTGAATCTCATTTTTGTAAAAGCCCTCTCCGGGGAAGCTCCGAAGTCCCTCGAAGCGGAGGCCTACAAAACCTTCCTTCTGCGATTTCTTGCCGAAGAGTATTGCCGGCGGGGTTGGGTCATGCAGATCCATCTTGCGGCAATTCGGAACGTCAACCGCCGGATGCTCAAAAGCATCGGTCCCGATACGGGCTACGACGGAGTTCACGACCTTGACATTGCCGGACCCTTGGCGGCGTTTTTCGACAGCCTCGAATCCCAAGACGCCTTGCCTAAAACGATTCTTTACAGCCTCAACCCCAAAGATTACTATCCCCTCAGCACGATTATGGGAGGCTTTCAAGGAGGCTTCCCGGGGAAAATGCAACTCGGTTCGGCCTGGTGGTTTCTGGACCATCGGGATGGAATGGAAGAACAGATGCGGATTTTGGGGAATAGCGGCTTACTTTCCCGTTTTGTGGGGATGCTTACTGATTCCCGCAGTTTCCTTTCGTATCCTCGGCATGAATATTTCCGGCGGATTCTCTGCAATCTCCTCGGGGTTTGGGCCGAAGCCGGAGAAATCCCCCAAGATTTCGCCCTGTTAAGCGGGATGGTTCGGGATATTTCCTTCCGAAACGCGGAACGTTACTTCAAATGATTCTTTATGATCCGAAGCTGACGGCGGTTTATCGGGATTACGGCATTTTACTGCCGATTTCGCCTTCCCGGGGAGATAAGATTCTCCGGTTTTTGCGGGAATCCGGAGTCTTTTGGGAAACCTTCGACCTCCCCGGGGCGGCCTGTCGGCTGGAAGTCCCGGAACCGGTTATCTCCCGGGCCGATGTCGAGCGGGTTCATCAAGCCGATTTCGTCGCGGCTCTGTACCAAGGCGGGTCCGGGCTTTCCGCCGGACTTATCGAAGCCTGGGAACTCCGGGATTCCCAAGGCAGACCCAACCGCTACGCCCCGGATCAGGCGGTAAAACCCCTAGAGGACTTGTTCGCCCAAGTTTTGGGGCAAATCCGGGGGACTTATCTGGCCGCCCGGCTCGCGCTGACGGGAGATAGGCCCCCAGAGCCGCCGGGAAGGGCCCCGGGCTTTTGCTATTACTTAGGCGGCGGGATGCATCACGGCCGGTACGATCACGGAACCGGTTTTTGCCTGCTGAACGATATTGTCATAGCCGCCCGGAAATTACAGGCGGAACATCGGGCGGAGCGGCTTTGGATTATCGATGTGGATGCCCATAAGGGATGCGGAACCGCGGAATTAGTGCAATTTGCCCGGGCCCGGGGCGAGTTGGGCCCCGGGCAGGATCTGGGAAATCTTTCGATTCACATGGCGGAAGGCTGGCCCTTGGATGCGGAAACCTTGCGGAACGCGCCTCCGGATCGGGCGCCCCGAATTCCGGCGGATGTGGAAATTCCGATAGCCCCCGGGGAAGAAGACCGGTACGCAGAAGCTCTGGGGACCGGCTTGACGGAGCTGGAAACCCGCTTTCCCGCCCCGGATTTGGCTTTCGTGGTGGACGGCGCGGACCCGTACGAACACGACGGTTTGCCTTCCAGCGGGCTTCTCCGGTTGAGCCTTGCCCAATGCATGGACCGAGACCGGCTTGTTTTCCGGTATCTGCGGGACCGGGGGATTCCCTCGGCATGGATCATGGCCGGAGGCTACGGAGACCGGGCTTGGGAACCTCCGGCGCACTTCCTCGCGGCTCTCGCCGATCCGAGCCGCCCTAACTCCCCGGCAGATGATCCCTAACCGTTCCTGCCGTAGGCAATGCGGGCTAAAAATGCGGGCTAAATTGGTTGGAAAAATATTAGAAAAATACTTGATAGTATGAAAATTATGAAATATAAGGAAAATCAAAAAGTCCATTTCTCATTTTATAAAAATTCAATAGATGATCTTATGGAATTGGATAAAAATTTATTCAAAAATCGTCCTGATTTAATATTAGGCATTGGTCCAACGTCAGATTATATGTTCTCCGATGAAGAATTATCAAGTTTAACAAAGTTGCAAAATGTTAAAAAATTATATTTAACAGGATTTAAAAATAAATCGCTGGAACCTATTTCTGAATTAAAAAATATTATAGGGCTGGAACTTTACGCGGTTAATCAAAATGAAAAACTGGATATATCATTTATTGGAAAAATGAATTTGCTGGAGAGCTTAAAGATGACATGTAAAATAGATTCATTGGAACCTATTCAAAAATGTAATAATTTAAAGCAATTACATTTATCAACAAGAATTGAAGATTTTACCTTTTTAGAGCCGTTAAATAAAATAGAAATTATTGGTATTCAGGGTTGTTATTGTATCAATGATTTTTCACTGATAAATAAGGAAAGTTTGAAGGAATTGCATTTAGCATCCGTACATACTTTAGAAAATATAGATACAATACAGTCTTTCCAATCAATTAACAAGTTATGTCTGGACGCATCCAAAGTAAAAATGTTGCCTGATATGAGTAAATTAGTAACATTAAAAGAACTTGACCTGAGGCTAAAAACATGGGAAAATCCTGAAATATTAAAAACACTACCTAATTTGGAAAGATTGCGTCTAAGAGAAATAAATACAAAATTGGAAGCGGAAAAGTTTTATTTCTTGACGAAAATAAAAACATTAAAAGAAATTGATTTTAGATTTATTGATTA
>JAIRPY010000021.1 GCA_031256905.1 Spirochaetaceae bacterium
TACATCCCAACTCATAAATTTTCCTCCAAAAACATTAGAATAATTTCATAATACATCGGTTTTATTCTTTCTGTCAACCATTTTTCAAAAATTATTATTTCATATCAAACTAATTTAGACGGCCTATCGTATAACGTTCTGGTTAAACGCAGTGGGGACGTACACAATAATATATCAAATTATTATTTGTATATCATCATCTTGCCATTCATTAATTATATGATCCACAAATGAAATATCTAACAAAAAAAGATTGTAAGCACAAACACAATATAAATCATTAAAAAATATTACTATCTTTAATTTGTAATGTATTAAAATGCCATTAAGCTTAGATATATATTCACGAAAATTATCTTCTCCGTCATAATCTGTATATACATTTTCATGTAATTGATTTATATTATTATTCAATTCATTAGTATTCTTTTCAGCAATAAATTGTTTTATTCTTCTCTCTAACTCACATTCATAACCTCCTATTTCTATACATTTGTTCTTTTTTGCAAGAAAACCCAAAATGAATATATTTGCCTTTACTGTTTCATTTTCTTCAATAAAATCCATGAATGCTTCATAAGAATGAACAAAAAATAATGTTTCAAGAATATTTGAATAATTATTATAAAATATTTCAAAATTATTATTTTCCAACAACTTAATTGCCTTTGTTAATTCTGCATATTCTTGAGCATCTAATAATTTTTTAGCCAGTAAATTAATATCCATAATAATTCCTCTATAATAAAATTTACATTTATTATATGGCACTCAACAATTCTGATTTTCCGCGGCGAATGGGGATGGCAAAAATATACTTTCACGCCGGTATTCCTTTCGAGCGTTTTATGCCCGGCCTTCTCTTTCCCCAGATCAAACGTTATGGTCTTAACCAGACCCGGCCCAAACCGTTTGAAACGCCGCTCAACCGCTTTGCGGATCGCCTCGGCGCCGTATTCCATCAGCAAATCCATCTGCACAAACCGGCTTTTCCGCTCAACTGTTACCAGTACGCCGATTTATGCACCTTCGGGGCCGGCCCGGGGGAATTAAATAAGGTTCAAGCAGGAAATCCCGAGCGATATCTTCAGGTTTTGCCGGGGCGGTATGGATCTCAAGCCTCCGCCGGCAAGAAACTTGGGATTATGCCCCTAGCGGCCCGGGGTTTCGCAGGACAGGGCCAATCCAGAAACCGCAGAACTTTCACCGGGGCGGAGCGGACATTCCAAAACCGGCAAATTCGTATTTGGCAAAATATCCGCTTCGTCATTCGGGTATGTTATCCGATCCGGTTTAGAATGGCGATGTAGGCTTCTTTGACGCCTCCCAAGTCCCGGCGGAACCGGTCTTTATCGAGCTTTTCGTTGGTTCCGGCGTCCCAGAAACGGCAGGTATCGGGTGAAATTTCGTCGGCCAGAACCAAATTTCCCGGCAAGGTCCGTCCGAATTCGAGCTTGAAGTCTATCAGCCGGACCTTCCGGGAGAGAAAAAATTCCGTGAGAATTTGATTGACCCGCCCCGCGCAGGCAAATATTTCCCGAATCTCCTCAAACGTGGAGACCCCAAGAGCCGCCGCATGATATTCGTTGATAAGGGGATCCCCTAAAGCGTCGTCCTTATAGGAAAGCTCGAATACCGTATTTTTCAGTGTCTGCCCCTCCGGAAGGCCCAGACGTTTCGCCATAGAACCGGCCGCGACATTCCGCACGATTACTTCCAGGGGAATTATCTTTACCTTCCAGCAAAGCATTTCCCGGTCCGATAGGGGCTTCACAAAATGGGTCGGAATGCCCGCCCCGCCCAAAAGCTCGAACAGCCGAGAGGCGATGCGGTTATTCAGCGCGCCTTTGTTCTCGATTTGACCTTTTTTCTCGCCGTTGAAGGCCGTCGCATCGTCCTTGTAGTAGATAATCACCTGATCTTCCTGATCTGCGGCGTACACTTTTTTAGCTTTCCCTTCGTAGAGCAGAGGCCGGTTCACAAGGTTACCTCTTTATTTTCCTGCTGGAAATCGGCTTTCATTTTGTCCCGAAATGCGGATAGCCGTTTCCGCAGTTCTGGGTCCTTGAGCGCGAGGATTTCACAGGCGAGGTGCGCCGCGTTAGCCGCGTTGTTCACGCCGACAGTGGCGACCGGTATGGGCTTGGGCATTTGGACCATCGAGAGGAGCGCGTCCAGTCCGCCGAGACCGCCGGCGGCAATCGGCACGCCGATAACCGGAATCAACGTTTGGCTGGCTATAACTCCGGGCAAATGGGCCGCGAGACCCGCTCCGGCAATGATCGCCTCGGCGCCGGCGGCTTCGACGGCCTGAAGGGTCTCCCGAAGCAGTTCCGGAGTCCGATGCGCCGAAAGGATGTGGGCAGAAAAGGCCACTCCCAAATCCCTAAGAACCTCGGCGGCCTTTACCATTATCATTTTGTCCGCGGAGGACCCAAAAATAATCGCTATTTTCATAATTATCCTTTATATTTCTTATTTTTCCAACAAGTAAAGATATTCGCAAATATTCCCTTTCCCTCGGCGGGAAATATTCCGGCCTCCCCGGAATACGGTATAGGGAGTTTCCAAAACCTGAAGCTTCCCGATTTTTTTCAGCATCTTTTGCATGGCCTCCAGAGCAATAAAACCTTCTGAATTAAAGGATATAAGCACAAATTTCGCTTTGATGTTGGCGGTTAAATCGGCTAAAGCCTGATAAGCGGATTGTTTTTTATTATACTCGGAACGATTCCAGTCTCCGGGAATGCCGGAAACGCCGCTGATTCTTTCGGGCCCTTTGTTTTCGAGAATCAGGTTAAGCATGAAATAATTGGAGCCGTAGGGATGTTGATTATACGGCGGATCCAGATAGGCCACATCAACTTCCGGCGCGTGTTTGATAATCTCCTTGGAATCTCCGTTATATACGGTATATTCGCAATGAAAATTGCTGAAAACCGGAAAGGGCAACGTAATATTTCCTTTTATACGCCCCAAGGCGTTCTGGTTCCGGCCGCCGAATTGGCCGAGACCGGTTTCCTTGTTTTTATGAAAGCCTTTAAAAACCCCGGAAGTGTTGACATGAATCGAAGCTTCCGCAATTAACGGAGCTAGAAAATATTTTTGGTACTGAACAGGAATCCGGCCGATACGATTCCGCAGAGTATCGATATACATCGCGTTTCGGCGGGTATAAAAAACCCGTTCATTTTTTTGGATTGCGTTATCGTCTTTGGGGGCGTATAACTGCGCGATAATCCCTTCGCGCAATTCCGGATCCGCAAGAAGGCTGGAATACATATCTTTTAAAAAGGGTATATTTACTTCCTTTTTATTTGATAAATAACATTCCCCGGTAAGGGATGCGTATTTTTCCAAATCGTTTGCCAGCAAAAGCCGGGAATATTGTTTGAAAAACCGGGCTACAATACCCGAGCCGGTAAAAACATCAAAGATGGCGAGTTTATCTTTCTGCAGACGTTTTTGGACAATCCGAATCCCGGCGGTGATAAAATCTAAAAGAGAACGTTTATTTCCAATATAGGTTATAATCTGTTCGGTTAAATACCTGACGTTTTCCTGGTCTAAAGGGGGATCCTGGGGCCTGCGAAGTCCCCGGGACGCGGATACAAGCATGGAATTATCCTAATACTATTACGCGGCTTTGTAAAGCCGAGGTCTAGCTGTCCGGGGCTTCGCCGTCGGTAAGTTTCCGATGCAGGGTTTTGCGCCCAATTCCGAGAACTTCCGCGGTTTTGCTTTTGTTGCCGTTGTGGAAGGAAAGGGTGTCCCGGATGATAATTTTTTCCGCATCCTCTAGGGGCGTGCCCAGGGGAATCCGAATCCAGCCTTCGTCGGTTTTTGCCCGAACCGTTGGGGGCAGGTCTCCTTCGGTGATAATCGGACCTTTCGCCATGACTACCGCGCTTTCCATACAGTTTCGCAATTCCCGAACGTTTCCGGGCCAATCATACGCGTAGATGGCCGACCGGGCTCGTTCGTCGATGCCTTCGATGGGTTTGTTATTTTCTCCGGCGAATTCCTTGAGAAATGCGGTTATCATCAGAGGCAGGTCGTCCTTACGTTCCCGCAGGGGAGGAATGTGGATAGTTATGACGTTCAGTCTGAAATACAGGTCCTCCCGAAAGCCGCCTTTTTCGATTTCCGCCTTGAGGTCCTTGTTCGTGGCCGCGACGATTCGCACATCGGTTTCGATGGTTTCCTCTCCTCCGACCCGTTCGAATTGCTTTTCTTGCAGGACCCGGAGGAGTTTAATTTGGATATTTTGGTCGATTTCGCCGATTTCGTCTAGGAAGAGGGTGCCTTCATGGGCAAGTTCGAAGCGGCCCCGGCGCCGGCCCGCCGCGCCGGTGAACGCGCCTTTTTCGTGTCCGAAGAGTTCGCTTTCCAGAATGCCGGCGGATAAGGCGGCGCAGTGAACTTTGATGAGAGCTTTGCCCTTTCGGGGAGACAGCGCGTGAATGGCGTCGGCGACTCGTTCTTTGCCCACCCCGGACTCGCCGGTGATGAGGATCGATGCTTTGGATGGCGCGACTCGGCTGATGGTATCGAAGACTTTCCGCATCCCGCCGCTGGCGCCGATGATGGTCTCGAAGGTTTTTTGGTGTTCCAGCTCTTCTTCGATGCGCCGGTGCTTGATGACCAATTCCCGATTTTGCAACGCCCGCTTGACCAGCAAGGAGAGCCTGTCGAGGTTGACCGGTTTGGTGAGGAAGTCGTACGCGCCGTTCCGCATGGCGGCCACCGCGGTTTCCACGGTGCCATGCCCGGTGAGCATGATCACCGGAATGCCGGGGCTTTCGGCTATGACCCGCTTGAGGAGGTCCTCGCCGGTCAGGCCCGCCATCCGGAGGTCCGTCACGACCAGGTCAATATCGCCCTTCTGAAACCGCCGCCAGCCCTCATCCCCATGGGCCGCGGTGACCACTTCATGACCATCCAGCTCCAGAGCCGCGGCCAATCCTTCCCGAATATTTTTTTCATCATCTACAATGAGAATTTTAAATTTCATTTTTGTTGTATTTTCCTTTTTTAAAAGTTTAAACCTTTTTAATTTTGAACGTATTTAATCAGGCGGCGTTCTTTTTGAGGGACCGGCAGAGCGATGGTGAAACAGCTTCCTTCCCGGACCTTGGATTTTACGGTAATTTCGCCTTGGTGTTCCCGGATTATCTTGAACACTAAGGTCAATCCCAAGCCGGATCCGGTCTCTTTTGTGGTAAAATAAGGCTCGAAAATCTTGGAAAGGTAATGTTCAGGGATGCCGATGCCGGTATCCCGGAGACGAATGAGAATTTCCCCCTCTTGAGCTTCGGTTTTTATGGTGAGTTTGCCTCCCTCAGGCATGGCCGCCAGCGCGTTTTTAATGAGATTGAGCAGGGCCTGCTTCAGGTACCGCTCGTCGAAGTCGATGCAGGGCAGATCTTGAGCCAGCTCCAGCGCGGCTTCGACGCCCGCCTCTTCCAGCTCAAACCGCACAAAACCGATAAGTTCCTCGATCAGGGAGTTTATATTCCCCTCCCGGAAGTCCATATTCATGGGCCGTACCGCGAAAAGAAAGTCCACGACGATGCCGTTCAGTCTGTCAATTTCCTCGTTGACCACGGCGATGTATTTGTTAATATGGCCGAAACAGTCTTTGCCGGTTTCTTGGTGCGCGGTCACGGCTTTTTGGATGAGCTGAATGTGAATCGACAGGGACCCCAGGGGGTTTTTAATCTCATGGGCGACTCCCGCGGCCAGGGTGGTCAGACTGGCGAGGTTTTCCATGCGCCGCATCAGTGCTTCTTTGCTTCGCTTTTCGGTAATGTCTTCAATGTACACCAGGGACCCGGAAACCTGCCGGTTCTGCACCAACGGCAAAACACTGATGCTGAGGAGCCGGTTTTTCCCCTTGTTTTCCAGGGCGAATTCTCGTTCCACCACCCGGTCCCCATTCCTAAGGGTAGTTTCAAAAAAATCCGCGATTTCCTCATCCCGAACCAGCCGCCAGAGAGGTTCGGCGTTCTGTTCCGAAACGTTCCGCAAAGGAATAAACCGCTGGGCGTATTTATTAGCCAGAATCAAAACGTACTCGGTATCGCAGACAAAAATGCCGTCCGTAAGGGAATCCAGCACCGTTTCAAGGCGGTCTATTTCAAGGGCCGTGGAAATCAGCAAATCCCGAATCTGCTCTCCGGTCATTTTGTTCAGTTTCTGCAAAGCCCGCTTAATAAATTGTCGCATACTTTTGAGTATAGCAAAACTCCGGTTTTTAAGAAAGAAAGTTTTAAGGGCCCTTTCTTTCTTCCAAAAGATCGAGAAATCCTTCAAACGGAGAATTGGGCTTTTTCAATTCCCGGGATCCCCGGGTTATTTTGCAAAGAGAAATGCCGAATCTTCCTGCGATTTCCCGCTGGGGAACTTTCTTTTTCAAAGCTTTTACCAAAGCCCACCGCCCCGCAATGTCCGCGGTTTCGGCCGGCGTTAAAATAGCGCGCAAAAAGCTCTCGATAAGCTCGGCATCGTCGGTTTTGGCGAGAATTTGGGATAACTCCGCAAGATTTTCCGTCACCCAAGGAGCGTCTGTCTTCATATTTTAAGTATACTATAAAATTTTAAGTATACTATAAAAAGTTTTTTACCGAAATCATTTTAGATTTTCATAAAATCGGCTATACTTAAAATATGTATGAAACGCAAAAACCGCCGAACCGGGCGTTCCTCGTGGGATTCAAATTCGCCGGGGCCCCGGCCGGGGATGAAGAAAATACTCTGCGTGAACTTGCGGGACTCGCGGATACTCTGGGCCTTGAAACCGCCGGCCTTGAAACCGTGCATATCCGGGAACGGCATCCGAAGTTCGGGATGGGAACAGGAAAAGCCGCAGAACTCGCGGAAAAAGCCGCCGCCGCCCAAGCAGACTGCCTCATCTTCGACAGCGAATTAAGCCCTTCTCAACAGAGAAACTGGGAAACCTTAACCGGCATTTCCGCGCTGGACCGGCAGGAACTGATCATCCAAATTTTCGCGGCCCGGGCAAAAACAAAAGAAGCCGAACTGCAAGCCGAGTTAGCGGAACTGTCGTACGCTCTGCCCCGGCTGTACCACAAATATCTCGACCTCTCCCGCCAGCGGGGAGGACGGTACGGCACAAAAGGTTCCGGAGAAACAAAATTTGAAACCGACCGCCGACTCCTCGAAAAACGCATCGCTGTCTTGGAACAGGAAATCGGAGAAGTCCGGAAAAACAGAGAAGTTCAACGCAAAAAACGGGAACGCCAGGGCTTTCCCGTGTGCGCGCTGGTAGGCTACACCAACGCGGGAAAATCTTCGCTCTTCAACGCTCTGACCAGCGCGGACGTTTTGGTAGAAGATAAACGTTTCGCCACTCTGGATACCTCAACGCGCCAGCTTGAGTTTGAAAAAGGCGGACGCATTCTGCTTGTCGATACGGTAGGTTTTATCCGGCGGCTTCCCCACGCGCTGGTGGATGCGTTCCGGTCGACTCTGGAAGAAGCCGCTCAAGCGGATTTTCTTATCCATGTATTGGACGCTTCCGATCCCCAAGCCGACCGCTGTTTTGAAACGACTCTTTCAGTGTTGCAGGAACTAAAAGCCGACAGTATTCCTATGCTGACCGCGCTCAACAAAGCCGATCTTGTAGACGATCCGGCCGCGCTTAAAAAAAAGTATAAAGACAGCGTTACTGTTTCCGCCAAAACCGGACAAGGTCTTCCGGAATTAGTACAACGGGTTAAAACATATATGGCCGGAGAATTATCTTTATTTCGATTTCCGGCATCCCGTCAAGATTTGCCGGGAGTTCTTTACCGCACAGGCAAAGTCATTTCGGAACGGTACGAAGACGACTGCATCGAAATGGAAGCCCGGGCATCCCCTGAAATTCGGGAACGCCTCAAAGAATACTTGTTATACGTCTGATGCGTATCTTTTCTGTTTCAGAACTTACGGAATGTATTCGCGAAAACTTGGAAACCGCGTTTACATCTGTGCAGGTCGAAGGAGAACTGTCGAATTATCGTCCTTCAAGTACCGGACATCTGTATTTCACCCTCAAAGACCCGGGAGCGGTTATTTCGGGGGTGCTGTTTAAGAACCGAATCAAAAGTCTCTCTTTTGCGCCTCGGGACGGGATGTTACTCCGAGTTCGGGGGCGTATTTCGGTTTATGGACAACGGGGGACGTATCAGATAGTTTGCGAGGAATTAGAACTCGCAGGAACTGGAGATATTCTAGCGGTTTTGGAAAAGCGGAAACAGATGTTCGCCGCCGAAGGACTGTTTGATCCGGGCCGGAAAAAAAGTATTCCCCGGTTTCCGAAAACAGTAGGCGTGGTGAGTTCGCCGACCGGCGCGGCGGTGCGGGATATTCTCAACATAATACGCCGCCGGGCTGAGGGCATGGAAGTAGTTATTCTGCCTGCGCCGGTGCAGGGGAGCGAAGCGGGGCGCGTTATTGCTCGGCGGATTGAGCAGGCGAATCAGTGGGCGTTGGCGGATGTGCTTATTATCGGGCGCGGCGGCGGTTCTTTAGAAGATTTACTGCCTTTTTCCGAAGAATGTGTTGTGCGGGCTGTCGCGGCCTCGGCTATACCGATTGTGAGCGCGGTGGGGCATGAGATAGATTATGCCCTGAGCGATTTTGCGGCGGATCTGCGCGCGCCTACGCCGTCTGCCGCGGCGGAATTGGTCAGCCCGGATCGGGAGGAGACTCGACGGATTATTTTCGGTATGCAGAATGAACTCTGCCGCAGTATGCAGGAGCGAATCAGCCGGATTCGGAGTCTTGCTAAACCGTTCAGCAAAGAAGAGCTTGAGTACCGTTTCCGCGCACTGCTTCAGCCTCGGCTGATGCGCTTTGAAGATGCGAAAGAAGGGGTCCTGACCGGCATTTCCGGGCGATTAAGCGAGATGCGCCGCCGCCTTGAGCTTGCGTTAACGAGCCTTGAAGCCGGAAGTCCGCAGTCGATTTTAGAGCGGGGATTTTCTGTGGTTATCGATTCTACCGGCAAACCGGTACGTTCCGCGGAGGATACCTCGACCGGAGATACGCTTATCATCCGTCCTCTGCGCGGTACGATTACTGCCGCCGTCACGGGAGTAACCGGTTAATTCGCCTCCGCAGATCGCCAAAACCCAAACCGCAAGACTAAACAATGCAATCTTGATAATTTCACTTTTATAGTTTTTAAATCCGTCTGATTTACAGCATACCGAAAAATAAGAAAGCCATCGGTCCGCCGATAACGGCGGGCCGATGAGGGATTTTACCGGGCAGTGATTATGCTTGCGTAGGCGTTCCAGCCGGTAGCGGTTCTGTAGGCTTCCACGCTGTCTGCCGGGACTTTGATAACCAAATCGGGGTGGGTGTTGCCGAAAGGTTCCTCAATACTCGCCCGGTAAGTCGGCGGCGTCGTTTTCAGGAAGATAAGCGTCCTAAGATTCGTGCAACCCTCGAATAATCTGGAGTTGATTTCTCGGAGGGTTGAGGGCAGGGTAACCTCCCGGAGTCCCGTACAATCCTTAAATGCGCCATTATTGATATATGTGAGGCCCTCGGGCAGGTTGATATTCGTCAGACTCGTACAACCATGGAATGCATCGTTTAAGATGCGGGTAACACTTCCGGGCAGAGTAAGATCCCTCAGACTCGTACAATCCTGGAATACCTCCCCGCCGATAATTGTAATGCCCTCGGGCAGAGTGACCTTTGTCAGGCTTGTGCACCCTTTGAAGGTGTAGCTCCCGATGGTTATCCTTGAGGAGGGCAGGATGACAACCTCGGCGAGGCTCGTGCACCCGCTGAAAACTTGAGAACCCATACCAATATCAGTAAGACTGCTGGGCAGAGTGACCTTCGTCAAACTTGTGCATCCTTGGAAGGCTTGAGAACCAATAGATGTTATACCCTCCAGATTTATCTCGGTCAGACTTGTGCATCCTTGGAAGGCCGAAGAACCGATAGTCGTGAGACCGGGAGGCAGACTGATCCGCTGTAGCCCCCGGGCGCCATAAAAGGTTCGCTGTCCCAGACTCGTGAGTCCCTCGGGCAGAATCGCCTCAACTAACTTAGCATAGTTTGGGAAAAGTATCACGTTGGTAGGGTTTATTACCGAGCTGGGACTGCCGGACAAATCGATGCCGACGTACCGGCCGGTGTTTTCTATGAGGGCGAATAAATTATACAAGGCAATGCTGTTGTTTTCTAAACTTGAAAGGTCCCCGGAGAACTGTATCCAATAGGGGGTAGCGGCGGTGTTTTCCGGCAGAGCGGCAAGCCACTCGGCAAAGTCCCCGAAGGACGAAACCACACTGACCGCGCAGTCCGCGGTTTTGCCCTTAGCCGACGCGGTAATGACCGCTCGGCCCGGACTTACAGCGACAACCAAGCCGTTGGAGTTCACCATGGCGACGGTTTCATCGCTGGAGGTCCAAGCGTCGACAGACGCCGAGGCTTGGAGTTTCAGGGTGTTCAGCGCGATAATACCGGCGACGCTTTTGTTCAGCCTGAGGTCCGCTTCCCCGGCGGTGTCCGGATCCGGCAGGTGAGTTTGGATGTTGCATCCCGTTGCGGCCGCCGCGAGAATCACCGCCAGGCCGAAGAAGAAACCTTTTTTCATAAAAACCTCCTTGAGTTTTATGCTATACTCAAAGACGCGCCCCAAGCAGGCCGCACGACGTGCGGCGTCCGCTAAGACTTTGTTTGTGGGCGCATCCTTTAAGCCGTAGGTTAGGGCATAAGGACTCAGCCTTTTGCCCGAATTTCCGCTGGGAAAGAGGAAGGTTAAAAAAGAGAAGATTAGGGTTTTACCCCGGAATACGGGGGGGGGGGGGGGGTAATCATATTATGATTTTATCGGGTTATCTTGAGAAGGTCAAGGGAATTATTTTGGAAAATCCGTCGGAAGGGATAAAATTTGGAAAAAGCAGGTTTTGGCTCTTGACGGGATTTGCGGTTAGGGATATATTTAATTAAGACCATTGAAGGAGGAAAAAAATGGGATTGCTTGGTGTTTATATGACGGTTGATCAAAATACATTGGATAATTTGAAAAAAATTGACGGTGATGAACTTGTTGAAGAACTTGATGAATTGGAAGAAACAAATGAAATATATAATATTGATAAATTATGGGACGGATTACATTTCTTATTGACCGGCGTATCTGCAAATTCTCCTATTGAGGGAAATAAATTAAGTGAAGCAATAGTCGGCATCAATGTTTTTGAAACCGATGATGATTATTTTGTAAGCTATACTGAAAAGGATAAATTGTTGGAAATATATAACGCGATGAAAGATGTAAATATAAAAGAATTGGAAGAAGAATTTGATCCCCGAATATTTAAAAAGAATAAAATATATCCCAAAATATGGGAAATTGATAAAAAGGATGAATTGTTTAGAGAGTTAATAAACGAATATAATG
>JAIRPY010000036.1 GCA_031256905.1 Spirochaetaceae bacterium
GCGACGTTTTGACCGCCGCAGGCGGCGTAGCGCATACAATCTGGTTATGCGCAGTAGCCTCGTACCCCATTATTTTATTTTCCATATTTTTATTTCTTTATATGGATTACATTTTACCAATGCCAAACTATTTATTTTGCAATCAAATGGTTTAAAACGTTTTATGGTTACATTTAATGCCTTTTTTAATTGTTCTATGTTTAATTTTACGGCTAATGATATATGGGGAACCCATTGATTAAATAAGTATGTATTATTATTTATATTTATTTGTTTTAGAATATTATTTGTTCTAATATTTATTTCAATTAGTCTTCCATTTAATATCGGCGATAAATATATTACCGCCGGGTTAAATATTCCAATAGATGATATTTTAATGTTTTCTTTTGTATATTCATTTGTGGTTTTATCCAATGTTTCTATAATTTCTTTTTCATTAATTTCACTATTGAATAAGGCTAATGTTAAATGAGGAGGTATATGATTTTCGGTCATGTATCCATTGTTTGATTCATCGGCAATATTTTTTATAATATTGGTCATATATTGATCTTCATCTTCATTGAAATATAAAACTATTGCATATTCCATTATAAATTTCTCCTTTTTTATAATAATATCATAACATAAATTATAATATCATAACATAAATTTTTTGTCAACATCTACATAAAATTTTTAGGGGCTATGGCGCATCCCTTTTTTTAGAAACCTGCAATAATTTCGGGAGTCAGCCGTTCGATAATTGCAATTCCCAACTTTACTGCGTGTTCAAAATCCTGATAAGCCGCAAACCCGCAATGGGTGTGGATGTACCGTACCGGTAAGCCGATGACAATAACCGGAAGGCCCTGATTCGATAGATGAAGCCCTGCGCCGTTGGTGGATCCTCCGGTACGGACTCCCTGCTGAACTGGAAGGCCCAGTTCTTCCCCAATACCCAAAGCAAAACGCTGAAACCGAGGGTTGGTTATCATCCCTGCATCAATATGCCGTAACATGGGACCTTTTTTGAGCGCGGTCTGGGCGGTTTCGGGATTGCCGAAGGTGTCATCCCCGGGACTGCCCTCGAAAAGAACCGCAACTGCCGGTTTCACGGTTTTTGCCGTAACCCGGGCGCCCCGGATCCCGATTTCCTCCTGCGCGCTGAAAACTCCGACCACATCCATCGCCAAAGATTTTCCCTTCAGGGCCTCCAAAACCGCGACTTGCGCCGCGCATCCAATGCGGCAGTCAAAGGCTTTTCCGTAGAGCACGTCTTGGTTTTCGATATACCGAAAGGGCGTGTCCGGCACCACCGGTTCGCCAATCCGGACCCCGAAATTCGTTAGAGCATCTTCCCGGGAAACCGCTCCCACATCGATAACCAGATCCGTCAGCTTGGGAAGGGCGGAGCGTTCCGCTTCGGTCATGTAGTGCGGAGGCTTACTCGCTATAATGCCGGGTATATAGCCCTTAGGCGTATGCACCAAAACCGGATGAGCCGGCACACAGACCGGGGACCAAGAACCGAGGGGAACAAATCCCAAGGTCCCATCCGGGCAAATCCGCTGAACCATAAATCCCACTTCGTCGGTATGCGCGTCCAGCATAATTACCGGATTTCCCCGGTTTTCCTTGGGGTATACGTAGAGATTGCGTAAAGAATCCTCCCGGATTTCCCCCAGATCTTGGCAATACCGGCGCAGGATCCCAATTACATCGTCCTCAAAGCCGGATGCGCCGGGGGCCTGCGAAAGCTCGGCAATCCGGGCAACCATAGTTTCTTTTTCTTCCTCTACAGTTGTACCTTTAGGATCAGTAGGGATCGGGGGTTCGGAGTCTTTTTCTGGATCTTCTGTGGTTGTTCCCTCTTCGGCAACTTCTTCTTTTTCGGGTTCGGACTCTTCTATCTCTTCTGACCCTGCATCAAGGTCTATAGCGTATTTTTTAGCTAATCTCTCTATAAGTGCCTTAAGGTCTTCTGGTTGATCTTTTTTCACATTGTGGTTCTCCTCTTTATTTTTTAGACGTTCATCACTAACCGTTGCGTTAGGATCAGCCGGCGGTGGAGCGGCATTAGGATCACCACCTCCTGCACCTCCAGCTAATGCAGGATCGATGTTAATATCAATACCGCCGTCATCCACACCGCCTGCGCCACCCGCTCCAGCATCCGGACTTACCATATTCATAGCTGAAGCATACTTGGAATCTTTAAATTTGTAAAGTTCCTTGGAATCGGGAATCGAGCAAATCCCCGGCCCCGGAGGAGAGGGCCTGCAGGATCCGACGTTTTACCGCCCCGGAATCTGCGGTAAGCTCTGCGACCCGGCGACGGATGTCCCGGCGTTGTGAATTTTTCCCATAAGGACACGTACACGCCGCCCGGAGAATCCCCAGTTCCTCCGCGCAGGCGATGATCTGCCGTTCCTCGAGGTACCCCAGAGGGCGGATAAGCTCAACCGGATATTTCCGATACTGTAGCAGTATAGGCATCGCCGAAAGTTCCCCCTTGTCAAGCATATTCATGAAAAAAGTTTCGAGAATATCGTCCAGATGATGCCCCAAAGCGATTTTCGTACATCGGTTTTCCCCGGCGTATCGCAACAGTTCGGTCCTGCGCTGGGTGGAACACCAATAGCAGTTCATCTTTTTCCCCGGCTTGAGCCGCCCGATAATAGGCACAAAGCGGTCCGTAAAAGGCACGCCCCACTCGGCAAGCCTCTGAGCTAGGGTAGATTTCTTGCAACAGGCGCAGAAATCGCTGGAAATGTGAAGGGCCTGAAGTTCGTAGTTTTTTTTGACCGCCGGCCGAATTACGGATAAAGCCCAGGAAAGAACTGTCGAATCTTTACCCCCGGAAACAGCGATGAGAATCCTATCTCCTTCGTTAATGAGATTCCGCTCCAGCACGGCCTTAGCCGCGAGTTTCTGCACGACCAAGCCCGCCGTTGCCCGCCGGAGAAACCGCTCACCCATGCCCGTACACGTCCTGAATCACCAAGCCCGCCAAAATCATTCCGGCGGCGGCCGTCACGGTGACTGCGCTTCCGTTTATGACTTTCTTAGAACTGCACCACTCCGCTGAAGCGTCAGGCCGGGCGGGGCAGAGGCATTTTCCAGAGCCGCAGACCGATTCCGCTTCAGAGAGGGGCAAGCGTTCCGGGCTGTACACGGCGGTAAAATGCAGGGCCAAACCTCGTTTCCGCAAGCCGGATCGCACAAGCCGGGCCAAGGGACAGCCTTCGGTTTCCCAGATGTCCCCGGTTTTAAGCCGAGTGGGGTCGAGCTTTTGGGCCATGCCCATGGACGAAAAAAGCCTTTTTCCCCTCGCGCAGGCGTACTCGATAAGGTCCAGCTTGTGGGTGAGGCTGTCGATGGCGTCGATAACGTAATCCGCCTCCTCGAGGCCGAAACCGCCGGCGGTTTCTCGGGAAAAAACGGTATTGTACCCTGCAATTTCCGCTTCCGGCGCGATTTCCTTCAGCCGTTTTTTGAGAACCTCCGCCTTAAACTGCCCTATCGTTTCGGGGGTAGCCTGTATTTGCCGGTTTATGTTGGTTACGCATACTGTATCGGAGTCTACTATTTTGAGATGGCCTATCCCGGATCGGATTAAGGCTTCGGCGCACCAACTTCCCACGCCTCCGAGGCCGAACACAATTACCTTCGTATGGGACAGGGCGTCTACCGTTTCCGGTCCGGCGAGCAGAGCGAGGCGTTGAAATTTAGGATTCATGGAAATTCGCTCTTTGGAGGAAGTCCGTTATTTCCTGAAGAAGTTCGCTGTATGTCTCGGCGCAGAATAGATCCGGGCAGGCCTCCCGGATCCCTGGGGGCGCGCGGAAGAGGCATCCTGCGTCGGCCGAGCGGATCATCGCCAAGTCGTTGAAGGAATCCCCGGCGGCAAAAACCTGGAGGTTCAGAGACTGCAAAGCCTGAACCGCGAGGTTTTTCCCGTCTTTCTGCCTAAGCCGGTAGCCGGTAATATTTCCTGCCGGGTCCGTGACGAGACGGTTGCAGAAGAGGGTGGGATAATTCAGTTTTGCCATCAGGGGCTGGGCAAATTCCTGATAGGTGTCCGAAAGGATGATAAGCTGGCATTGTTCCCGCAGGCTCTGAGTAAAGTCCTCGGCGCCTTCAAGGGGCTGGATCCCGCCGATAACCCGCTGAAGATCCGCCAATTTCAGCCCCTGGCGGTTCAGCAGGTCAATACGAAACCGCATCAGCTTATCATAATCCGGTTCGTCCCGGGTGGTCCGCCGGAAGGCCGGAATACCCGTAGCATCGGCAAAAGCAATCCAGATTTCGGGAACCAGCACTCCTTCAAGATCAAGACATACTATACGCATTTATGTGCTATGATACCGATATGTGCAGTATGTTTCAAGAGCTTGGTTTGACGAATCCTTTCGGGGCGCCGGTGTTCCAGCGGGAAACCGTGTCCAGCACGATGGATATTGCCCGGGAACTGGCCGCCGCCGGAGAGCCTCATGGAACGGTAATTACCGCGGATTTTCAGACCGCGGGCCGGGGCCGAATCGGGCGGGCCTGGCATTCCGAAGGGAGGGGAAATTTATTTTTCACGATTCTGTTGCGTTATGCCTCGATTCCGGCGGCTCTGTCTCTCAAGGCGGGCCTGGCGATTTCTTGGGCTATCGAGGATTTTCTGCGATCCCGGGACCCGGCTTTGGCGGAAGCCCTTAGGGTTAAGTGGCCCAATGATATAATGCTGGGTTCTCGGAAAACCGCGGGGATTCTCGTGGAAGGAGATGGCGGCCTGGGGTACATCGGAGTGGGGGTGAATGTGGCGCAAAAGACCTTCCCGGAAGCTCTGCGGAAAAAAGCGGTAAGTCTCGCCTTAGTCTGCGAAACCGTATCGGCGGAAGACCGATTTTTGTTATTGGAAAAAATTCTTGCCGGGCTGTTTAAAATCCTCAATTCCTGCGAGGCTTGGCGGGAGGATCTGCGGGAACGGCTTTATATGCGGAATCAGCGGGTCCGGTTTATTCCGGGCGGGACGGATTCGACGGCATCGGTTGAAGGGATTTTGCAGGGATTAGGACCCCAGGGGGAACTCCTGCTCCTCCCCTTAGGCAGGGACGAACCGGTTTCATTCGTCACCGGCGAACTCGATGTATACGAAAAAAGCTGACCCGCCGGCAGAGACTCCCGGGTTTTAAAAGCTGAAGTAACGCGTCATTGCCCGTTTGAGTTCTACGGCGAGGCGTTCCAGGGCGAGGATGGGGCTTTGATTGTAAATTCCTACGGCTTTTGCCGCTTCGTCGATGTGTTTTCGCCACATATCCCGGTAGCTTTCGTTCGGCAGAGGGGCGGTAGTTTGATTTTTTCTGCTTTCCGAAACGAGGGTGAGCAAAATGTGCAGGAATCGGGAAAAAAGCCCTCGAATCTCGAATTTTTCCGTTCCGGCTAGAACTTTAGCGATGACGGCTTGGGTATCTTGCTCTGGTTTGCCGAGGTCTGCGGCTTCCGCGAGGCCCGTTGTGTAAGTTCCAAACGCGACTAGTTCGTTCGGCAGGGGAATTTTGCGTTTTCGCAGGGCCAAAGCGATGCTTCCGGCGAGGAAGGCCCCGAAAAACCCGGCTAAAGCCCGCAATTTTTCTTCCGGTACGGGCAGAAACGAATCGAGGTAGGCCGCCACTCCCGAAACCTGGGGAGGGTTATCCTGGAAGACTTGGCGGATTATTGCGGTTTCGTCGGCCGGGGAGGGGCGGAAAAACCGGTACGGCCGGACCCGGGAGAGAATGGTCGGGAGTAAGGCTCTTTCCCGGGCTGTGGTGAGGAGAATCGTCACGTTTTCCGGGGGTTCTTCGAGAATTTTCAAAAGCGAATTGCGCGCGCCTTCCTGCATCCGGTCGGCGTTTTCGATGAGCAAAAGTTTCCGGGGACCCAGAGGCGCGATGTGACTCCAGGCCGCGGCTTGCCGAATCTGCCCAATTGGAATGGCGTCGCTTATGCCGTCCGCTTCGAGTTTCAGCGCGGTTTTCAAAATTCCCTCGTATTTTTTTTTGAAGCTCCCAGAATCTTTAGATTCTTTGGCGGAAAAAAAATCGTCGATTCCTTCTTCCAAAGCGAGAACCGTATCCCTCAGTTTGCTGAATTTCGGTTCTTCTTCCCAGAGAACCGGAGCAAACCGGACAAGCAATTTCCGTACCGACCGGATGAAAAGCCGGCGGGCATCCTGAAACCCGGCGGAATCTTGGGGGATTCGCAGGAAGGAGGCCCCGGCCGCGCTTATTTCGGAGGAAAAGTTCCGGGGACCCAGGCACAGCAAATCCGGGTGGGCCAGTAAACGATGCCGTCCGCAGGCGGCGCAAGGGCAATCTGCCGGAGCAGACGGATTCTCGCAGGAAAGAACCCGGGCAAGTTCCAACCCTGCCGTACCTTTTCCGGTCGCCGAGGGTCCCGCAAAAAGCATAGACGGCGCCAGGGTCCCTCCGGTTTTGTCCGCCCTCAGTTGGGCTGTGACCGGCTGGGCAAAAATTTGTTCAAACATGGCTACTCCGAGTATACATCGATCAAGGGCAGAACGTAGCGGGCGAATAGGCTGTTTTCAAAAATCGGCGCGGTTTCAAAGACCGGCTGAATCGTTATGAGAAAGATAATCACCACCACACAGGCGCATCCCTCGACTACCCCCAGCAACAATCCCATGAAACGGTCGATGCCGCCTAAATTGACGGCGTCGAGGCAATCTCGGATCAATACCTCAAATATTTTGAGTAACAGAAAGATGAGGAAAAACACGAGGAAAAAGGCGAGGACCTCCGGGAGAATCGGGACCTCCTGAAAAAAACGGGTTCGGATGAAAGCCCCGCCTTGTTTGTAGAAAAAAATCGCTCCCAGAATGCCGCCGATCCAGGCAATCATGGAAAGGACTTCTTTGACGAAGCCTTGAAGGGTACAGCGAATCACAAAGATAAGCATCAAAATAGAAAGAATTATATCGAGCATAGCGATGGGGTTCATATATGTTCCTTTGAATTCGGGTAAAATCCTTAGAGGATGAGCATTTCGGTCATCAGGGTTTCGGCGATGAGCCGGGACCCGTCTCCGATCCCGATGCGGGCCGAGGCTTCGGCCATTTTTGTTCGGCGGTCTTCGTCGGCGGCGAGGTCTGCAACGGTCCGGCTGAGGGTTTCGGGATTCGCCTCAGCCCCGAGGAGGCTGATCGCCGCGCCGGCCTTCTCGAAATACCGGGCGTTTTCAACCTGATCGCCCCGGGTGCCGGACCCGCTCAAGGGAATCAGCACCAGGGGTTTCCCTACGGTTGCGCATTCCCAAAGAGTTCCCGCGCCGCTTCGGCCCAGGACGAGTTCCGCGGCGGCAAGCACATGGGGCATTTCGTCCTTGAAGAAAGGGTAGGACCGATACTTCTCCGCTTGCAGATGCCAGGACGCGCCGGGGCCTACTTGATGAATTACGGTGTAATGTTTGGTTAGTTCGGGCAGGGTTTTTTTCACCAGTTCGTTGATTTGTTGGGATCCCTGGCTCGCCCCGAGGACGAGTAACATTCGTTCCCATTCTTTAAGGCCTAAGAAGTTTCGTCCTTTGATGGGGTCCGGGGCGCGGAATTCGGGCCGTACCGGATTGCCGGACACGATGATTTTCTTCCTATATGCCGGTTTCAAAAACCCGGAGGTTTCCTGATAAGCCAGAAATATTTTTTGAGCTACCCGGAGGTTTATCTTGGTCGCCAGCCCCGGACTGAAATCCGACTCATGGGTGAAGACCCGAATACCCAAAGACGCGGCGGCATAGCAGGGCGGCACACTCACAAACCCGCCTTTAGAAAAAAGCAGACAAGGCTTTTCCCGTTTGAGAATTTTTCTTGCCGCGAAAAACCCGGCGGCGACTTTGAAAGTATCGGAAATGTTTCGGGGCGAAATATACCGCCGCAATTTCCCCGAAGGGACCCCAAAAAATTCCAGCCCCGCGGCTTCGACAATAGCTTTATCCATGCCTTTATCGGAACCAAGCCAAAAAATCCGGCAATTTCCCTCTTTCCGCAAATAGGACGCCACCGCCAGCCCGGGGTAAATATGCCCCCCCGTACCGCCTCCCGTAAAAGCGATATGTACCATATCTAAAAATACTATATTTTTACAACCCTAGTCTATGCTGTTTAAGGCCGGGGGTTTGAAAAATATTCTTTTTAAAATAATCCTTCCGGGGCTTTCATTTTTTTCCCTTTTTTTTTTCCTTTCTTTTTTCCTTCTGCCCCTTCCATTTTAGTCGATAAACAAGTATACTAAGGACAAAGATCATGGAAAGGAGTCGATAAACGAATGGCTAAGGTGTCTAAAACGAGGGCAATTTGTTTCTTTTTTGTTTTTTTTCTCTCTCTAAGCGGTATCTCGATAGGCGGGATGTCCGCGCAGGAAAGTAAATTTTCCTTTGGGCTGGGCGGCGAAATCAGCGGCGGCTGGGCGGATGATAAAAATGACTCTGATAAAGATATAGACAAATTTACCTCTGCTGAGGTGTATCAGTCCGGCGGCGGCGGCGGCATAATAGGGTCCTTTGAATACCGCATTAACGATCTGATCGCCGCGGGGCTTAAAGCCGGATTCCGAAAAGACTTCCAAAGATTTGTCATGGGCTTTGAAACAAGCCTCTTCGCCCGAATTTATTTTTTCCGTCCCAAAGGAATTGAGCTTTTCCTTGAACCCGGCTTCGGCGGAATTTTCGTGACCGGCGGCGAGGGCCAGGACGGTGCATATATGGGCCAGACAAAAGGTTTTTTTGACTTTTACGCTAATGTGGGGGCCCGGTTTAATCTTGGGAATTGGTATATAGAACCTTATGGCGGGTTTGGGTATCCCTATTGGGGCCGATTGGGGGTGATGTTTGGGTATCGGGTGCCGGCGCCCAAACCGGCGGCGCCGGCTCCTGCGGCGCCGGCTCGGTCGGCGGCTTCGTCTGCTTCGGATCGGGTTACGGAGCGGCAGACCGAAACCCCTCGAACGGTGACTTCTTCCGGGGCCCAGGAGCCTATTAGGACGATTTATTTCCCGGCAAACCGAACGGATTTTACGGGCTTGGATTTTGCGACGGTAGAGACCAACAACCGCAACATTTCGGCCGTGGTGAGTCTTTTGCAGGGCAATCCCGAATACCGGGTTCTCTTGGAGGGCCATGCTAATCCCACGGAAGGCACGGAAAACGAGGAACGTTACGAGCTGATACCCTTAAGCCGGCAACGGGCCGACGCGGTGGCCGATATGCTGGTTGCCGCGGGGGCGAACCGGAAACAGCTGGTTATTGGGGGTTCCGGGGGGCTTCATGCCGGCGGCTCGGCGGAGACTAATCGCCGGGTAGAACTTTCTCTTTTGCGCAACTAGGGGGTCCGGCTCTTAGGCGCCGGGGATTCCGAACCCTCCCGTTGAGGGGGGGGTATCTTTTTTAAAAAAAGCATATACTTGACCTATGAGGATACACAGAATTGTAGCGATAAGCCTTTTATTGCTTCTTGGGGCTGGGCTTTACGCCCGGCCTGCGGCGGAGATTCCGGCCCCGGCGGCGGCCTTGTATGGGGGTTTGGGGGCCCCGGCGGATCCGACTCCCTTTATGCCTTCGGTCCGGACTGGGGTTCTGGCCAGCGGATTTCGGTATTACATTTTGGCGAATGCCAAACCGGAGAACCGGGCCTATCTTACCTTGGCGGTGGATGCCGGGTCGGTTCTGGAAGAGGACGATGAGCGGGGTTTGGCCCATTTTGTCGAGCACATGGCTTTCAACGGCACGAAGCGGTTTCCCGAAGCGGACCTTATAAACTACTTACGTTCCTTGGGGATGCGCTTTGGGCCTGAGGTGAATGCCTATACGAATTACGACGAAACCGTCTACGGCATTGAGGTGCCGGTGGAGCAGAATTCGGCCGGGGTTAAAGGGATTCCGCCGGAGGCTCTGGCGATTTTGGACGACTGGACCCAGGCTATTACCTTTGATCCCCAGGATGTGGACGACGAGCGGCTGGTTATTCTGGAGGAGTATCGGTCCCGGCTGGGCCCTATGGATCGGATTTGGCAGAAACTTTTACCTATTCTTTTTCAGGGTTCTCCCTATGCGGACCGGCGGCCCATCGGATTGCCGGAGATTATTGAGACCGCGCCGCCGGAGCGTTTGGCGGCCTTTTATCGCCGGTGGTATCGGCCCGATACTATGGCTTTAATTTTCGTTGGGGATTTTGATCCCGAGGCTTTGGAGGCCTCTTTGCCCGAGCATTTTACCATGCCTAAGGCGGAGACTCCTTTGGATAAGCCGGTGTATGATTTACCGGGGATTCAGAAGGGCTTTCGGCCCGAGATTTTCACGGATCCGGAGCTTCCCTTTACCTACCTGGACCTTTATTACAAGTTGCCTCCGAAGGCCCGGACCGGGGATTTGGCGGAGTATCGGGCCGGGCTGATGGATGCTTTGATTGAATTGATCCTGGCCCAGCGGTTCAGCGAAGGTTCGGCGAATCCGGCGAGTCCTTACATCGAAGCGGAGAGCGAAATGGTTCGTTACGGGGCCACGGCCCGGTTTTTTACCCTTTCGGCTCAGGCTAAGGCCGGAGAAACCGAAGGCGCGATCCGGGAACTTTTCAGGGCCAAAGAAGCGATAGTCCGCTACGGCTTTACCCAAGCCGAATTGGACCGGGCGAAGCGGACTTTAAAGGCTTCGGTGGCCCGGCTCTACGGGGAGAAGGATAAAATCGAGTCTTCCCGGTATTTGCAGGACCTTACCCGGCATTTTTTGGACGGAACTCCGGCCCCGGGGATCGATTGGGAATTTGAGGCTGTCCAGGCCCTGCTTCCGGGCATTACCGTGAAGGAAATCGGGACTTGGGGGAAGCGGTATTTTTCGTCAGAAGATACGAGGCTTTTCGTTTACACTCCGGAGGCCGAGGCGGATTCGACGCCCTCGAAGGAACGGATGGTTCTCCTGGAGAAGGAATCCCGGAAAGCCCCGATGGACCCCCCGAAAGAAGAGGCTTTAAGCGAGGAGCTTCTGCCGGAACCTCCGGAACCGGGGGTTATTACCGCCCAGGGGGAGGATCCGGAGACCGGCGCGGTCCTTTGGGATTTGGGAAATGGCGGAAAGGTTATTATCCGGGAAACCGCGAATAAGAATGACGAGATTATCTTTTACGCCCTGGCCCGGGGGGGTACTGAAGGGGTTTCTCCGGAGGCCTTTCCTTCGGTTCGCTTGGCCGGGGAAATGTGGGGACTTTCCGGGGTTGGGGAGTATTCTTTGCAGGATTTGCAGAAAAAGCTGGCGGGCCGCCAGGTTTCTCTTTCCTTTTGGTCTTCCTTGTTTTTACGGGGCCTCCAGGGTTCTTCGACGGTCGGGGATTTGAAGCCCTTTTTTGAATTGCTGTATTTATATTTCACTCAGCCCCGCCTGGATTCTTCGGCGGCGGAGGCTTTGGTGGATCAGTATCGCACTCTGGTATCCCAGCGGAAGGAACATCCGGATGTATTTTTCCGGCAGGAGATTCAGCGGATTTTTTATGCTTCGGATTTTCGTTTTGCTCCCTTAGAAATCGAAGATTTAGAGCGGGTGAATCCCGATGAGGCCCTGGATTTTATCCGCCGGGGCTTGAATCCTGGGGATTTTACCTTCGTTTTTGTGGGGAATGGGAAGCCCGAGGTGTTACAGGAGTATGTGGAGACTTATCTGGCCTCTATTCCTTCGGGAGAGGCCTGGAATACTTGGAAGGATCCGGGGATTTCTCGGCCCGGCAAAACGGACCGGGCCTTTTTCAAGGGCAAGGAAAACAAGAGCAGTGTGTTCATCGGCCGGAATATCGGGGCCGAATATTCCGAAGAAGATGCGGCGGCCGGGGAGGTACTGGAAGAATATTTGGACATCCGGCTCATTGAGGAGATTCGGGAACGTCTTGGCGGGGTTTACGGCATCTCTTCGTCGGTATCCCTTTCGCCTTTGCCGGCTGGGGGGCTGTCTTTGCAGGTCTTTTTCGGATGCGATCCGAAGCGCGCGGAGGAGTTATATTTAGCCGTCGAGCAGGAACTTCAAAAGATTCTGACGGATCCGGTTAATTCTGACACTTTTGCCAAGGCTGTCGCGGCCCTTCAGAAGGGGTGGGAGATAGCTCAGGAGAGTAATTTCACTTTAGCCCAAAGTTACACGAATTCCGCGGTGATTTACGGCCTGCCTTTGAGCCGGTTGGATAAACGTCTGGGCCTTTACGGGCAGGTTACGCCGGCTGGGATGCAGGCTGTCTTGCGGAGGCTTTTGGCCCAGGACCCTATCCGGCTGATTCTCTACCCGGAGGGCTGGACTCCCTAGCCTGAATCTTTCTTAGCGGGGCCCGGTCGGCCCCCTTTCACCGGGATGTAAGATTCTTAGCCCGGTGATTTTTTTTCTTACCTTTGTATAAAACCTTTACAGGCCCGGGAGAAACTTTTTCTCCCATGGGAGAAACCTTTACAGGCCTGGGAGAAAGTTTTTCACCCATGGGAGAAATCTTCTCACGCATGGGAGAAATCTTTATACACATGGGAGAAATATTTTCACGCATGGGAGAAACCTTTACAGGCCTGTGAGAAATCTTCTCACGCATGGGAGAAACTTTTACCGGCCTGTGATAAATCTTTATACCCATGGGAGAAATCTTTTCACACATGGGAGAAATATTTTCACGCATGGGAGAAACCTTTACAGGCCTGGGAGAAATATTTTCACCCATGGGAGAAATATTTTCACATATGGGAGAAATCTTTATACCCTTGTGAGAAATCTTTACAGGTCTGGGTGAGAAAAGATTAGGCCGGGAAAAAAGCCCGGGAGGGGTATTCCCGGGTAAGAAAGATTCGTTAATTACCCGCCGGGGTGCATTGGGGGAGCTGACTCTTGAGTTCTGCGATTACTTTGTCAATTCCCCCTGGGGTAAGCTGGGCCCGATACTGTTCTACCCCGGCCCGGGGGCCCGGAGTCTTCCCCAACCTAATCAGAATCCCCGGGGAAACCCCAGGATAGGAATATAATAAAACCTAAGAGAACACCTCATTTCATCGATAAGAGTCTTTTGAGAACCTACTGTTTTCACTAAAAAATCTCCTGTTTTTTGATTTTAGTGTATAGGCGGGATTATCCTTTGTCAATACGTAGGTTTACCGGGATTCGAAAAGCCCTTGGGCTTGACTCCCCCGCCCTAAGGTTCTACACTTTTCCCCAGGTCTTCAAGGCTTGCAAAATTCTAAAATAAGGAAATAAAAATGGTCGTGGCCCTAAAAAAAGGAACCCCCCCGGAAGAAACCCGGGCTTTTGCCGAAGTCCTCGAACAACAAGGGGTTACCGTGCATATCTCCCAGGGGGCTTCCCAGACAATCTTAGGACTTATCGGGGATACCAGCCGCATCGATGAAGAACGGCTCCGGGCTCAGCGGCTTGTTGAAAAGGTCCTTCGAGTCCAGGCGCCCTACAAACGAGCCAGCCGGCCCTTCCATCCGGAAGATACCCGGATTGCTATCCCCGCCGATGGGAAGGTCAAAACTATCGGGGCTGGGACCTTCAGCATCATCGCGGGCCCCTGTTCGGTGGAAAGTCCGGAACAAATCATCCGGGTAGCCCAAAGGGTCAAAGAAGCCGGGGCCGATTTCCTCCGGGGCGGGGCCTTCAAACCCCGCACCAGCCCCTACAGCTTCCAAGGTCTCGGGGAAGAAGGCCTGGAACTCCTCTTAACCGCCAAAAAAGAAACCGGATTGCCCATCGTAAGCGAACTCATGGATATAAATCACATCGACGCCTTCGACGAAGTGGATATTATCCAAATCGGAGCCCGAAATATGCAAAATTTTCCCCTCCTCAAGGAACTAGGCCAGCGTAAAAAACCAATCCTGCTGAAACGAGGCCTCGCGTCAACCCTCCAGGAACTGCTCATGGCCGCGGAATACCTCCTCGCCGGCGGAAATGAACAGATCCTGCTCTGCGAACGGGGAATCCGGACCTTTGAAGATTTCACCCGAAACACTCTGGATTTGTCCGCGGTCCCCGGACTAAAACGAGAAAGCCACCTGCCGGTGATCGTAGACCCAAGCCACGCCTGCGGCCTCGCCTGGATGACCCCGGCTCTGGCAAAAGCCGCCGCCGCCGCCGGAGCCGACGGAGTAATGATCGAAGTTCACAATAACCCGGAAACCGCCCGATGCGACGGCGAACAGTCCCTTACGCCCGAAGAGTTTGCCCCCCTAGCCGAGGTCCTGCGGAAATACGCCGCCCTCGAAGGACGGACCCGATGAGATGGGCCGAATATTGCCTGCTCTTCTGTTTTTCCGGGGCCCTGGCGGCCCAGTCCGGGGGGCCCGAAACCATACCCGAAAGTCTCAAACGGCCCCAGCTTGGAGAAGGACTTAGGTATCCCCAGGATACCATAATCGGTCCCCTGGGGCCCGGGACCGCGCCAGAGCCGGCCCTTCAATTTGCCCGGAATTTTTTGCAGGGACTTTTGGCCCGGGATCCGGAAGCTCCGATCTTTACAGATGCGGACCCGGCTTTTCTAAGGGAATTATTCGAGGCTTTAGGGGCCGTGGAACCTCGGCGGTTTCGGCTTGGCGGGGGTCGGGAAGAGCCGGACGGAAGCGTTTCTTTTCTGGTCCGTTTTATCGGCCGAGACCAGTGGATTGCCGGAGAGCTGTATCTTCAGTTTAGCGACGATCAGTGGAATCTGGATGATATTGTGCTGGAAAAGCCTCGGGAGATCGGGCAGGCCGGACCGGAATACCGCTTCGACTTTTCCCCCTATGAACGGTTTTTTTAGAAAAAGAAAAATTCAGAACCCTCAAGATTTCCTAAAAATATCCGATATGATAATGGGAGCAGTTTATTTATGGAAAAAAGGTCATATATCGATGCTGGGCCGTCGTCTAAGGATCTCGACCGATATGGAGTATGGGTAAAAAGCGATGGACCCCAAACCCAAGGGACCCCCGAGGAAGAAATAGAAGATAAGGATGAGGAGACGTATTTTCGGGTAGTGCCTTTAGAAAAAAAAGAAAAAACCAGGGAAAAAACTCAGCCGGAGGCGGATTTTTCTGCTTTTTCTAAAAGTGAAACCCCGGTAGTTCCTGAATCCGACCCTTCCATGCAAGTGTTGACCAGTATTCTTGAGACCTTACTTGTAATAAAGAAAGAAATAACCGAGTTTAAACTGCTGTTTTTGGAAAAAACCGGAGATGATTCCGCGCCGCCCTACCCGGAAAAAATCGAACTTGCAGGCGACGAACTGGACGGCATTTTCACGGAGATGCCGCCGCCGGGGACCAAAGCCTTGGCGCCGGCGGCCCTGGCGGACGAGAAAAAACCGCCCCAAAACGGCGGGTCCCCGGCTCTTTCTCAGCCCGGGGAGGCGAAGGCTCCTCAAGGCCCCGCCCCGGCCTTTTCCATTGACGATCTCTTGATAGAAACCGGATCGATTCGGGATATTCCCCTCGACCTGATTCGGGACAACGAGGAAGAAACCGATGACATCTTTGAAGAGATAGATTTCGATCCGGAACCTGAAAAAACCCTGGAAATCCCCTTCTCATCGGATTCTATAGAAGAAATTCCCTTTGAATCGGAAGATATTTCCAGTCCAGAGAAAAAAGATTCTTTTTTGACCGAAAAGGATTTTGAATTTGAAGCGGGATTCGATTTGGATGCTATCGAACCTATTGGGGAAGAAATTATCGGTTCCTCTTCCCTGGACCTCAAGAGCGTTATCTTTGCGGATGAGGATATTGATATTTCCGATGCGGAACTTGACCGGCTGGAACGTAATATTCTCCTTGAATTTGCAGATAAACTGCCGGTAATAGAAGAACTCTTTGGGCAGGAAACTCCGGCTCAGACATTTTCGGCTACCCAACTCGGTAAAAAAAAAAGCTCCTGACTCTTCCGGCATTCCCAGGAGGGACCAATTAAAAACCCTTCTCATCTCCATGGATAAACTGCTGGAAGCTCTGCCGGAAGATAAAATCCGGGAATTTGCCGAATCCAAGCATTTCGATACCTATAAAAAAATTTTTAACGAATTAGGACAAGGTTAATGGCAATCCAACAGGCGTCGGTTCTTCACTCTCGGTATAACCCGGAGAAAGAAGCGGAAAAATACATCAATTCCCTCAGTTTCCGGGACCTGCCGCAGTTTCTTATTCTCATAGAACCCGGACGGGGTTACATGATTCCCATCCTACACCGAAAATTTCCGGAAGCCAAAATCCTCGTGATTCATGCGGAACCCCAGGAATATACCGAAAAAATCCCGATAACAGTCTGGGACCCGGACAGGGGCCTCTCTTTAGAACGCTTTTTAGAACAGGAAATCCCGGACGTTGAAGCCTCCGCAGTCCGCATCATCGAGTGGCGGCCCGCCCTAGGAGTCTACGGCGAAACCTACCGCAAACTCGTCGATGAAACCGTAAAGGTCCTCAAACGTCTGGACGCCAATAAACGAACCGCCAAAACCTTCGGACTGAGGTGGTACAAAAATTTTTTCAAAATTTTGAACTCCCTGAAAACAGTAATCTATCAAACCGAAAGTTTATCCGCCCTGCCCTGCGTCGTGGCCGGCGCGGGTCCAAGTCTCGAAGAAACTCTGCCCCTCATCAAAGCCATGAAAAAAAGGCATCCCCTTCTGGTTATAAGCGTATCTGCCGCCGGAAGGGCCTTTCAAGCCGCCGGACTACGCCCGGACATCATCGCCGCCGCCGACGGCGGGAACTGGGCGTTGAGTCATCTGTACGAGTGCCTCCGGGGAAATAACTTGCCTTTTGGACTTGCATCGAGTCTCTTCGGAGCTTTTCCTTCTCAAGCCGCGGATAAGCCCCTGCTTCTCATAAGCGATGGCAGTCTCTGGCAGACCTTGATCCTGCGAAAGCTCAATCTGCCGTTTATAAGCCTCCCCCAGCGAGGGACCGTAACCGCTACCGCCCTTGACTTGGCCTTTGCTCTGACTAGGGGCAACGTTTTTATTACCGGCATGGACCTTTCTCATCGGGATATTCGCACCCACGTCCGGCCCTACGGATTCGATATACGTCTTGAAGAACAAGCGAATCGATTCAACCCAGTATACAATCAGACCTTCACACGCTCCGCCGGTATTCTAAGCGGAGGCAGTCACAATATCTACGCGGCCTGGTTCAGCAGTCAGCTGAACCAGTACCCGAAACGGCTGTATACGTTAGGTAAAAATCATCCGGTTTTCGATGACCTGCCGACAGCTTCTTCCTTACCTGCCGACAGGTTTGAGGCATCTTCGCGGTCCGGCGGTAATTTTAAGGTTCGAACTTGGCCTGAAAAAAATCTTGCCCGGCAGGGAACGGCCATTCTGATAACGGCTTTGCAGGACCCCCAAACTGCGAAACCGATTGCGCAGGAATTAGCCTCCCTGCTTTTCCCGGATCTTCCGGCCCAGGAAAATCCCCCGATAACGGACCTTTGCGATAGGGTCCAGGGCATCGCGGAAATTTTCTGAGGGAAAGACTCTATGAATACCTTTGAACAAAATTTAGCGGCTCTTTTTGACCGGGACCCGGAACTTGCGGACCGGCTTTCCCGAGTCAAAATCGACCATAAACGCTATGTATTTTTTGAAGCCCGATCCGGAGACATCGTCCCCGGCTTGATCGGGGGTAATAAAGCGACTCATCCTCTGCATTCCCTGGTTGACCCTGTCCATGAGGCAAATCGTTTAATCGGCGCCGATAATGACAAAGGATTCCTCGTTTTTATCGGTTTGGGAGGCGGCTTTTCCGTGACTGCGGCTCTGGAACGAGGGGAAGTTCAGCACATTCTCGTCATTGAGTACGATATTGCGGGACTTGCGGAATTACTGAGTTCTCTGCCCTATCATCGGATTTTTAAGGACCCGCGATTTCATATCTTAGTGGACCCGTCTAACGAAGCCATTGAAAGCCACATTCTCGGGTATTACCATCCGATTATATCCGGGGGAATCCGGCTTATTTCTCTGCGGACTCGGGTTGCCGGTCAGCCCTGTTTCAATAAAGCCTTCGACGCGGCAAACAGCGCGATCAACAAAGTGCGCGCCGATTATTCGGTGCAGGCCCATTTCGGCGTCCGATGGTTTTCCAACATCCTGCGAAACCTAATTCGGGCAGAAAAGCAGGACGAACCTATTCCTCGCATCAAACGGGCCGCGATAACCGCCGCAGGACCATCCCTCGATCTCCAGCTTCCCCAACTCGCCCAAAAACGAAGGGAATTTTTTCTCCTCGCCACGGACACCAGTCTCCAAAGTCTGCTTCAAGCCGGCATCGAACCCGACGGAGTGGTTTCCATCGATTGTCAGCATATTAGTTACTATCACTTTATGTTGGGACTTCCGGCTCACATTCCGCTTTATCTTGGTTTGGTGAGTCCCCCGCTGGTGGCCTCGCGTTCAGAGCGGCTTCATTTTTTTGCTGAAGGACACCCGTTTACCCAGTACATCTCCCGATATTGGCGGTATCTGCCTCTGCTGGATACGTCGGGAGGCAACGTCACTTACGCCGCGCTTTCTCTTGCAGATATGCTGGGAGCGGAACAAATAGAACTCTACGGCGCGGATTTCTCTTATCCCCAGGGACGTTCGTACAGTCGGGGAAGTTATATGTATCTGAATTTTGAGGCCCGTCAGCATCGCTTTTCTCCGGCGGAGTCGCTTTTCTCCGCCTTTCTCTTTAGAAATCCCATCCTTGACAGAATCGACGCCGAAGATACCTGGTATTACGAAACCGATATTCTAACCCGATACCGTAATCTGCTGGAGGAAAAAATCAGTTTTCTGCGATCTGAGATTGTTCCTGTGAAAGGCTTGGGAGCGGTCATTACCGTGAAACCGAAACGGACCGACTCGGCGGATCCGATGGGGTTTTTCGCGCCCGGCAAACCTTCGATGCCGGCCGGAGAATTTCTGCGGGAGTATCGGGAAAAGCTCCGCCGCCTGCCGGATATGCGCGAAACTCCGTGGTCTTACCGCGCCGGCCTAAGCTCCGAGGATATTGAAGTTTTCACAACTTTGCTTCCCGCTTCAGCGGCGATCAAGAACCGGCATCCCCAGGTGCAGGACCGAGAACTTCTCGAAATCATCAAAGAATACTGTATAAAAGAAATCGATGGGGTTTTGAAAAGCCTCTAGGATTCCGGAGGGCGATGTAATAATGTATCAAGGCATAGAACATTTTATTTATTTTTGGATGACCAGTTTGTCTTTCCACAGGATATTTTTGATTCGTCGGAGTTTGCCATTTCGGATAAGCTGAAGTACGGCGGTTTTCGCGTCGTCTTGGGACCATCGAAATGCTTCGATCTGCGCCAATATCTGCGCTCCTTCGAGGACCGTATACCGCCGAGGATTTTTCTTAAAGAAAGCCAGCAAACTCGCTTCTTCCCGCAATTCAGATTTTGCAGTGCCATCGCATACATCGCAACAGCTCTTTGGATCGACGCTGGGGATGGCGCTTCCGGCGTCGTAATCGAGCAGTTTGAGGAGCGCGGTTCTCCGGCAGGCCCTGGAGGTGTTGGCGTAGTCGAGCAGTTTTGCGAGCCGGGTCCGGTCGGATTCGGTTTTCGCGTGATTCTGCCGATTTGCGTCATCAGGACCGTAAAGCAAAACCGCCTCGGATGGAAGGCCGTCTCGGCCGGCGCGTCCTGATTCTTGGAGATAGGCTTCAACCGACGGCGGACAATCCCGATGAATCACCATCCGAATGTCAGCTTTGTCCACCCCCATCCCGTAGGCGCAAGTAGCGACGAGAACCCCATCAGACCGGCGGAAAAACCATTGCTCCACCGCGGTTTTTTCATCCCGCTCTAAACCGGCATGGTAAAACTTGATATTTTTGTCTTTCAGTTCATTTCTGAGGTATTTGGCGAGCTTTTCGGTTCCGATCCGGGAAGAACAAAACACAATGGCAGGACCCGTACGTTTCAAAAGCAGGTCCCGAACCGCCAAATCCCGCAGAATACAGCCTCGGGTCCTGTATTTGATGTTACTCCGGTCCGGGTTGCCGATAATCCGATGAACCCTTTCTCCGCCGAATATATACGTTTCGATTTTCTCCAGAGTCGGCGCGGAAGCCGTGGCCGTAAAGGCCGTCACAAGGGGCGCCCGGCTTGCATCGAGAATCTTCGCAATTTCGAGGTAACTGGGCCGGAAAGATTCTCCCCATTCGCCTACGCAGTGAGCTTCATCGATAACCGCATGGACGATAGGCAGAGTTTTTAGGGTTTCGAGCTGAGTCAGCAGAACTTCAGGATTGGCGATGATGAATCGGCTTTTGCCGGAGCGGATTTTTTCCCATAGCAGAGTTCGTTCTTCCGGAGACTGCCCCCCCCGAAGGACCGCAGGCTCGAAGCCCCGCTCCCGAAGCCGCCGCTCCTGATCCGCCATAAGCGATAAAATCGGGTAGATCACCAACGTCGCCCCCTCAAAAAGCATCGCCGGAAGCTGAAAACAGAGGGACTTTCCCGCCCCAGTCGGCAGAATGACAATCTGCTTTCCCCAAGTTTTTCGATCTTCATCAGTCTCCTCGGATTCATCTTTTTCGTTAAACTCCGAGCGGCCCGAGGCACCCTGAAAAAAACCCGCCGATGTAGCCGCTTCCAAAAGATTGGAAATAACCAGCCGCTGATAAGGAAAAAGATAGGGCACGCCGAAAAACGTTCTCGCCGCAGTATTCAAAATATCCATATACCTAATAAGGAAACCTGACGCATAAGGATTCTTTTTTTAGAAGATATTTCTTCCTTATTTTTTTAAAAAAATATCTTGCAAAAAAATTTCTGCCTCATAGTATACAAAAAAAGAATTTTTATATAGTATTTTTCTTACTGACGTAAAATTTTCTTTTTTAAGGAAAAGGAAAAAATTTAAGGAAAAGGACGATTTTAAAAATGAAATTTTTTAATAATCTCTCGATTGGGAATAAATTCTTTTTTAGTTCTGTGATCATTTTGGGAATTATCGGCTTTATCGGCTGGCAGGCCGTGAGTACGATCATTCATTGTC
>JAIRPY010000107.1 GCA_031256905.1 Spirochaetaceae bacterium
TCAACGGTATTGTAAACCGCATTTACCGTCAAACCGATAATCGCCGGCACGGAAAATTCAAAAAGCAGTTTTCCTATTTTTCCGGCGCCGAGCCTTTCCGTATCATTGTGCGGCATCCCGTATCTCCTTTTTATCCAAGTTTTGTAATAACATACCCGCCTTTTGTTTGTATGTCAATGCGGATGCCGCCGGGTCCGAACCTCAAGCCGCCGTAACAAGTTGTTATACCCGTTTGACGCTCAAAGAGCCGGCATCCGGTCTCAAAGAAGCCGGCATCCGCTCAAAAAGACCCAAGGAAAGCCTCTGGCAACGCTGGAAATATAGGAATATATGGCTATCAGCGGATTTTAAAAAAATAAAGTCAAAACACTCTGAGAATGTACGGATGGTAATAATAATTTCAATAATGCAGGGGTTATAGATTATTTTGGTTGCAAAATGCTATACGGTTTTCTGGAAATTATGGGATGAACATCGTAAAGAAGACCTTATCGGTTATGATGCCTTAAACTCGGATATGCGAATAATATAGGACAAATAATGAATTCCCCTATTTAAAGATATATCTGAACGGGCTAAAGAATATGTTTTGAGTAAATGCCCCGGAAAAACGCAAAGGGTTTATTAAGCAGAATCTTTCGAGATTACGCTTTAAAAACTCCTTAAAGCGTACTTCCTCCCCGGGCTATAGGCGGCGGCAGATCCTTCCTCAACTTTTTCGTCCTCCGGCATACTTGCCGAGATGGAAAGGATTTTAGTATTTTAGAAGTATAGTACAAGAAATAGGAGTTTCCTTATGGCACAGCATCAGTTTCAGACCGAAGTAAGCCGGCTTCTGCATCTTATCATCCACTCGTTGTACTCTAACCGCGAGGTTTTTTTGCGGGAGCTTGTTTCCAACGCCTCGGATGCGTTGGACAAGCTCAAGTACCTAACGGTGGCGGATGAAGCTTACAAATCCTTCAGTTTTGAGCCTCGAATTGATATTTCTTTCAATGAAAAGGACAAAATTATCGTCATCCGGGACAATGGAATCGGTATGAACGAAAGGGACCTCGTGGAATCCCTGGGGACTATCGCCCGATCCGGCACAAAGGCCTTCCTCGAAAAACTCACCGCGGACGCGAAAAAAGATTCCAATCTTATTGGGCAGTTCGGGGTAGGTTTTTACTCTGCCTTTATGGTGGCGGACAGAATCGAAGTGGTCAGCCGCAAAGCCGGAGAAACCGGCGCCTGGAAATGGTCCAGCGAAGGAAAAGAAAATTATGATATAGAACCCGCCAGCCGGGACTCCCAAGGCTCGACGGTCACCCTGTACCTTTCGGCGGAAGGCGCGGAATTCGCAGGCCGTTGGCGCATCGACGAACTCGTAAAACGGTATTCCAACCATGTCGCCTTTCCTATCTACCTTACCTACGAGGAAAAAGAGTACGACTCCCTGGGCAAAGAAAAAAGCTCCCAGACAAAAACCGATCAGATAAATGCCGGATCGGCCCTTTGGCGCAGACCGAAATCGGAAATTAAAGAAGAGGACTATCTTGAATTTTACAAGCATTTCGGCTACGACCCGGAAGATCCTCTCTTTTATGTCCACACAAAAGCCGAAGGAACCCAAGAATACATCACCCTCTTTTACATCCCCAAAAGAGCGCCCTTCGATTTGTACCAATCAAACAGCAAACCGAGGGTAAAGCTGTACGTCAAACGGGTGTTTATCACCGAAGACGATAAGGACTTGATGCCTTCATACCTGCGTTTTGTCCGGGGGATTATTGATTCCGAGGACCTTCCCCTCAATGTAAGCCGGGAAATCCTCCAGCAAAACCGGATTCTGTCGGCCATCAAAAACGCTTCGGTGAAAAAACTGCTCTTGGAATTCAAAAATCTGGCGGATAATAACAAAGAAAAATGGGAAATTTTCATCTCCCAGTTCAACAAACCTTTGAAAGAAGGAATGTACCAAGACATCGGGAATCAAGAACTCCTCCAAGACCTGGTCCGATTTAAAAGTTCCGCCGTCGAAGGCTGGACCAGTTTTGCCGAGTACGTTTCCCGGATGCAGTCCAAGCAAAAATACATCTACTTCATCACCGGGGGGGATGAAAAGACCCTCAAAGCCTCTCCTCTGCTGGAAGCCTACACCGCCGAAGGCATCGAAGTTCTCATTATGGACGACGAAGCGGACGAAATTATTATGCCCACAATCCAGAAATATAAAGAGTGGCACCTCAAAGGGGTAAATAAAACCGGAGCCGACGCGGAAATCAGCGGAAAGCAGAATAAAGACTTGGAAAAAGAAAGCAAACCGGTCATTGAAAAGCTGAAAAAAGCCCTGGGAGATCGGGTGAAAGAGGTAAAACTCTCCCGGAGACTGCGGGATTCCCCTTCCTGCATCGTTGCGGACGAAAACGATCTAAGTATGCAGATGCTCCAGTTGATGAAATCTATGGGACAGGACCTAGGCGATGCAAAGCCCATCCTCGAAGTCAACGGAGAGCATCATCTTGTGAGGGCCCTTAAAACTACCGAGGACGAACAGCGCATCGGAGACATCGCAGGGATTCTGCTGGATCAGGCTTTGCTGATCGAGGGAGTCAAACTCCGGGATCCCGGGGAGTTCGTGAAACGGCTCAATCGCCTGATCGGACAGGGGCTCGATGCCTGACCTGCTTGGGCCGGGAATCGAAGCCCTGCGAAAAGCTGACGCCGATTTCGACCGGCATTTCAGCGAAGACCGGCTCTTCGAGTTGGCCCGGTATCGGCAGGAGATCGAAACTTGGAATCCCGAATACCGTTTGGTCGGGGCGAAGGACCGCCGGGAATTGACGGTAAAGCACATCCTCGATTCCCTTGCGCCGGTGGGTCTCCTCAGCCGTTTGCTGGAGGCCGGTTCCGCCCTTGCGGATGTCGGTTCCGGCGCGGGCCTGCCGGGGATTCCTCTGGCTCTGATTTTGCGGGAGTATCGGTTTACCCTCATCGAGGCCCGGGGAAAACGGGCGAAGTTTCTTGCCGAAACGGCGGGGCTTCTCGGTCTGACCCATACCCGGGTGGAACGGACCGATATGGAACAAGCTGTTCCGGGCAGGTTTCGGGCGGCGGTTTTCCGGGCTTTCAAGCCCCTGGAGCCTAAGCTTCTGGGGGCTTTATTCCGTCTGCTTGCGCCGGAGGGGATTCTCGCCGCGTACAAGGGGCGCAGAGACAAAATCGACGCCGAAATGCAGGCGATTCCGTTCCTATCCGGCTTGTGGGAAGCGATTCCCCTGAGGGTTCCCTTTCTTGAGGAAGAACGGCATCTCGTCATCATCCGCCGGCCCTAGGTGAGGCTGTTTAAAAAATTTTTCACAAATTCTTCCGGTTCGATTTCCCGGTTGAGTATTTGGTACAGGCCGAGGCTGATGGGCATTTTCAGTCTGAACTTTTCCGCGAGAATTTTGATGTATTTTGCCGCGGCGACCCCTTCCGGGAGGTAGCTTATTTCCTTGATGCGGTTTAGGAGGTCCTCCAAATCCCGGAAGGGTTCAAGGATGCGTTTTTCGATAATTTCCCGGCCGAATCTGCGATTCCGGCCCCACACGGAACGGCAGGTTACATCGAGGTCCCCTATGCCGGCAATAGAAGTGAAGGTTTCAGGATAATTCGACCCCATGGCTTGACCGAGGGCTTGTATTTCGTTGAGGCCCGCCGCGAGAAGCAAAGACGCGGTGCCGTCTCCGAACATTTCTTCCGGGTTTTCTGAATTTTTGAGGGCATCGAGGATCCCGAAAGCTATAGCGATAACGTTTTTCGACGCCGCGGCTACCTGAACGCCCCGGATGTCGAAGGAAGAAAACACGAAGAGCCGCTCGGTTTTAAGCAAGTTCCGGAACCGGATGGAATTTTTGGCGTTTTCGCTGGCCGCTATAAGCCCGGTAATTTTGCCCCGGGCGACTTCTTCGGCATGGCTTGGTCCGGCGATATACACCAAAGACTGCCGGTAAAATCCGGGAAGATAATCTTCTAGGGTTTCGAGAATAAGCCTAGGTCCCTTTTGGGTGGAGAGAAAGCCCTTGGTAATTACCGCTATTGCGGTTTCTCCCTCCCGAATCGACGGCACAAAGAGAATCTTTTTTACCGTGTCCAAAAGATACAGGGATGGAGACGCCAAAATCAGAAATTCCTTGCCGGCGGCGGCTTCGGCAATGTCGTCGGTGGCCCGCAGAGTTGCCGGCAGATCAACCTCCGGCAGAAATCGAGAATTCCGGCGGCGGTCATTAATATCTTGCACAACATCCTTTTCCAGGGCCCAAAGGAGGGTTTCATTTCCCTTGTCCGCGAGGACCTTTGCTACCGCGCTTCCCCATGCGCCCGCGCCTAATACGGCTATTCGCTCCTGCATATTTCCCCCATCCGCCGGGGGGCTGAAGCCCCGGCAGTCGATTTAGTTTGAATCTACTCGACTTTGAAGCGGGCGACTTCCCGGACGAGGACGCCGATGTTTTCCCGGTTCTGCCCGCACAGTTCGGTAACCCGGCTGACCGCGGTGTTGATCTGCTCCGCGCCGGAAGCCATTTCGTTCATGCCGTTGGTGATTTCCTCGGTAACCCGGCCGAGGTTTCGGCTTTCCTGAATCACCTCTTTACTGCCTTCGAGCATTTCCTGGGACCCGCCTTTCACCTGCTGAGTTACGTCGTTCAGTTCTTCTATGGCCTCAAGAATCTGCTTGCTTCCCGCGCCTTGTTCTTCCATCGCGCTTCGGATGTTCGATTCCTGTTCGGAAACGGTCCGTACGCTTCCGTCAATGGCTTCGAATTTTTTCAGTACGTTATCGGTGGATTCGCTGATTTTATCGATGGACACCTTAATTTTTTTCAGCACCGTGCTGATGGTTTTTGATTGTTTGCCGCTGGATTCGGCGAGTTTCCGAATTTCTCCGGCTACGACCGCGAAACCTCTGCCGGATTCTCCGGCGTGGGCCGCTTCTATCGCGGCGTTCATCGAGAGCAAGTTGGTCTGACTGGCTATATTTTCCATGACTTTATTGATTTCCAGTAATCCTTCGGATTCCCGGGCGATTTCCTGAATATCTTCGGACACTTCCTGTAGACCGGTTCGGCCCATTTCGGAGGACTGCAAAAGCATTTCCACATTGCCTGCGTTTTTGTGCAGGGTCTGAATCACCGATTGGATATTCGCCAGCATTTCCTCGATGGACGACGACGATTGGGACATACTTACGCTTTGCCGTTCGACTTGCTTGTTGAGTTTGCCGATGTTGCCGGTGATTTGTTCCATGGTGGCGTTTGCTTCGGTGACGCTGGCGCTCTGGTTAAGGACCTGGCCCTTGATGCTCCGGATGTTGGCGGTAATTTGGTTGACCGACGCCGCGCTTTCGGTCATGTTTGCGGCGAGTTCGTCTCCCAGGTCCGCCAAGGCGACAGTCTGATTCTTGATGGTAATCACCATCGTTCTAATTTTTTCGAGAGTGAGGTTGAAATACCGGGCCATATCCGAAATTTCGTCGTTCCCGTGTTCGGCGATTTGGTGGGTTAAGTCGCCTTCGCCTTCAGAGATGTCCTTGAGACTTTGGGCCATGCCGAGGATAGGCTTGACCGTAAAGCCGATCATGAAATATACCGCCGCCGCGGTAATAATCAGCATTGTTATTCCAAGAAAAATGGTAAACTGAGTAAGCCGGGCAACTTCGTTAAGTACCGTTTTGAGGGGCGCGAAGGCGACAAGAGTCCAGGGTATATTAGTAGTTGAAGTGCAAAAAGACGCGCTTACGATGATCCGGCCGTTATCGGTGAGACTTACGGTTTCATCGGTTTTGAGGGAATCTTCTACAATTTGGGCTTTTTGGGGATCGAAGCCGGCGGTGATTTCTCGGAAGGCTTTCCCGATTTCCGCCGGATCCGATGCGGCGGTGACAATTCCTCCGCTGGAAAACAGGGACGCCGAGCCGGCGCCGTAGGGCTTAAGCCGGGACACAAAGGTTTGAATGGCAGTAATATCGACTTCCGCGCCGACCACACCTACGACTTGGCTTCCCACCGTAATAGGCGAAAACATCCGGACCACCCATATCGTTTTACCTTGGTAGACCATGGAATAAGGCTCGCTGATGAATTCTTCGTTCATATTTCTGCTGAAGGCTTCTTGGCAGAGGGCGTATTCCTCGGGTTCTGCTTCGGCGTAGTTTCCGGATTGGATGCTTCCGGTTTTGCGGGAATAGATCCGGCTGTATCCGGTTTCGTCCAGGATTCCGGGCCTCCAAACCGAGTAGATGCTGATGTATTTCGGCAGAGACTCAATCGCGCTTTGCATGGACCGGTTAATAATAGGAAGCCGATTTTCTTCCATAAATTCTTCATAGCCGTTATAAACGTTTGCTAAGGTATGGACCGTATTGAGGGACACTTCAAAGTAAACTCGGACTTCCTCGGCCATGCCATGGCTTAAATTCGTCATATTTTCAAAAGCGACGCCGGTCTGCAAAGTTCTCGAGGCCAATAAAAGAATAGCCGCCACCGTGGATATAAAAATAAAGGTCATCCCGGTAACAATAAGGCTTAAACGGAACTTCAGTTTCATGGGTTTCTCCGGATTAGGCTGGTCTTTTCCGCTAAAGGCGCGCTTTTCCGCGCCCTCCCATAATATAAAAGAATAGTATAAAGCATAACGTATTCTCGGTAAAGCATTTTTTTCCTTTTCTTGAAAGTATGTTCAGCCCCAAGGCTTTCGTATTTATACCAAAATCCCAAAGTTATGACAAGTAGCTGATAACAAAGAACCGCTCTCCGGCGGAGAGCGGCAGGGAGAGGAGATTTTCTGGATTCGGTCAGATGATGCGCCGTTTGCCGGCCGGCTGAGAAAGGTCTTCGCTTATGGCCCCGGGACCTGGGCGTCTTTGATAATTTTCCCCGGTTTTTCGGGAGGAATGGCGTTTCTTGTCATGCCGGGCGTTCAATATCGAATACATCACCGGGGTTATCAGCAAAGTCATAAAAAAACTTACCGATAAGCCGCCGACAAAGGTCTTCCCAATCGGCTGAATCGTCGCGGCTCCCGGGCCGGGGAAAAAGGCTATCGGAATCATGCTGATTATCGTCGTAAGACCGGTCATCATTATCGGGCGAAGCCGGTTCCGACCAGCCTCAAGACAAGCCTCCCGCACCATCATGCCCCGGGCCCGAAGAGTGTTCGTGTAGTCCACCAACACTATCCCGTTGTTCACCACAACCCCAACCAGCGCGACAATACCGACCATCGAAAATACCGACATCGCCTCGTTGCCGATTTTGTATATCCAAATTACTCCGATAAACAGTAACGGTATCGAAAAGAAAATTATCAGCGGATCGACGAAGGATTCAAACTGACTCGCCATAAGCCCGAACACTAAAAATACCGCCGCGGCAATGATAAATAAAAACCGCGTGTTGTACTTCTGTATTTCCTGGGCTTCCCCAACATATCGGACCGTTACGCTGTCTTGAGGAATAAGATACTGCTTTACCGTTTCTTCGAGGCGTTTCTGCATATCCGTCGCGGCGATGCCCGCGGGCAGATTGCCGGTAATCCGCAAAACCCGTTCCTGATTTTCCCGGCGAATCGAAGTCGGCGCGCGTCCCTCGGAAACCTTTACCACATTGCCGAGGGGTATCCGATAACCGGCGCGGCTCATCACAAAAATAGCGTCCAGATTAGGCAGACCTTTCCGGTCGCTGTCCTGCAACATTACGTTCACGTTAGTCGTTTTATCGCCTTTACTTATGGTCGTGGCGGTGGTGCCGTCAATCGCGGTTTTTACTTCCTGAGCTATTGCGGACATGGAAATTCCCAATGCGGCCGCCCGATCTTTATCTATCGTTATCTCAAGCTGAGGCGCGCCTTCGGTTAGGTTTACGGTCGGCTCTTCGATTTCAGGCAGATACTTGATCATAATAGCTTTTATGTCATTCGCGGTTCTGGCGAGCGCGTCGTTGTCTTTTGAACTTACCGCAATTTCTACCGCGGAAGTCGTACCCATACTGCGTCCAGCCCGGACGGAAGATTGCACTCCCGGAATCGCGTTTATCAGGGGCGTAAGTTTTCTGCTTATATCGCTGGGCTTATCAAGCTGTTCCGCGGGCGGCGGAAGGGTAATCATAATACTTCCGCTTCCGTTGGTCTGCGCGGTAATCACGATATCCCGATACCCCTGCACATTTTTTCTCGCCATACCTTCGATTTCTTGCAGTACTCCTTCGGTGACGGAAAGCGGCGTTCCCTGCGGAAGGGTAACGCTGAAACTAATCATATCATCGCTATTCGCTCGGAAAAAGAGATTCATTCCAATATCCCCTAACTGCATAAACGAAAATACCGTAATAAGCGCGATTAAGCCGATTACCAAAAGCCGGTGATTCAAACAGTAATCTATCGCTATTTTGTAGGCGTTGTCTAAAGACAGGAAAAACCGATCCATACCTTCGTCGATGTCCCGCATAAACTTGAAACGCAGAGGCTTCTGCTTGCGGGTATCGAGCCGTAAAATCGAGCCGCAGAGACTCGGCACTAAGGTCAGCGCGACTCCGAGGGAACAGACCAGCGAAATCACTACCGTAAAAATAAGGTCTTTAAACATCTGCCCCATCATTTCAAGGTCGTTTCGGTAAATGATAAGCGGCAGAAACACGCACAGAGTCGTAGTAGTAGAAGTAACGATAGCCCGCACCATTTCCTGACTGCCCAGAACCGCGGCGATATTCGATTTCGCGCCGCGAAGACGGTAACTGTGTACGTTATCGAGGATTACTATCGATGCGTCAACGGTCATACCGAGTCCGAGAATCAGCCCCGTCATCGTGAGCAGATTCAGGGTAAAGCCGAAAACAGCCATACACATCAGGGTAAGCAGAATCGATACCGGAATCGAAAGACCGATAATAATCGTACCCTTAACATTACGCAGAAACAGAAACAGTATTCCCATCGCCAATAACGCGCCCTGAACAGCGTTTTTGTACACCTGACTCATAGTCGATCTGATGAGCGTCGTATTATCCGTCAAAACCTGTACGGAAACGCCTTGGGGCAGGCTTTTATTGATGTCTCCTAACGCCGCCCGGACTCGGTCTGAAACCTGCACTTGATTGCTTCCGCTTTCGCTGTTGATCTGAATGTACACTCCGGGCTGACCGTTGACGTAAATCCGGGCGGCGTTATCGTTGTAATCGAACTTTACTTCCGCGACGTCTTCGAGCCGTACAACTTGGGTTCTTCCGCCGGTTAGACTTACGGTTTTCACCACGAGCCGTTTGATCTGATCGATATTCGCCAATTCTTGTTTTGTGAGCAGTTGATATTCCCGTTCTCCTCTGGTTAAGTTGCCTCCGCTGGAAAGAACGTTTTGACCTTTCAGGGCGGTATTTATATCGCTTAACGTGAGATTCAGCGCGGCGAGCCGGTTCAGGGATACCGCTACTTTCACGAATTGAGTTGTGCCGCCTCGGACGCTGGCGGCGGCAACTCCTTCGATGCGCTCGAATTCAGAAAGAATCTCTTCTTCCGCGAGAAGCCTTAACTGTTCCGACGGAAAATCTCCCCGAACCGCTAACTGCATAATCGGCATCGCGGACATATCAAACCGCCGAACCGTGGGACTGCCCGCGCCGTCAGGCAGTGAATTCGCAAGCCGATTCACCAGAGTCTGCGCGTCGGTCACCGCTTTGTCCATATCATGTCCGTAGCCGAAATTCAAATTGATACTGCTCGACTGAAACGAAGAAGAACTGGTCATCGTTACCAGCCCTTTGGAAGTCGCCAACTGCCGTTCCAAAGGAATCGTGATGTTCTGCTCCACATCCTCAGGTCCCGCCCCGGGAAAACTGGTCGATACCGATAATACCGGATTCGCTATCGACGGATACAAATCAACCGCAATGTGCGGCACAAGCGTCGCGGCAATGCCCATCGCGAGCGCGTACAGCACTACAATCGTCACCGGTCTCTTAACCGAGTATTCTGAAATGCTCATCTTCTTTTAATCCCCTCTTTTTCCGTTACCGTAAAAATCCTTCTCGCAATATCCAAAAGTTCCGCCAGCAAATCGGGAGGAACTTTCTCGACAAATTGAAAGGAGCGCGCGGTATAGTCAATCGTTACAAGCTGATCAAGCAGTACCGCGCCTTTAGTGACGCCGGAATCCGGTAAATCCCGATACAACGGCAGTCTTCGCTTCGTTGTTGATATAGGCGCGACAATTACAACATTGGCGTATTTTGAAACCGTATCATTGCTTAATACAATCACCGGACGAAAGCCTTGCTGTTCATGCCCTTTCCGCGGATTTAAATCAACTTTGATGATGTCCCCTTGCTGAGGCGCAGGATTTACCATTTTTCGTTTCCTATAGGCTCGCCGAAATCGATAATCGGCTCCCGAATATGATCGTCCTCATACCCCCGAAACAGATACGCTAACGATCCGTCATCGTCCGGCCGAGGCGAATCCAAAAAAGTAACGATAACTTCGCAACTCCGAGATACCGGCGCAGTTTCACTAATCGTCACCCTATTTCCGTCGTAAATGCCTTTCACCGAAACCATACATCCTCCGTTAAAAAAACAGAAAAGCTATACTATCCTTCTACGATGCGGATAGGCGCGCCGTCGGAAAGAAAGTTCTGTCCGGCAATCACGACCTGCTCGCCCGGCTTCAAGCCGCTGAGAACCTCAACAACCTCTTCGCTCTCAAGCCCGAGGGTCAATTCCCGGCGTTCCGCGGCGTTCCCCTTGACCGTAAACACAACCCAAGAACCATAGGTGTTGATCAGCGCGCTTCGGGGAACGACAAGCACATCCTGCTTCGTCCGAGTCACCAGCGTTACCGTAGCGAACATCCCCGCCTTAATCCGGGAGTCCGGTTTCGTAAAGCGCAGACGCACCTTCAAAGTACGGCTTGCGACGTCAAGCGCAGGACTGACCTCCTCGACCGCCGCGGAAAACGTTTCGCCGGGAACAGCCTCCAGCGTAACTTCCGCGGGCAGTCCCTTCCGGGCAACCGTCGCAAACCGCTCCGGGATAAAAGTCTCCACCAAGAGCGATGAAAGGTCTCCCACCACATAGACCGCGGTCTGAGCCGTAACCGTATCTCCCGTATTCACCGGTACGGATAATACCGTGCCTGACACCGGCGAAATTACCGGACTCTTGGAGTACACATCTCCCGGACGAGAGGGGTCTACCATCGCGACCGTATCTCCGGACTTGACCGCATCTCCCACCGAAAACCGGATTTCGCTCACTTTGCCCGCCACAGTCGGATAAACCGATACCTGAGTCCGCGCCAATACGTCTCCGTTGAGGATCACCTTGTTTTCGATAGTGTCCAGCGTCAGAGACGCGACCCGAACCGCGGTTCCTCTGCCCGCGCCGCTCCCGGGCGTCTGACCTCCTGCGGGTTGCGCGCCGCTTGCGGGTCTGCCCCCGGAAGCCTGCCCGCCGTCCGCGCCGCTTGCAGAAGGTTGCGCGTTTCCTGCGGGTCTACTGCCGGAAGCCTGCCCGCCGCCCGCGCCGCTTGCAGAAGGTTGCGCGGCGGGAGGCGCGCCCGGGGGAGGCGCGCCTCCGCCCGGAACCGCGGCGGTTTGAGGCGCGCCTGAAGGACTCTTTTTCCCGAGGTACGAGAAACCGATGAGTCCGGCGAATACGACGCAAAGTCCGATTAGGATCAGCGTAACGATTTTCGTTCCGATTTTTCTTTTTTTCCCATCTTTTTCATTCTTTTCATTTTTTTCCAAGTTTTCCATAAAAATTGCCTATACTCCTCAAAATATTTTTAACCTTTAAAAGACTTTTAAAAGTTTAAAGCGGAAAATTCTTCCCAGCTTAGGTTGAGCGCGCCGGCTAAGTCGAGGAGAGCCTGTTTGTAGCTGAGTTTATCCGCTAATAGTTGTTGCCGGGCTTCGGTTAGTTTATTGCGGGCGTCTTC
>JAIRPY010000056.1 GCA_031256905.1 Spirochaetaceae bacterium
TCAAACCAATCTTCGGAGTCCCGGGACCTCCGGACTCGGCTTTTCCTGGGTATTCTGCTCATGGCGATGCTTTCCTCCTCAATAATACTAGCCGAAAAAGCCGAATCCGCCAAGCCGGGCAGGTTAGGCAACTATTCTCCGCGTTCTTTGCTTCGCCTTCGGATGTGCTGTTTTAAAAGGGTAAAGGTATGCCGCAGTTTCGGGTCCATTTTGTCAAAACTCTTTTCTATCCTTCCTGCTTCGTTTTTTCTTCCTTCTTCGTTTTTTTCTTCGAGGCTTTCCTCCCCGGTTTCTCGGCTTCTGTCTTCGGGTATTTCTTCGGTTTTTAAGGGTCCCCGGCTCAGGCGGAAGGCCAGGCCGGTCATGCCGATTTTCGGAAACCGCCGCTGGAATTCCCGCAAAAGTTCCCTCTGCTGAAGTTGCAACCAGTATATCCAAGTAGGATGATCCGCCTCAATGAGCAAGATATTCCGTTCAAAATGTACTATCCTTGTATGATCCGCCGTCCCGGCCGTCTTGTGCAGATCCTCCCAAGCCTGAGTCAGGTCCGCATAAAGCTGAATTCGGATTCTCCTGGGTTCGTCAAAAAAAGACGAAAGCAGTTCTCCCGCTTTTTTCATCTTCCCTCCGCCTCAGGGATAATACCCAAAGGAAGGGCCTTACACAAGCGGGTTGACAAAGCCTCCCCGCCGGAGGAATATAAGAAAACGTATGATCGTCATATTATCAAAACCCATAGCCCCCCGGGATAAAGCAATGATCCGGATATACTTGCAGGACCGAGGATACACCCTGCGAGAACAGGAATTCGAAGAAGACAGCATCATCGGCGCCACCGGAAAAGGCTCGGCGGATCTTCAGGAATTGCGAAACTTGCCCGGCGTCGAAAGCGTCAAAGCTACCACCAAACCCTACGAATTAGCCTCCCGAGAAACCAAACGAGAAGATACTATCGTTACCGTAGGTCCCGTCAAAATCGGCGGATCCCGGATTACCGTAATCGCCGGTCCCTGCGCGGTGGAAAGTAAAGCTCAAATTCAGGAAACCGCCGCCCTGGTCCGGGAATCCGGGGCCGTTATGCTCCGAGGCGGCGCGTACAAACCCCGAACCAGCCCCTACGCCTTTCAAGGCCTAGGCCTGGAAGGCCTGGAGTATATGAAAGCCGCCGGAGAAGCCCTAGGAATGCCCATCGTTACCGAAGTAGTCTCCCCGGAATTGGCAGAACTTATGAAGGATTTAACCGATATGTTTCAAATCGGCGCCCGGAATATGCAGAACTTCGAACTTCTCAAAAAGGTCGGGTCCCTCAAAAAACCAGTCCTGCTGAAACGAGGTCCTTCGGCGACCATTGAAGAATGGCTTCTTTCGGCGGAATATCTCCTCGCTTCGGGAACCCGGGATGTGGCCCTGTGCGAACGGGGCATCCGAACCTTCGAGACCTACACCCGAAATACCTTGGATATTTCGGTAATCCCGGTAGTAAAAGAATTGTCCCACCTGCCGGTGCTGGTCGATCCAAGCCATGCCTTGGGCATTCGCGCAAAAGTGCCGCCCGCGGCTTTAGCCGCGATTGCCGCCGGCGCGGACGGCCTTACCATCGAAGTCCATCCCCGTCCAGACGAAGCGTTATCGGACGGTCCCCAATCCCTCTACCCGGAACAGTTCGAACGGCTTATGCGGGACATCGAAGCTATGGCGCCGGTGGTCGGCAAAGGGCTTCTGCGCACTCCCCGCCAGGGGGTTTTCCGTCCCCGGGACCCCATCTTTTCTGCTCCGGCCGGGGCGGTCTTTTCCGGCGAACGGGGCGCGTTTTCCGAGCAAGCTCTAACCCGAATTTTCGGAGAAGATATGCCTCGCCGGGCGGTTTCGTCCTTCCGGGGAGTCTTCGAAGCGGTATTGGATGGTTCCGCTCTAGCCGGAGTTATGCCCGTGGAAAATAGTCTGACCGGTTCTATTCACGAAAACTACGATCTTTTTCTGCAATATCCAGACATCGCTATAGTTGGGGAACTTAAACTGCGGGTGGTTCATTGCCTTCTGGGGGTTTCCGGGGCGTCGATGGAATCAATTACCGTCGTGCGGAGTCATCCCCAAGGCTTCGCGCAGTGCCGGGCCTTTTTGGATGCTCATCCGGCTTGGCAGTGCGAAGCCTGCGGGAATACCGCCGGCGCGGCGGCCCAGGTTGCGGCGGAAGGTTCGGTTCAAGCGGCGGCTATCGCCGGCGAGGACGCGGCAAAAGCTTTCGGTCTTAAGGTTCTGAAGGCGGGCATCGAGAGTAATCCCCTAAACTACACTCGGTTTGTGGTGATTGCCCGGCGGATTGGGGATTCCGCGCCGGTGCCTTCGAGTTTAGGCTCGGACCCGCCGAATAAGGCCTCTCTGGTGTTTTCGGTATCGGACAAACCGGGCAGTTTATTTCGGGCTTTGAAGATTTTGAGCGATGGAGGCATCAATCTTTCCAAACTGGAATCCCGTCCAATCCATGGACAGCCCTGGCGGTATCTGTTTTACGCGGATGTCAGCATCCCCGAAACCGAAGGAATGTTCGCTCCCGTCATAGAAGCCCTGGAGACCGAAACCGAGGACTTCCGGTTTTTGGGAGCCTATCGGGCCTCCTTGTAGCCCCCGGCCGGGGGCGGAGGTTAGGTCAGCAGGTCTATCATAGGAGGATTGTCCAGTTCTTGCAGGGCCAGCTGAATCAGGCCGTCCAGGGCATCCGGCGTGATGTCCGGGGCATACTCCAGGGATGGCAGAAACTCCTGAGGAACGGCTTCCAAGAGCAGTTCCCGGATTTGGCGTGAGGCGTCCGGAGGCATCCAAGGCGAATAGATTACCACTCCGTCCGGGTTGAAACAGACCGATAAAGACAGCGCGATATCCGCAATTACCGGCAAAGAAAGTTCGGAATCCGGCCGCCATCGTTCTGAGGTTTTGAGGAAGGTCACTTTGCCGGCGGCGTTATCCCGGCCCCGGTAGAGTTTGCCGTCGATGCAGATTCCCGCCGAGGGTCCGGCCGAGTCCGGGACATACAGCGCGATAACACATTTGCCTTCGCCGAACCGCCGTTTTTCGTAAAATCCAAGAACTCCCGGCCGGACTTCGTTTTCAAAGACGCCCGGGAGACCGTATTTTGTCTTAAAATGTTCTCGGAAGGGAATCCCGGAAGACTCATCCAAACCCGGCAGACCCAAAGCCAGCCCGGCCAAGGCAGGATATTTGTCCCGGTAACTCGCCGTAATATGATCGTAAAAATCGAGGGAGCCGGTATTGCCGGCTATTTCGGCCTTTTCGATACAGTTTCCGTAGAGATCGCTTACCGCCGCGATAGCCCGGTCCTTTCCGGGGGCGCAGATGGCCAGCGCGAGTTTATACCTCGGGTTGAAGCTGTACCCTTTTGCGCCGGCCGTAGGCTCCGGGATGAATTCCCCGGCCGCGCCCAGTTTTTCGGCGAGTTCCGCCGCGATGGCCGGCTCGATGCCCCCGATCCGGGCAAGCTCTTCTACATCCCCGGTTCTCAGGCCCTTCAAGATAATACGCAGGCTGTTGGCGTATAAATTTTTTAAAATATCGTTCACAATTCCTCCTTTTGATTAGTACAATCCCTGAATCCGGCTTAAAAATAAGAGCGGATCCTTTGAGCCTCGGTCCTTCAATTTTTGATACGAATCTTGGCGTTCCGAAGCGGATCCGGACAGAATCAGACTGGTTTTTGTCCACAAGAACCAGAGATAATGCCGTTCCGCGACAATGCCGTTCCGGAGTTTTTTCAACCGTTGTTCCAGATAGGCTTCCAGGTCCAGATGGTTTTCTTCTCCGGTTTCCCATTGGAATTCGCCGTCCGGGGAGATGAACAGCACCGCCCGTTTTCGATTACCCCATACATCGTCGTCGTGGAAACCGTCGAAAAGGAGGTCGTATTTCCCCATATACAGGTCATACCCGGCGAGGCCCAGTTGACGGCGCAGTTCCGTCAGAGCCCTCCGCGCTTGCCGCAGGAGCGCCGGATTGAGCGGATCCCGGTGCAGACAGGCATGGAGCGCGTCCATCTGTTCCTGAAACTTTTCTCTCACCGCAGTCCGATTCAGAGCCAGCGATGTTTCGTTGAGAAGCCGCCACATTTCGTCAAGTTTCTTCATATTTTTAGTATACGGATCTTTTTTTTAGTATACGGATCTTTCAAAAAAGGAGGATCTGGGGATCCGAAGCTTTCCTTTTCGGCCTTTCTTCAGAGGGTACCGCGGTTTCCAGAATATCAAAAAACCGGCTCCGGCCATAGTCAAGGATTCGGTTCTGAAAAAACCGCTTCTTGGCGTATGAAAGATATAAACCCGACTTCGCCCGGGTCATGGCAACGTAAAGAAGACGTTTTTCCTCCTCCAGCCGGGCCGAGCCGGAATCGTACAACGTAAAGGGCATCAGCCCCTCCTCCAAAGCCGGCACGAAAACCTGCTCAAACTCAAGCCCCTTGGAAGCATGGATGGTCATAATCCGCACTCCCTCGGGATCAAAGGTCAGGCTTTCATCTGCAAAGGCAAAAGTCAGGGCCTCCAAAAAATCCGGGAGGGTATCGTACAAGGAAGCCATATTCGACAAGCCCTCGGGGAGGGTTTTTTGTCCCAGCCGGCTCCAGGCCTCGGCCAGCGCGGCGGCGGGTTTTTTCTCCGGCGAATTCCCCAAAGCCGCCAGCAAGGCCTTAGTATCAAATTCTCCGCTGAGGCGGTAAGGAAGGCCGTAGGTTTTCAAAGCCCGGATAAAAGGCTCGGCTAAATGCAGGGTTCGCAGAAGAATCGCGCATTCGTTAAGTCCGGTGAGTTCCGGCTCGTCCCGGCCCGCCAGGCCGGCATCGAAGGCATGGAACGAAGTCCCCCCGATAAGCCGGACAATGCGCCGGGCTACCCCATCGGCTTCGGCTTTATCGGTGGGGTACTCGGTCTGAAAAAGCTGGGTCCCGGAAGCCGTTCCCTGGAGCCGGACCTCCATCAGCAGACCCGCCGCGTTGACGATGCTCTCGCCGCACCGAAAACTGCGGGAAAGCCTAAAGGTCTCGGCGTCCGGGTAGTCCTCTAAAAACCGGTCCATAAACCGGCTGTCTCCGCCGCGAAACCCGTAAATCGCCTGATTCGGGTCCCCGATAACCCACAATTTCTTTTCCGGGGAATCCCCCAAAAGCCGGAGCAGAACATACTGAGCGAAATTCACATCCTGATACTCATCCACAAAAAGAGCTTCGTAGCGATCCCGCCACCGGGCAAGAATCTCGGGATTTTCGGCAAAAAGCCGGACCGTTTCGGTTATAAGATCATCAAAATCGAGGGAATGGACGGAACGAAGCGCGGCTTGATATTTTTTTTCAGCTTCTTCCTTTTTTTCATCCCTTTGGGGGATTGCAAGAATCAAATTTTCGGCCCCTTCGATGGGCAGGGCCGGGATTTTTTCTTCTCCGGGGCGCAAAAGCGCGTGTTTCCGGGCTTCGATGTATCGAAGCAGTCCGGGTTTTCGGCTTTTCGGGGCGATGGTTTCTAAAATTTCCGTTTGATCTTCTTCGGTAAGAATCGAAAAATCCGCCGGCAGACCGAGGCGTTCATGCTCTTCCCGCAGGACGGACCCGCAAAACGAATGAAAGGTCCCAACGGTCACTCCCAAAGCCGCGGCGCCGGCGTTTTGCCGGATTCGTTCCCGAAGCTCCAGCCCGGCTTTTACCGTAAAGCTCAGCCCCAAAATGCGGCGGGGGTCCAGACCCCGCCGAAGCAGATGCCCGATCCGGGCGGCTAAAACCGCGGTCTTGCCGGCTCCGGGGCCGGCTATAATCAGCCCGTGATTTCCTTCGTACTTGACGGCCCGGTCTTGTTCCGGGTCCAGCTTTTTCTTGTTTGCCGGTTTTTCCTCTTCCTTTGGATCCGGCGTTGCCTGGAACCGAATCGCCGGTTTCGGGTCCTTTTTGGTCAGAAAAGCCCGAATGACGCCGTATTCTCCATCTCCTCCGGGGGTGATGGACACCCTTCCAGTCCGCATTCGGGCAATACCTTGGGCGAGGAGTTCGCCGATCCCGTCGGCGCGCCGGAGTTTTGCAATATCCTCCAGCGGCGCGTCCCGGAGCAAGGCCAGTTCGCTGTAAGTTTCAAGGAGCTGATTATACGCAATTTCAACCTTTTTTGACCCCGAACCGGTTCCCAAAAGTTCCCCTAAAAGCTCTTTCAAGGGAATGAGGGAACAATAGGGCCGCCGGTTTGAGCTGGAATCCCCGGGAATATAGGGCCTGGTTTCGTCGACCGGGCGGTCCGCCAGCGCGAGGACTCGGCTCATGACCCCCGGGGTCAGAGGCTTGCCGCACACCGGACACAGCCCTTTTACCGCCAAAGTCTCTTCCGGGGTGAGGTATACATCGCATTTTCTGTGTCCATCGTAATGATATTTGCCTTCTTGGGGAAAAAATTCGATAGTCTCCAGAATTTTCTGTTCCCGGCCGAGGCCCAGAGCTTCTCTCAGAGCCGAAAAGGAAATCTCCGGTTTGAGGTCAAAGAGGGTAGCTTCCCGGCCGAGTTTTTCCGGAGAATGGGCATCGGAATTCGAGATAATGGCGAATCCGTCCAAAGATGAAAGGGACCAATTCATGGGAGGATTGGAAGAGAGGCCCGTTTCGATGGCGGTAATGTAGGGACTCAGGTCTTCGTAACATTCGCCGATGGAATCGAATCCCGACTTTGCCCCTAACACGGAAAACCAGGGGGTCCAGATGTGGGCGGGAATGAGAAGGCTTTGCTCGTCGATGTCGAGCAGTATTGCGAGGAGGGTTCTGGAATCGATGCCGAGGATGGGCCGGCCGTCGGAAGTGATATTGCCTATCTTTTCAAGTTTGACTTGCAGGGCCCCGGCGGCCTTGAAATTCGGAAGAGCTACGAGATGATGAATTTTCCGGGTTTTGTTTCCTTTTTTGTATATGGTACTGATTTCGCCGGTAAGGACGAACCGGATTTTTTTCTCGGCCGAAGAAAGGGGCGGAAAGTTTTCCCCTTGGGCTTGTCCGGCCTTGAACTCCGCCCGAACCGAATCTCGCAGGGTATACATTCCGTTTTCGGCATCATCGAACTGGTCCCGCAGTTCATGGAGCCACCGCGGATGGGTGCAATCCCCGGTTCCCAGAAGATCCAAGCCCTTAATTTGCGCCCATCGGTCGAGGTACGGCGGCGTAAGTTTCGGACTGGTCGCCCTGGAATACGGCGAATGGATGTGTAAATCCGCTATAACGCGCATGGAAAAAGTATAGCCCGAAAAAGTATTTTCTCAAGCCCCTCCCGCCGCCGGAAGCCCCTCCCCGGAAAAAGGGGCAAATGCAAATACAAGGTTTCCATAAGTAATATTATAATATATTTTTTAGAAAAATTCTTTAAAATATTTTTGAAAGCCTTGACGAATTGTTTTGAAATATGATACCTTACAAAGGTCCTGTAAGGGATGCCGTTTTTGTAGACGGCAATGTTTTTTTATAAGGAAGGTTAATCGCCATGATTGACAAATTTCAGAAAAACGGGTATGCTAAAAAAGTTCCGTTCTTTTCCGTTCTTTTCGATTAGAAGAAATGTTTCTTCCCTTGCCCCGGCTCTGCTTCTAACCGCGCTGGCTGTAACCGGATGCCCACAAAACATCCCGGATCCTGTGCCTGAGACCGAAACTGAAATTCGCCCCCTCACCCCGGAGGAAATGAACGCTATCGACTTCGGCCCGGGAGGGACCCTGGAACCGGAACTCTTCGTTACCAATCTGACCACTTGGAATTCCGCCAAAAGTTTGATCGCTTCCGGGGGAAACAACAAAAATTACATCGTCAACGTAAGCGGCAGAGTTACCGGTATCGCTCCGGTTCCATACCAAGGAACCTTCGGTACGGTTACGGGCCTTACCGTATCCTTTCGCGGCGATGGGACCCTCAGCCTCGGTTCCAACGGCCGGCTCCTCGATATCCGGGCAAAACAAACCGTTATTCTCCGGGGACCCTCTCTGGAAGGAAAAACCGGCAACGAGGACCCCTTGGTCCATATCTTCGGCGGAGGCTACGGCCAAAACGCAACCTTCAAACTAATTGAAGGAAATATCCAGGGCAATGCCAATACCTTAGGAAGCGGCGGCGCCGTATATGTCAACTCGTGGGGAGTTTTCACCATGTCCGGAGGAAGCATCCACGGCAATAGCCAAATCTCCAGTTTAACCGTAGCAGGGCAGGGCTTTGGGGGCGGCATCTACATATCCGGCGGAGGATGGCAATATGCCGGGGGAAGCTTCTCCAAAACCGGGGGAACCATCTACGGCAATAACGCCGGAGTAAAATCCAACGCCGCTTACGCAAACCGGCAGGGTCATGCCGTGTTTTTATCCGGTTTGACCGATGACGGACAGAATTACAAAAAATATATCGATGCCACCATCGGACCCGAGGTAAACGTATTTGTCAGACGCCATGTTTTAAGCGAAACCATCTCTTACGTTGGGGGAGTTCGTACTATTACTAATCAAGTCACCGGTCCCCGGGCAGAAGGCGCGCCCTGGTTAAACTACTGACGTTAACGTTGTTCTTGAGCGGGAAAAGCGGTTCCGGCCGCGGTCCCCGAAGCTGGGGCTTCCCAGTATTCGGGGCCGCCATGGGCGAGAATCATCGGGATGCCGTAGGATACCGCTCGTTCCGCGGCGTCAAGTTTTGTGATAATGCCCCCGGTCCCGAAACTGTTCGCGCCGCGGTATCGATCATCTGCCGTACCTTCGCGGCTTTAGCCGCCATTGCGCCTAACGTTTCGGTTATGCGAAGTACCGCCCTTACACCCTTTTATTTTCAATCATTATCTTTTTATATTTTATTACTAATATTATTGTACCGGCAATATCTACACAAAAACATAGTTGTAAAAATAAATGTAATATAAACATTGGTAATTTAATTTGCTTTGTTTTTTTCAGATATACTAAAAACAATATAGTTGGCAATGAAGTATAAAGTAAAAAAAGGTAGGACATAAAAATGAAGACCCCTGGAGCCAGTAAAAAAAAAGGAACTATTATCGCGTTCGCTGTTACCGTAGCGGCAAAAGGGAGGGTAAGGAAAAAATCTAATATCCAAAAAGGCATTAAACCAAATTTTATCCCTTGCATATATTGAAATAAATTATTTTGACTTTTAATAAATAATATAATTGGGCAGATTATATTTATAATTAATAGGTATATCCATAACGGGCCAAAGAGTTCAGATAGATTGTTAATAAAAATACCAAAGGTGTCTTTGAAAATCGGTTCACCAAAAATATTTAATAAATCTTCATTATCTATATTGTAATATTTTAATAAAGTACGATAATACTCAATGAAAAGAAAAGATGAAAATGATAGGGTAGAAAATACCTTAAAAAAAGCCTTCATAAAATATCCTAAACCCATTATTTCATATATTAGAGTATTTATCAAGTCATTTCTATACAATTTTCAGAAAAATTTAGGGCGGTATGGCGCATAACGTTCCGGTTATGCCAAGCCCGCTTAAGCGGGCGACATATACAGTCCTGTTATATGCAGTGCCACCCGTACTCAATATCTTATAATGTTTCTATTTCAAAATAGTAATTATTAAAATCTGGGTTATCATAATCCCCCAAGATTTTCCCATAAACACCTTTTTCCATTGGTTTTATCCATATTTCCTTTGTTTC